>JBAWXM010000124.1:0-13493 GCA_037144075.1 Lentisphaerota bacterium | reverse complement strand
CTCTTCGGGATATTTCGCGAGACTTGTCAAGTTTATTTCTTGACAGCTCCATAGTGTAATTCGCGTAAAAATTTACTCATAAATTTAAAGAGGAATGCGTATATTAATAAATGATAATATTCATTAACAAGACTAACTTGTTTATATTACAGATGCTACGCTCAGTCTCTTTAATGTTTCGGAACTCAGACACTGAATGGGATCGTCTAAATCAGAAAGTCATAGAGCTTTACTGGGCAGGGCAATATGAGCGTGCCGCGCGTGTCGCTAAGAAAGCATTGAAAATAGCAGAGAAAACCACCGGACCAGATCATCCCAATATTGCCACGAGCCTGAACAACTTAGCGGAACAATACCGCGCCCAAGGTCAATATGCATTGGCCGAACCTTTATACAAACGCTCATTAGCTATCAGAGAAAAAGTACTCGGGACAGATCATCTTGATGTTGCCACTAGCTTGGATAATATTGCGAAGCTATATGCGGATCAAGCTAAGTATGCACTAGCCGAACCTCTATATAAACGTGCATTGGCGATTGGCGAAAAGTCTCTTGGGAGGAATCATCCCAAGGTAGCTATAATCTTGAACAATATCGCTGAATTGTACCGGGTTCAAGGCTGGTACACTCAGGCCGAACCGCTTTGCGAGCGAGCTCTTGAGATTGACGAAAAAACGCTCGGAGCAGATCATCCAGATTTGGCTGCCGCGATTAACAATCTCGCGATTTTGTATTATTCCCAAGGTAAATATTCACAGGCTGAACCATTATACAAGCGATCACTCGCAATTGCAGAGAAGACACTCGGCGCAGACCATCGTTACGTGGTTCGAAGTCTGAACAACCTCGCAGTTTTCTATGAATCCCAGAGGCAGTACTCACAGGCTGAACCATTATACATGCGATCACTCGCAATTGCAGAGAAGACACTCGGTGCAGACCATCCTGATGTAGCCACAATCCTTTGCGGACTTGCAGAGTTCTACCGTGTCCAAACAAATAACTCACAGGCTGAATCACTATACAAGCGATCTCTCGCAATTTTTGAGAAGTCCTTTAGCGCGGATCATCCAAATGTAGCCAAGATACTGAACAACCTCGCATTGTTTTATTGTCTTCAAGGCTATTACTCGCAAGCAGAACCACTCTATAAACGAGCACTTGGTATCTACGAAAAGACTCTCGGCTCGAACCATCCTGAATTTGCCAGGAGTCTGCACAACCTTGCGAGTATGTACTATTCAAATAACCAGTACGAGCAAGCCGCTCAGCTATTCAAGCGCGCGCTGTTGATTCGGGTGAATACCCTCGGACCGGATCACCCGGATGTAGCCATAACGCTTGAGAATATGGCTGTCCTCTATCAGAAAAACCGGACGGGAGAATGAGGTGAAAAAACTGAAAGAATGGCAATAACTGAAGCGCCAGCAACGCGAAACTCTTTCACAGTAACTTGTCTTCTTTTCGTGACTTCGCGTCTCCGTGCTAGGCTGTATTAATTAATTACTGTTTTGGTCTGGGCGTCTCTAATTTGGGTTGAGACTGGACTTTCGGCGGTTCAGGATTCTTCATGTCTTCTTTAAAGTATTTTAACTTAAAGTTATCTTCAAAGGAGACGGCGCCTTTATAGACCATCGTAATATTCCCTTTAATGGCCGGTATGGTGCCGCCCAAAGTTCCTTTTTGCGAAAACTTGTCCACGGCAGCCACTCTCACGGAAACATTATCGATGAAATGATCCGTAACATTTTGATCGCGCTTGTGTTTCGCCTCGAAATATACCACAAACCATTCCACCCCGTCCGGGTCTATGCCGGACCGGCAATCCTGAACACAGATTGATGTGTTATCCGATAAAAGTTCAATAGCTATTTGCGTCTGATTGTCCAGCTTCCTTTTCTCCGCATGGAATTTATAGCACACGTCCCCGTGCGTGACAGTTGTCAAGCCCTGCTGGCGGTCATAATCCTTGTTATCCGGTTCCTCCATGGATTCACAGCCGCAAAGCAGTGACAAAAGTACAAATGACGTTAACCATACGCTTCTTTTCATGTTCTATCCTACCGGTTATTGAATTGTATCATGGACATCAGTCCATGCTTCCTCAATCCGCTACGGAAAAACCGTTGCGGGTGCGTTCCCAGCGGCGGGTACAAATCCGCAATGTTTTATCTTTTCCAGGATTTCTCATGCGGTTATTTTTACCTGTAAGTGCCCACCGCAGGCAATAGCATATTCGTTGAGTTTGGCAACGGAAATATTAGCGCGTCCGCTTTCAAGCCGGGAAATAACGGATTGCGTCGTTTTAAGACGTTTGGCCAGTTCCGCCTGTGAAATTCCGGCGTGCTGCCTGGCGCGATGTAATTCCCTGGCGATATTGTATTCAATGCTGAATTCCGTGATTTGCCGCGCATAGTCCGGCAGTTTGCGGATAGCATCGGCCTGCCGCAAATGTTCAGCTCTGAGCTTTTTAATGGCTTTTTCATTCATGATATCCATCCATCCTGATTAGAGAAATTGTTTTTTCCGCTTTTTTAATTTCCTGCTGCGGTGTCTGTTGAGATTTTTTAACGAAAGCATGAACTCCGAAAATCAGATCGTTTTCAAAATAGAAATAGAAAACTCTGACATTGCCGCCGCGTCTTACCCTGATCTCAAACAGGTTCTCTTTCAATTTCTTGCCGTATGGCTCTACCAGACGTCCATCTTTTTCAAGCTGATCAACGATATTCAGATATTCGATTCTGACCATTTCCGGTTGGTCGTCAATAAACTCCCTGACCTGTTTTACCGGAACATATATTTTCTTACTCACATCTCTTCCCTGTGTTTACTCAATAAATATATTATCGCATATATGCTATATTGTCAATCCTGAAATGCAATATTATCATGATTTCTCTGCCAATGTTATTAAAATCAATCCGCTACGGAAAAACCGTTGCGGGTGCGCTCCCAGCGGCGGCTGCGGAGTTTCAGGGTTACTTCGATTACCGGATACATCCACAGCACATAGCCGGGGTCTTCCTTGCAGTGCCAGGAGAAATTCATGCCGCTGGGGTTTTCCGATTCCAGTTTGATGAAATTGTCTTTCCGGCTGTAGCGTTTGACCACCACCTGTCCGGTACTGAGTTTGGCCACGACAATATCGCCGCGCTGCGGATATTCGCCGCCTGCCACTAATAAAATAGTGCCGTTGGGATATTCCGGCGACATGCTGTCACCTTCCACCCGCAGGGCAAAAAATCCGGGGCGCGCCTCGGTGAACATGGCAGTTTCATCGGAGCAGTCGCGGGCAAAGTCGTCAAACGGTTCGATAGCCGGTTCATATCCGGCGGCCTGCGCGAAACTGAGCACCGGAACATCCAGCAGATCGCCGCGTTTGACCGCCACCGCCTCATCATTTCCACGAGCTGCAACCGCACGAGGTTTCCGCGTCTTCCCGCCGCCGTGCTCCGGACATGTCAGTTGAACTGTAAACTTATTTCTTATCCTGAGCAGTTCCTCCTGTCCGCCGGCGCCGATCCCGATTCTAGCATTGAACACTTCGGTATAAAACAGGCTGATATCCTCGTCGCTGACGTCAAGATAATCCAGCACGGAAGCCATCTGAGCGGCGCTTAACAGAATATCGCCATTTTTGATTTGAGAAATGGCGGACGGGGTGATATTGAGGTGCCGGGAAAGGTCAACCTGCCTTTTTTCTCTGATTCCCAGCCATTTCGAAATAATCGGCCAGCCGTTAGGATTGTTTTTCATTTTCGCCTCCGTTATAATGTTTAACTTATACTTCGTTTAATTTATGCTTAACTTTTCCCATAAATATAATACAGCATATCCTTAACGTCAACAATAAATCTAAAAAAAGTTTATCATAAGCCCCGTAAATTAAAAAACTCCGGGTGTTTAACGCCCGGAGTTCTAGAGATTACTGGGGTATCAGCGTAGTTCCACTTTTAGTTCCGCACTGAGCTTTTCGCGCAGTTTGTCGAAAGCTTCGTTGACTTCCTTGTCCGTCAAAGTACGTTCGGAACTGCGGAAGGTCAGGGTGTAAGCCATGCTCTTTTTGCCCGCTACAACCGCTTTTTCATCGGTGAAGATGTCGAACAGTTCGACTTTTTCGAGATTTTTCAATCTGGCGCCGCGGATAAAGTCAACCACGGCCTGATGCTGCAGCGACTGGTCGGCGAGAAATGCCACGTCACGGGTGGTTGACGGGAACATCGCCAGCGGTGAATACAACGGGGATTCCAGCTTCGCTTTAAATATCGCGGAAGTCTCGAAGACTCCCAGGAAAATCGGATATCCGGAACGGAATTTAGTTGAATACCTGCTGTTCAGTTCGCCGATATGGCCGACGCATTTGCCGTCAATCATGACCGCGGCACAGCGTCCGGGGGCAAATCTGTCGTCTTCCGCTTTCTCGAAGCGGAACTTCTCGATCCCGCGGGCGGTAAACCAGGCTTCAGTCAACCCTTTCAGGTCATAGAAGTCATAAAGCTCGCCGCGTTCGGCGGAGAAGCGTTCCGGATGCCTGTGTCCGGTCAGGACGATACAGCATTCAAGTCTTTCCTCCGGGAATTTCTGCGGATTGCCGCAGAAAACATTGTCTATTTCAAAAAGCTGCAGATCGAGATTTTTGCGCGAGATGTTGCGTTCGACCGTGGCAAGCATTTCGCCCAGCAGCGACGGACGCAGGCAGACCAGATCCAGACTCAGCGGATTGTCCATCCGGATCACATCTTCAGACACGAATCTGGAGTCGCTCAAGGCGGATTTATCGCTGACCGTGCTGTAGTGGAGACATTCATAGAGTCCCAGAGCGGTCAGCTCGTCGCGGAGCCCCTGAAGCCCGGTGTATGCATCTTTAGAGAAAGACGCGACCGACTTCGAGGTGACCGGCACAACCGGCACGGCATCCAGGCCGTTGATGCGGGCGACTTCTTCCGCCAGGTCGGCTTCGCGCTCAATATCCAGCCGGAATGACGGCGGAATTACAACGCATTTGACCTCGTCAATATCGGAAACGCCGAGGCGTAGTTTCTTGAAAATATCCACTATCCGGCAGTTGCTCAAGTCAACCCCGGTCAGTTTGCGGATGCGCTCGAAGCGACACACCACCGGCTCGAATTCAGGTTTTATGCCCTGAATATCCACCAATTCGTTGACCAGCTCGCCGCCCGCCAGCTCCAGAATCAAGGACGTGGCGCGGTCGCTGGCGGTCTCGACCATATTCCAGTCAATACCGCGTTCAAAGCGGTGCGATGAATCGGAAGAAATCCCCAGTTCGCGGGATGAGGCGCGGATATTGGAGGTGAAAAAGGCGGCGCTTTCCAGCAGGACATTGACGGTGGAATCCGTCACGCCGGAATCAAGTCCGCCCATAATCCCGGCCAGCGCTACAGGCTTTTCAGCGTCGGCGATCACCAGATGGTTCGGCTTAAGCGCCAGCTTGCTGTCATCCAGCATGGTCATCTTTTCCCCGTCGGCGGCACGCCTGACGACGATGCGGTTTCCGGAGAGTTTATCCAGGTCGAACGCATGCAGCGGATGACCGAGTTCCATTAGCACAAAATTGGTAATGTCCACCACGTTGTTGATCGGGCGCAGCCCGATGCTGAGCAGACGCTCTTTCAGCCACTCCGGGCTTTCCGCGACTTTGACGTTGCGGATAACCCTGGCAGTATAGCGCGGACAAAGCTCCTGGTCGAGCACCGTAACCAGATTGGCGGTATCTTCCTTCTTCGCCGGAACCGGAGCCTTTATTTCAGGCAGGGCGGCATCCTTGTCAAGCAGGCAGGCGAGGTCGCGTGCCACGCCCCAGTGCGACAGCCAGTCCGGACGGTTCGGCGTGACTTCCAGTTCGAACATGGTATCGCCGGGAAACAGTTCAGCCAGCGGAGTTCCGGTCTTCAACGCGCTGTCCAGAATCAGCAGGCCGGAATGATCATCATCCAGCCCTAGTTCGCGACCGCTGCAAAGCATGCCGTGAGATTCAACGCCGCGTAATTTAGATTTCTTGATCTTGAACGATTCGCCGCTTGCCTTGTCGGTAAGCGTGGCGCCGATTGTCGCCAGCGGAACTTTACTGCCGGCGTCGCAGTTCGGCGCGCCGCAGACCACCTGCAACTCCTCTTTGCCATTGGAAACACGGCATACGGAAAGTTTATCCGCGTCAGGATGCGGCTTGCGTTCCAGGATTTCCCCGACGACAATGCCTTCCGGAATTCCGCCGGAACGTTCAATCGCTTCGACTTCGATTCCCGCCATGGTCAGCTTGGCTGCCAGCGTCTCGACGCCGCAGGATATATCAACATATTGTGAAAGCCAGTTATATGAAATATTCATTATTTGCGCTCCGGTTAAAACTGTTCAAGGAATCTGGTATCGTTCTCGTACAGCAGCCTGATATCGTTAATGCGGTAACGGATCATGGCAATACGCTCAATCCCCATTCCGAACGCGAATCCGCTCCAGATTTCCGGATCGTAGCCGACGGCCTTAAGCACATTGGGATCAACCATCCCGGCGCCTGCAATCTCCAGCCAGCCGGACTGCTTGCAGACGTTGCAGCCTTTGCCGCCGCACATAATGCACGAGAAGTCGTATTCGACGCTGGGCTCGGTGAACGGGAAAAAGTGCGGGCGCAGCCGGATTGAAACATTCGGCCCGAACAGTTCGCGGGCATAAGCCTGAAGAATGCTCTTCAAATCGGCCAGCGAAACATCGCGGTCAATATACAGACCTTCGATCTGGTGAAAGTTCATGCTGTGAGTGGCGTCAGGCGTGTCGCGGCGGAAACAGCGGCCTGGAGCGACAATGCGCACCGGCGGTTCCTGGCTTTCCATGACGCGGATCTGCACCGGCGAAGTTTGCGTCCGGAGCAGTCTGCCGTCCTTAAAATAAAAAGTGTCGCCCGGATCACGCGAAGGGTGATCGGCGGGAGTGTTCAACGCGTCAAAATTATGGTAAACCGTCTCAATTTCCGGTCCGTCGGCAACAATAAACCCCATCCGGCGGAAAATCGCCACGCTGTCGTCAATGACTTTAGTGACCGGATGCTTATGGCCGAGCTTGCGCAGCCGTCCCGGCAGGGTCAGATCAAGTTCGTCGCTGCGCTTTGCCCCGCTGCCGGCGGCCAGCCGCTGTTTCGCGCCGTCCAGCAGTTCCTGAAAACGGGTTCTGCCAGTATTAAAAGCCTGCCCGACCGCTTTGCGGTCTTCCGGTTGAACCGCGCCCATTTCCTTGCTCAAAGCGGGGAAAAGACCGTTGCGTCCGAGAATTTCGATTCTGACTTCTTCAATTTCCGCTTCAGTCACCGCGTTCAACAGCTTCGCCTCGGCGGCGCTGAGAGCGGAATCGATCTTTTGAATGATTGGATTTGACATAATATTTTGACTTCCGGCTTAAAATGAAGAAAGCTTGAAGTGGAAAGCACAGGCCTCCAATTCAAGCTTTCAATGTTCTATCAACAAACTGCTCAGGCCTGCGTAACTTTCTCGACCAGAGCCTTAAACTCCTGCGGTTCGGTTACAGCCAGATCGGCGAGAACCTTGCGGTTCAGCTCAACCTGGGCTTTCTTCAGACCGTTGATAAATTTGCTGTAAGTGGTACCGTTAATTCTGCAGGCGGCGTTGATACGCACGGTCCACAGTCTGCGGTACTGACGTTTCTTCTGTTTGCGTCCTACAAAGGCATGGCGCATGGCTTTGTCCACGGCGTCATAGACGGTACGGATGTTCTTGCTGCTGCATCCGTAGAAACCTTTAGCCTGCTCTAAAACGCGCTTGCGTCTTTTGCGGGAAGGTACTGCACAAGTTACTCTTGACATGATTAAATTCCTCCTGGGATGATGTTAATGGATTAGAGGCCGTACGGAAGAGCGGCTTTAATGCGCCTTCTTTCAGTCTTGCCTATTGCTCCATCCTGTCCCAGACGGCGTCTGCGCTTGGCGCTTTTTCCGGTGAGGAGGTGACGACCGCCGGCTTTATGGTGACGATACTTGCCGGTCCCTGTTCTCTTGAGCCGCTTCGCGGCACATTTCCTTGTCTTCTGCTTGGGCATCGTTAGTTAAACTCCTATTCTACATTGTTAACTGTTTATCCAGGACGGCCGATGCCAGCCATTCCCGGCGTTTATTTTCACTTTTTCCCGAGAGGAGAGAAAGTGACGCTGATATTACGCCCAAGCAACTTGGGCCTTTCTTCAGCAGTTCCGTGCTTGGAGAGGTCGTTCATGATCCGCTCCATCAGCTCGAAACCGATCTCTTTATGAGCCATTTCACGGCCTCTGAAAACTAAAGAGACTTTTAATTTAGCCCCTTTCTCCAGAAATTCAAACCCGTGTTTCAATTTATAATCATAATCATGTTTATCAATATTGATGTGAAACTTTACTTCTTTCAGCTTCTGGGTGATGACATGCTTTTTCTGAGCTTTGATATTTTTCTTCTGCTCATAGGTCAGCTTGCCGTAATCCATGATCCTGCAGACCGGCGGATCGGATTTTTCCGCAACCAGGACAAGGTCCAGCTTGGCTTCAATAGCCATCTTGCGGGCATTTTCATAAGTTACAACGCCTACTTGCTCTCCATCTGCGTCAATAAGACGGATCTCACGAGACGCAAATGAAACATCTGCCGGTTTAATCAGCTTAGCGATACGAGTACCCTCCAGTTATTTTTTTCAACATCAAAACACACGAGATTTGATTATCATATAATATTATCATATTTTCTGTTCAATTTCAAATCGCATTTTTTCAATTACAGCAGGAATTGTCAATTCTCCCATTTCGCCTTCGCGCCGTGAACGCACCGCGGCGTTGCCGTTCTCCATTTCGCGGTCGCCGATAATCAGCATATACGGGATGCGCTGATTCCGGGCGTCCTTGATCTTGGAACCGACGCTTTCGGAGCGCACATCCAGCTCAACGCGGAATCCCTGTCCGCGCAAGTCCTTGAACAGTTTGCGGGCATATTCGTGCTGGCGCTCGGTAATCGGTAGAATTCTGGCCTGCTCAGGCGCCAGCCAGAGCGGAAACGCCCCGGCATAATGTTCCACGAGAATGCCGAAGAAACGCTCTATTGAACCGAGCAGGGCGCGATGCACCATGAACGGACGGTGTTTCTGGCCGTCTTCGCCGATGTAGGTCATATCGAAGCGTTCCGGCAGATTGAAGTCAAACTGAATGGTGGAAATCTGCCATTCGCGGCCGATGGCGTCTTTTACTTTCAGGTCAATCTTCGGTCCGTAAAACGCGCCGCCGCCTTCGTCAACTTCACACTTGAGTCCGCATTTTTCGACCGCCTTCTGCAATGATACCATCGCCTTGTCCCAGTGTTCCGGTTCGCCTACCGCTTTTTCCGGACGGGTAGCCAGGTAAGGCTTGATTTCTTTGAAGCCAAACGCATCCCAGATGGAAAGGCTGAAACGCAGAACTTCCGCGATTTCGTCCTCAATCTGTTCCGGAGTGCAGATAATATGAGCATCATCCTGGGTAAAGCCGCGGACGCGGAGCAGCCCGTGCAGCACGCCGCTCTTTTCATAGCGGTAAACAGTGCCGAGTTCGGCCCAGCGCAGCGGCAGTTCACGGTATGAACGCAGTTTTGACTTGTAAATCTCAATGTGGAACGGGCAGTTCATCGGTTTGGCATAATAATCAGTGTCGTCAATTTTCATCGGCGCATACATGGAGTCCTTGTAGAAATCCAGATGTCCGCTGGTACGCCAGAGCTCGCTCCGCCCGATGTGCGGAGTATTGATCATATCATAACCGTTTTTATAATGTTCCTGTTTCCAGAAATTTTCAAACACATTGCGGATAAACGCGCCTTTCGGATGCCACAGCACCAGGCCGGGGCCGACCATTTCGGAGAAACTGAACAAATCCAGTTCCTTGCCGAGTTTGCGGTGGTCGCGCTTTTTGGCTTCTTCGATCAGTTGCAGGTAATCATGCAATTCCTGCTTGCCTGGAAAAGCGGTTCCGTAAATGCGTTGCAGCATGGGATTGGTTTCCTTGCCGCGGAAATACGAACCGGCGATAGACATCAGCTTGAATGCCGCGATCTGTCCGGAATGCTCCACATGCGGGCCGCGGCAGAGGTCGGTAAAATCGCCGCAGCTGTAGAAAGTGATTTTTTCGCCTTCCGGAATATCCGCCAGACGTTCAAGCTTGAACGTCTGATCTTTGGCTTTAAGCAGCGCCTGTGCTTCGGCGCGATCCATTTCAACGACTTCAAACGCCAGTTTCTGGTTGCAGATTTTACGCATGGCGTCTTCAATGCTTTCCAGGTCTTCCGGGGTCAGCCGGTGCTCCATATCGAAGTCATAATAAAAACCGTCATCCGTTGAAGGCCCGATATCAAATTTGACTCCGGGAAAAAGCTGCTGCACTGCCGCAGCCATGATATGCGCCGTGCTGTGACGGATCGTTTCAAGCGGAAATTTACTCATTTTATTCAAATCCTAATATTTCAAGTTTCGTGTTATCTTAATTCAATAATGCAAACGCGTTTAATGACTGCATGTTCGGCTGTCATCAGAAATATGCCTGATCCTGTTTGCAATATATGATTTTATCCGTAAATTTTTCATAATATCTTACCTGATGTTTTTACTGAAACAAATTCAACTGTTCCGGCGGGGGACTGATTATATCCCGCACCGGCGCAAAAGACCGGCGGTGAACCGCGCATACGCCATAGGTCTTCAGCGCCGCAAGATGCTTTGCAGTGCCGTAACCTTTATGCTGTTCAAAACCATACTGCGGATACTGTCCGGCCAGTTCCACCATCAATTCATCGCGGAACACCTTAGCCAGAATGCTTGCGGCGGCGATGCTAGCCGATTTTGCGTCACCCTTCACTATCGCCTCGCACGGTGCCGGCATATCCGGCACCGGCAAACCGTCTATCAACAAAAAATCCAGTTTTAGCAGATGGCTTACCGCCTGCCGCATCGCCATCCGCGACGCCTGGAGAATATTGATTTTGTCAATCATCTCCACCGACACCACGGCGATGCCGTATTGCACTCCCGGAACATCCAGGATCGCCTGGCGCAGTTCAATCCGCTGCTGTTCCGTCAGCTGCTTCGAATCATTTACCGCCGGAATACGGACTCCCCGCGGAAAAACCACGGCGGCGGCGACAACCGGCCCTGCCAGCGGGCCGCGTCCGGCTTCATCCACTCCGCCTACAAATGAAAACCCCTCAGCCCAGCATTTTTGTTCCAGGAGGAGGAGTTTATCATTTATGGAAAGATATTCCATTTTATGCAGAATTTAAGGAGAAAAGCCCCTTTTACAAGGTTCTGCGTTCTTTAACTCTGGCAGACTTGCCGATCTTAGTTCTGAGATAGTAAAGTTTGGCGCGTCTGGTTTTGCCCTGCCTGATAACTTCGATCTTGGCGATACGGGGGCTGTTCAGCGGAAATACGCGCTCAACACCCTGGCCTGAAACAACACGCCTGACCGTGAAAGTCTCCTGAATGCCTACGCCTTTGCGGGCGATAACCGTACCGGCGAAGACCTGAATACGCTCGTTAGTGCCTTCAACGATTCTGACGTGTACTTTTACAGTGTCGCCGGTTGAAAAATCGGTGACGTCCTGCTTGCACTGTTCTTTTCTGATTTTATCCATTATGTTCATATTCAGCCTCCAAGTTTTTTATATTCAATATCTATTATTGTTTTATTTTATTTTATTGTCAGGATTGCTTATCAAGTCCGGCCTGCGCTGTCTTGTCAGCTCCTGCGACTGCTTCAGCCGCCATGCGGCGATTCCGGCATGATTGCCTGAAAGCAACACTTCCGGCACTTTCATGCCGCGATACTCTACCGGCCTGGTATATTGCGGATACTCCAGCAAACCGTTGGCAAACGACTCATCAACGCTTGAATCATCGGAACCCAGCACCCCGGGGAGAAGCCTGACAATTGCGTCAGTCATCACCATCGCGGCCAGATTACCGCTGGTCAGCACATAATCGCCGATAGAAATCTCTCTGTCAATCAACGCGGCGCGTACTCGTTCATCCACGCCTTCATAATGTCCGCATATTATAATCAGATGGTCATGCGCGGTCATCTCTGCGGCCATCTTCTGGTTAAAGCGCTCTCCCTGCGGACTGGTCAGAATCACCAGCGACTGCTCAGTCCTGAGGTCTTCCACCGCCTCGAAGAGGGGTTCGACCTTCATCAGCATTCCCGGTCCGCCGCCGTAAGGCTTGTCATCAACAGTTCCGCGCTCGTCGTGCGTATAGTTCCGCAGGTTCACCGCATTGATCTCAACAAGCCCCTGCTTCACTGCTCTGCCGATAATGCTCTCTTTGAGCGGACCGAAAAAAATATCAGGGAAAAGCGTTATGATATCAATTCGCAAATCAATCATTAACCTCGACTGAAACTTTTTTCTGGAGACGTCCGGCGGCGCCGCTGACCAGAGCGCGAATCGCCATAATGGTCTTGCCTCTTTTGCCGACGATCTTGCCGATGTCTTCCTTCTTGCAGTCGATCTTTATGATATTGCAATCTTTGCCGATTTCAGAAGAAACTCTGACCGCATCCGGAAAATCAACCAGCGCACGGACAACGTAATCAACAAAATTTTCGAGATCCTTGACTCCGCCCTCAACTCCGGGCACCGGCTTCTTTTCTTCAGAACTGCCACCACCGGTAAAAAATTTAACGAATGACTTTAACACTTTTAATGGTTCCTTGGTTACAAATTCAATACTGCATTATGCAGGTTTTGCTTCAGATGCCGGAGCGGCAGCAGCAGCAGAGACAGCCTGGGCTTTGGCCAGGGCTTTCTTGGAAGGCTTGCTCACTTTTACTTTGTCGGTCATCTTGACGCCGCTTCTTACCCGTTTGAGAATGCCTTGAACGGTTTCACTCGGAATTGCACCGGTTGAAAGCCAGTAGTCGGCTCTTTCCAGGTCAATTTTTTCATCTTTGTGCCTGGGATCATAGAAACCCAGAAATTCGACCGCTCTGCCGTCTCTGGAAGTCTTCCTGTCCATTACAACTATCCGGAAACAGCTGTTGTTCTTTGATCCGGTTCTTTTCAATCTGATTGAAACTGCCATACTCTTTAAAACCTCTTTTTACTTAAAAACCCAACTTTTTATTCAATTCCGGCAAACAGCTCCACCCTCCGAAGCCAGCCACTTTCTCAATCTTCGGAACGCGTACCCCGTGACCGGAATCACGTTTCACTGATTCTTTATTAAAAGTCAACTAAAAGAGCGTATACTATACCGCAACAACCGCGACCTGCAACCCTTTACCATATTTTTTTTAGTTTTTTTTACGTTTTTTCAAACATGGACATTAGGGACACTCCCGTCTCCTTCATTTTGAACATCATCCATAACCGCTTAACCACAAAGTCTCAGAGACACAAAAAATCTTTTTCTTCATTTTGGACAGCCTTGGGAGAGTCTTTCAGCATCGCATGCTACAGTTTTATACTCTGCACTACTATCCGTCAT
>JBAWXM010000123.1:0-13494 GCA_037144075.1 Lentisphaerota bacterium | reverse complement strand
TCGCTCCTTTGAAACTCTTTTTTAACCACAGAGGCACAAAGGCACAGAGAAATCCTTTTTCTTTTTATTTTTTATCTGTCACCAGTCACGTTTCATTTCTATTTTTCGTTTATTTGATAAAACTGCGGATCCCGCAGTCAAACGCGAAATCCTGAAATCCTGGTTGTGACGGAGCGCAACCCTCCAGGAAACCAGTTCCACTGTCTTTAGGCTGTTCCCATTGAACATTGGACATTCCGTGTTGGATATTGGAAATTCAGTTCTACCCTAAGTTCCTTGTCTATTGTCCACCGTCTACTTGCTTTCTGTATTATTCTAACTACTAGCTACTAACTTCTAACTTCTAGATTCCGGCTGTTATTTTCCGGTTTCATTCTGACTTCTGCTCCCCTAATTTACTGCTGATTTGTTTAACTGCCAGCGCATAAACCATAGATTCCACTGTCGCTGCCGTTCCCTGCACAATTTCAGCGCATGGCAACAGTTCCTTCAATTTGGAAGCGGTGGGATTGCCAATGGCGCAGACGATTTTATTCTCCAGCATTGACGGCGGAAAATTTTCAAAAAAAGCCGCAACCGCGGAAACGCTGGTAAAAAGCACCGCGTCAAACGGCGGCAGCCTGTCATAGTGCGCCGGCTGGTTTTTATAAAGCACAAAATCAGCAACGGATGCAGCCATTTTCCGCAGTTCCGCATCCAGCTTCTCTCCGGCCAGATCGGAACGCAGCCGCAGTACGGCATGCTGCGGCAGAATTTTTCCACGGAGCGCGTCCAGCAGGCCTTGCGAACCGAAATTTTCCGAAGCGCACACTTCAGGGCAAATGCCGTGTCTGATAAATTTTTCCGCCGTGCCCGGCCCGCAGACCGCCAGCGACGGCAGTTGCCGCAGATCAAATTTCACCCGAAGCGCCGCATCCAGAAGTATCCGGGCGGCGGATGGAGAAGTTACAATCAGCCAGTCAGCGGCGGCGGCTTTGGTCAGCGCATCCGGCGCATTGGCGGATGGAATAAGTTCAATCATCGGGCGCAGCGCCGGACGCCCGTCAAAATTCAGGATTGCGGCTTTCGCTGTTTCCGCCAAGGCCGCGCTGCCCGCAAACAACACCCGCATGCCGCCAAGCGCCCCGTGTTTCGGGAAAAGGAATTTATCATCGGCGGCGGCCCCGGCAATAACAATGCCAGGCAGCGGGCTGTCAGGAACTTTGGCGGCAATATCGGCCAGCGCGCCGGAAATTATCAACTCCTCGTCGCCGCCGGCGTCAAACACAACCGAAACCGGCAGCGAAGCCGGATATTCTTCGGCTTCGAGTTCTTCCATGACCTCGCGAAGCCCGGAAACCGCCATGAAAAATACTTTCGGGAACGCCTTCGCTTCAGTTGCGGAAAACCATTCAATCTTATCCGATCCGGATTTGCGCGGGGTGGCGGCCGTAAACCCTCTGGACAAACCGCGCCTGGTCAGCAGCAGGCCGCTGGCTGTAGTCGCGGCATTCAGGCTGGAAACGCCCGGCAGCGCCCGGTACGGCAGTTCATATTCATCCAGCAGAGCTGTCTCCTCGGCGAGACGACCGAAAATACCCGGATCGCCGCCTTTCAGCCTGACAACGCCCAAGCCGCGACGCGCGGCGTCAACCAGCTTCCTGGAAATTTCATCCTGGGAGAACGCGTGGCGGCCTTTGCGTTTGCCGACATCCACTTTTTCCGCGCTTTCCGGCAGCAGTTCCAGCAGGACGGCTGGACAAATGGCGTCATAAAAACAAATATCGCAATGCTTCAGCGCCTCAACCGTTCCCAGCGTCACATTGTCAATCGTTCCGGCGCCTGCCCCGGCGAAAATCACCGGTTTGACAAAAAGTTTGCGCAACTGATTAAATCTGCTGTCGCCTTTTCTGAAAGTCACCGCCAGCCGCCCCTGCCCCGGCGGCGGAGTCAGTTCGCGCAGCGGAATATATTCGGAAATACGGTCAGCCATGCCGATGCGGTTAAGTCCCGCCGCCGCCATAATCAACAGGTCATAGTCGCCATTGTCCAGTTGCCTGATCCGCTGATCAATGTTGCCCCGGATAGAGAGCATCGCGGCGTCCGGAAAACGTCTGCGGCAGTAATCATCACGCCGGGCGCTGCTCACGCCGATGCGCGGCGTGGCCGGAATCACGGCAACGCCTTCCGGCAGAATCAGCGCGTCGCGCGGGTCTTCCGCCCACGGCAGATAAAGCAGATCCATTCCCGCGGGCAGTTCATCCGGCAGGTCTTTCGCGCTATGCACCGCGCAGTCAATCCGCCCTTCCAGCGCCGCCTCGTCCAGATCGCGGGTAAAGAAATCGCCCGGCGCCAGGCGCAGATCGGTCGCCTTGTCGCGGTCTCCCGGCGAAGACATGCTGACCAGCTCAAAATTCAGCGACGGAAAAATCCCGTTCAGCCGTTCAATCGCCTGCCGCGTCTGCGCAAGCGAAAGCCTGCTGTCCCTGGTTCCCGTCAGTATAGCTCTGGACAAATTTTTCATAAAGTTCCCGGTGTTCCCCGATTATTTGACTGGCGGCGGCAAAAACTTTTTCCATCTTGGAAGCGCTATGCTGCTGCCGTTTTTTAAGTTCATCCATATCCGCGATTATAATATCCGGACGCAGCGCGGAGAGTTCTTCCGCGACATTGCGCGGCGCGCCTAAATCAATCACCACCGCCCCGGTTTTGAACAATCCGGCCATTTCCGCGGTAATCGCCGGATGATCGGCCGCAAGCGCGGCAATCAGCAAATCCGCATCCGGCAGCTTATCTTTTATCCCTCTCAATTCCGCCACAAAAACATTGCTTTCCACAGCTTCCGGACGATGAGCGTGATAAAGCCATTCAATGCGGCCGGCTTTGCCGGCAAGCAGTTTTTTCATGCCGCCGCCGATGCGGCCGGTTCCGGCGATCACCGCATTGCAGCCGGACAGTTGCGGCATGGCGGATGCGATAAAATCATAAGCCAGCTCTTCGATCTCCCGCGTTTTCAACAATGCCGTCGTTGCATTCCGGATATGTTTTGAAGCATGCAGCACATGATCGCGCAGCGTGTTCATCAGGCTGCCGCCCCAGTTCCTGTCTTCCGCGCGCTGCCAGGCGTCTTTCATCTGGGCGGTAATATGATTCTCGCCCGGAGTCTGCGAGAAAAGCCCGCCCGCCGCCAGGCATAAATGGGCAAAAGCCTCAAACCCGGTTTTAACATAATAATGTTCATTTTCAAGCTGGTTGAAATTCAGAATCAGTTTTAAAGTGTCAAGCAGCGGCGGCGAAATATGGGCCGCCGCGATCAGTTCTATCCGGTTGCAGGTGTTCAGCAGCACAAAGCCCTGAATCCCCCACAAATTAGCGATCATGCCCCCTGCCCGCTCCAGTCCGGCGCCGCTGAGATGCAGCGGTTCGCGCTGCTGCCGCGCAATATAATTGTGATCCGTGCCGATCACCAGCAGTTCAGTATTTTCCAGCGACGCAATATGCCGGGACAGGTTATCTTTAATCAGCCGGGCCTTCCGGCAGGCAACCCCGCTGGAGGAAACCGCCACGGTAATTTCATCGTTGCGAATCGTCGCCGGCGTGATGAACGAACCGCCGATCCAGTTCTGGTCCACCGAACACACCAGGATATTCCTCTGCTCCGCCAGTCCGGTGATTTTCAAATTCAGCGCATGGTCATCCGTAGCGGCGTAAACCAGAAAGGCTCCGTCCAGATCGCTTTCCTCAAAACTGCGCGAATGCAGAGCTATTCTGCCTTCAGCCGCGAAAGCGCCAATCTGGCTGGAATATTCCGGGGCAATAACAGTTACCCCGGCTCCGGAATCCAGCAGTTTCAGCAGCTTGCGCGAAGCCACCTTGCCGCCGCCGACCAGCAGGCATTTCCGGTTTTTCAGCAGCAGATTTACAGGAAAAGTATTCATTGCACTCCAAATACATTATTCTTAACCACAAGACACAGAGACACGGAGAAGTCTTTCTTAACCACGAAAGGCACGAAAAAACACGAAAGTGGAACCATTTTTTGCTCCAGAGGTCACAGAAATAAAACCGTAGTCAGCGAATTAATGCGGGGAGAATACCCGCATTAATTCGCTGACTGATTTTTTCGTGCTTTTTCGTGCCTTTCGTGGTTAAACATGTATTGCCTTCATGTTCCCGCCCTGCGGGATGAAACGGTTTCTTTTATCCTGTCTATCCCTGTTAAATTACAAATTCTGCGCTTTCAATTTATCGCAAAAAATCGACGCAAAACTATCGTATTCGCCCAGCCCTTTCAGCGCCGTCGCGCATTTAATGCCGTCGCGTTCCAGCCTCACCCGCCATGCTGCCTCGCCACCTCCGGCTAAATCCTTTAACGCATGATTGCCGGCGGCAATCAGCAGCGGCAGCAAATACGCTTTCCTGACTCCGCAGACTGTTAACTCCCGCCTGACAGAATCGAAATCCAAAGCGCCTTTCAGCGTTGCCGTAAAAATCAGGCGGTCCCGCTGTTTAAGCGCATCCGCCAAAGCATTAAATATCTGGTCGCTACAGCCATCGGCATTATTATGTCCCATCAAAACTATAGCCTCATCCGTAGTTCTTTCCAGCGGCAACACGTTTATTAAGACTTCGATAAACCTGTCCAGATCATCAACAGAATCCAGCAGCGGACGCCCGACGCTGATTCTCATATTCAGCCTTTGAAGACTTTCGACGCTGCTCAGCACAGAATTATATTCCAGTCCGGCGGCAACAAACAACGGCTGCACCGCAATGCCGGAAAACCCTTCGGCCTGGATTGCCTGAATAGTCTCGCTGACCGTATCCGGCGCAGTAAACGCCCAGCGCACCGGCGACAATGGAAACGCAACCTTCACCACCCGCTCAATATTACGGTATGAGAGCCAAGAGCTTTCAGTAGTCGCCCCATGCGCAATTAACAGGATAACTGAATTTGAAATACCGTTCATTTGACCATGTTTATTGGATTTTTAATGTGAAAACTGTAAAGTAATTTCTGTAGATTTTGTTTGCCGACCAAAGCAAAACAAAATGTTCATTATACTTACCCATTAGGTAACGTTTTTCTCTGATGAGATATTATAAAGCCATCGGGAACAGGTTTAAAAGGAGCCTCAGGGGAACGATGACTGCTTTGGAACTGTCGCAACACATCAATATCAATTTCTCCAATCACAAAATAATCGTTAATTCCTCCTTTAATTCTAACAATATCCCGCATCCAAGAATCCTTGAAAGGAGCACGGATGCGACTATCCCCATATTGTCTATCATTACATTGAATAATATAGGCGTGAATATCCAACGCCGCCGATTCAACTAAAGCATTGAATGTTTCAGTGTCTTGATTCCATTCAGGAACAAAGAGTGCATCTATTTTTCCGCGCAAGGCTGCCCGATAAGCTATATTAGTCAATTCACTGCAAATGAGCAGGGAAAAATGAAAGTCTCCATGGCGGATAACTCGCGGGACCTGCCATTCATTCACAGGAATCAGCTTTAATCCAGCGATTTGATGTATTTTTTTTTCTTCGAGCAAAGCTGGACGTTGCTTGTCCTGCCGATAAATCATCATTGATGGGAATCCGAGCCCATCATGTGTCAGGGAAGCCCAAACCTGATTGCTGACTCTATTTTTATTGCGGTGCAAATATTCAATACCAGTAATAAATGAAATGCCACGCCCTTGTAACTTCTGAGCAATCCGAATAAACCAGCGAGCAGGGAGAGAAAGTTCTGGCATTACTAAATAACGAGCTTTATGGGAATTTGAAAGCAAATGATTTAGCAAATCGGTTAAACGCTTATAACGTGAAACATCAGGGTCTCCTTTTTGGGCAATAGCAGCAAGCCAACTATCAAAAGAAGTTTTCCAACTTGCTAAAGCAACAGTAATCTTTGTATTCTCGCAATCCATAGGAATATCAAGAATCTCATTCTTGCACCTCGGCATTTTATCTGTGACAGAGAATCCGCGCAGTGCAAGAATACTATCCGAAATTTCTTTTGACGCTCTTTCATTGTAAGGATCTTTGTATAACAAATATAGTTCTGTCAGATTGAATGGGCGCGTACTGAAAAGAAGTCCATAAGGCAATCCATCAGCAGCACAACATTTAATACGGGAACTTACTAGAGACAGCCCATCCCAAACAAAGCCATCCAGGATATTTTTAGTATTCTTGGTATAAGTAATAGATTGCTTATCTGGTATACCGCGCTTACTGACAAATTTACTTAAACCAACAAAGCGGAATGGCATGTGTGCAAGGTCATGGTTAAATAGGCGCTTTTGCCATTGCTGAAGTTCCTTGATAGAGCAGTCAAACTTAAGAGACGTTGGATTATTAATAAAAAGCTTAGTCCAGAGTACCTTACCATGCAGACTCAATTGGGGGGGGAAGGATGCTTTTATATTCTCTTCTATCTGTAGATGAATCTGCTCTTGCCACTTCTTAATCCCAAACCGATTTTTATTGATTTTTCGTTCATTAGCCTTGAGACTAAGATTGCAATCACTATTTACTTTTTCATAAAGTTTAAATAGTCTTTCAACAATTTGATGAAGCTCATAAAAATCCTCACAAGCGGTAGCTAATCTGATTACTCTAGGCAGGTATATGGACAAATCAAAGAATACTGGCAGTACTAATGTGTGTTGAATAAACGCATTCAGAAAAGCACGGCGCTGCTCTTGCCAATCTTTGGGAAGTAAATCTCGCTCATAAGCTTCAAAGTCACGTAACTTTATAGCAAAACCGGAGCGTCGCATAGACAGTGAATCTGCCTTCCTAAGATTATCTGCTTCCTCTCCATCATGTTGAGTGGCAACAAGTAAATCTGTCGCAATATATTCAGAACTTGACAATTTTGGAAGAGCTCTCCATTCGCTAGCGCGTTCATGAATCTGCCTGGTCAATGCGTTGACCATAGTGCTTCCACTATCTCCAGATAATAAAAAAACTTTTGTTTTTTCGCTAGAAAATTGAATTTTGCTATTCTTAAGATAAGATGGGGTGAAGGCAATTTCTTTTTTTTCCCCATCTTTCCAATTCAAGCGTTTATCCGAACGTGAAAATATCCATTCCCATACTTTTTCTGCATCCTGAAATTCAGAACCGTTTTCCATCACCAAAATTATATCATCTACATAGCGACCATAATATAATGGAGCAAGTTCTTTTTGAACAATTCGGTCAAGTTCAATAAGTGCCATATTAGCAACCAACGCTGATGCCGGAAGACCAACCGGTAATCCTTTTCCTAATGGTGTCTTCCGAGCCCACGTTTTCAATGCCTGAATAAATAAATTAGTCAATTGTATTTCATTAGAAGAAAGTTTCAAACTGATAAAAGATAGGAAATCAGCATCTAACATAAAGTTCGGGTCAAGTTCATGATAGAATGACTGAACATCGGTAGTAATCGCAATGATATCTTTTTTTTCATCTATAGCTGTACGCATTGCTTTAATTCCGTTATCACGCCAATCACGAAATGGCTTTAAGTAAGGAATAAAAGTTCCCAAAGATAATTTATTTAATTCAGCATTATTCTTACGACGTAAACGATTACCATATGCATGCTCTGATAGTTTTTCATCATACTTATGTCCAACTTTTGACATCCATATGGTAGAAACCACATGAAAATCTATACTATGATCGGCAATCAAACGGAATTCGGCTTTAGGTTTAGATTTTTTAATTTTCAACTTTTGGCATATTGCATTCCATTTGATATTTGGATCAGAAGATATTAATTTTATTTTTTCATTCTGAGTATTGTCAATACATTTAGGCGTAAAAGTCCAATTCCCTATAAATTCATTATCTTGTACCAAAATATCATAATTCTTACATAATTTAGAATGAAGAGATTTTAAGTTATCTTCAAGAAGTTCTTCATAATCTAGAATTTTAAGAATACATGGATTACTCATATAATATAAATCTACCTTGGCTTTACGATAAGCCATCCCAAGGTCGACAATGGAAATGAATTTGCGATTAGTAGTAGATTTCATTTAATTAATCCTTTGTGAATATCGTAATGCTTTAGCTTCGGTATTACTCTATTTTACACCTATGAACAATTCCCATATCGGAATATAACCGGCGAGAGGCATTATGCAAGCATCAAAAACACAAAAGCTGACTTCACAAAGGTTACTAACTCACTACAAAACAACATTATGCCATCATAGTATTTGCGAAACAAACGGTCTCGCAATTGAGTCCTAAAACTAGGCCGCCCAACCGACATGTTTTTAAAAACGCGTTTATCGCATTATTCCAGCTTGTCTTCTCCGTTTGGGTTGACAAAATCACTATATATGTAGAGAGATTATGGCAACAGAATCCGGAATTCACGAAAACCGGCATGGAAGATTGGAGCATGGACAGAAAAAAAGCCCGCATAAAGCGGGCTTGAGCAACAATAGCGGGAATACTACCGGATCGGGGGTTTGCCGGCAACGCCGCCGGATTTCTTGTGCCAGACGGCGATAATCGGGCTGGCGACAATCACTGATGAATAAGTGCCGATCACCACGCCAAGCATCATGACGAACACAAAGTCATTGATGGCGGTGCCGCCGAACAGGAAGAGCACGAATACCACCAGGAAAACGGTGAACGCGGTCAGCACTGTCCGGCTCAGCGTCTGGTTGATGCTCATGTTTACGACTTCTCTGTACGGCTTGTCTTTGACCAGTTTCAGATTTTCGCGGATCCGGTCAAACACCACGATTGTGTCCATGATGGAGTAACCGATGATCGTCAGGATCGCGGCGACAACCGACAATGAAATCTCTCTGCCCAGCAGCAGATAGATGCCGAGAGAGATAACAACGTCATGGATAAGGGCGATTACCGAAGATACCCCGTAATCGAATTCGAAGCGCAGGGCTACATAAATAATAATGCCGATAAACGCCAGAATCACTGACAGAATCGCGGATTTGCTGAATTCCCAGCCGACCAGGCCGCCGAGCGAAGATTCAAGTCCGCCGGAAAGTTTGGCATTCGGGAATTTGGCGTTGAGCATCTTGCCGATCTGGTCTTTGGGGCTGGATGAATTCTGAGCGCTGGTGTCAACCTTGCGATGGCTGCGAATAACTATTTCCAGTTTCTTATTATCGCCGCCAAGCGCGGCATTGATTTTGTAGGTAACTTTGGCGTCAGTGTAACCGGCGGCGGTAAGCGCATCGGAAATCTGCTGCGGCGGGATGCTTTCGGCATAACTGAACGTAATCTGGGTGCCGCCGACAAAGTCAACGCCCAGGCAGTCTTTACCTTTAATGCAGATTGTCGCGATACTCACGACAATCATGATTACCGACCCGGTCAGCAGATAGCGGCTGGCGCGCAGGAAATCGAAATGCGGCTGGGTGAAAATATGCATCATGCGCAGGGTTTTGAAATGGGAATAACGCTGCATGATGTCAAACACCAGGCGGGTGATATACAACGATGAGAACAAGCTGGTGATAATGCCGATATTAAGCGTTACCGCAAACCCTTTAATGGCGCCGGTGCCGACAAACATCAGGATCACCCCGGTGAACAGGGTGGTCAGATGGGAGTCGATAATGGTCAGGAACGCTTTGCTGTAGCCTAGATCAATCGCGTTAAGCACGGTTTTGCCGTTATTCAATTCTTCGCGCACCCGCTCATAGATAAGCACGTTGGCGTCAACCGACATCCCCATCGTCAGAATGATGCCCGCGATACCCGGCAGGGTGAGCGTGGCGTCAAAAGCGGCCATGGCGCCGAGCACCATTATAATGTTGACTACCAGACCGATAATCGCGACCACGCCGGCCCGGTGATAATATACGATCATGCCAACTGCCAGCGCCAGCATCGCCAGCACGCCGGCCCAGATGCCGTTGCGGACGTTATCCGCGCCGAGAGTCGGGTCCGTGTCAAAAATAGCTTCGACATTAATCTGCGGCAGGCTGCCGGTGGCGAGAGCATCGGAAATGGCCTTGGCTTCTTCAGTCGAGAACTTTCCGGAAATTTCAGCGCTGCCGTCCATGATGGCGGATTGAATAGTCGGCGCGCAATAAAGTTTGCCGTCAAGCACAATCGCCAGCTGGCGCTTCAGGTATCTGCTGGTAACTTCGCCGAATTCGGCGCCGCCCTTGTTGTTAAAGCGGAGAATGATCTTGCGCTGCCCGTACTGGTCGGCGCTCGGAAACGCGTCAACAATGTCTTTGCCTTCCATAACCCAGCGGCGTTCAATAAAGTAAATCTGGGTGACCGGCTTCTGGCCTTTTACAAAGTCAACGGTCTCCATCTTTTCATAACCGACCGGCGCAACAAAGTTTTTGGGATCTTCCAGATATTTCTTGACCAGCATCTGGTTGTCTTCATGAACGAGACGGAAACGGAGCTTGGCGCTCATTTTAATCAGGTTCAGCAGCTTTAATTTTTCATCCTTTGACACAACCGGGACGCGGAGAGAAATATAGCGTCCGCCGGCGGGAGAAATTTCGGTTTCGAAGATCTTCTGCGATTCCATGCGTTTACGGAGAGTTTCAATCGCGATATCGCGGAAATTGTCGTAAGTGCGGCTGATCGCCTGGCTGTCTTTGGCGTCTTTTGCCTTAGTGACGGCGACGGCTTCAGGAGCAGGTTTGTTTTCACTGCTGATTGTGCCGTCATTGGGATCCTGTTTCTTGTCAGGAATAAGTTCAAGTAGAAATTCAGCGCCGCCGTTCAAGTCCAGTCCCAGGCGTATGGAACTGCTGGCTTTCTTTCTTACCACGCTGAGAACGTCGCGATTGTCATTCAGTTCTTTGCCGTCGACATAACTTTTCAGGTCAATTCCCTTTTCATCCGCGGCTTCAAGCAATGCCTGGGACGGAAAAAGGCTGGGATTGACTTCCTGTTTCTTTTTGGCTTCAGCCACCAGTTTCTCCATTTCCGGATTTTTGCTGTCCTTCAGTATGGAACTGAAAGTTTTGTAAAAATCCCGCGGCGTCAGCGGATGGATTGAAATGGCAAACACGGCAGTCACGGCCAGGGCGATAATCGTTCTCAGAAGTATCGGTTTTTTATTCATATTTGCGGCAGCATCCCTTCTTAAAAGTCTTTATGTAAAATCAGTTGGCGAGCGTATTCAAGTTGCCGTTTTCAAAAACGGCATTGATGGCGGTCTTGCTGATTTCAACCTTTACATTGTCGGAAATTTCAGCAATAAACGTTTTTTCTTTGACTTCAACGATTTTGGCATAAATTCCGCCGCCGATGATAACGCTGTCGCCTTTTTTGATCTGCTCGACCATTTCCGTGCGTTTTTTGGCCTGTTTGCGCTGTGATCTGATCATGAAATAAATCATCACGCCGAAAATAAGAATCGGGCCCAGCAGGGGCAGCATTCCGCCGCCCTGAGCTGCCGGAGCGCCTTCAGCCACAGTAAAAATCGTTTCAATCATTTGTAATTATATCCTTCTTTTTTTATTATTGGGAAAAAACTAACTTTGCAAAATACATCAAAAACCCTGAATAGCAAGATTTTTTTTGATATTCAGGGCTTAAAAATGAGATAATTTAAATCCGCCGGAGCCGGCAATACTATTTTCCGGGAACGCCGAGCAGGCTGAGATGTTTTTCAAAATGAGCTTTCAGCTTCTCGCAGTACTGCTTTTCAAACTTGTGCATGGCGGCGAAAAACAGCGGGCGGATAGTTTTATCGCGCAGGATCGGGCCGTAAGTAATATGCAGAAGCTGGCGGGCTTCGTTCATTTCCATTAATTTCGGCAGATCTTTATCCGGCATTGTATCCACATTCGCGATTTTGTTTAAATCGGCGGTAATATGATACAATCTGAGCATGTCATTGAAATTTGCCAGTGCGCACTTGTGCATAATCCGGTAAAGTTCCGGATCATTCTCGGAAATCACCCGGACGGCCTCCAGCCAGCTGGTGCCGGCGGTCTTGAGATGCAGACGCATGCCGGTCATTCTGCCGATAGTCGGATACACCATGAACTTGTCGCTGCCGGAATGAATCGAAACTTTGTAATCGCCGTGAGTTTTGGCAATAGCCGCATGAACTTCAAACTGGCGGGCAAATTCGGCAGGGTCGCCGATGTAGTCAACGGCTTTCTGAAATTCCCCGATGAATCTGGGGGCCAGCGAAGTAAACTCCACGCCGCGCAGCCGCAATTCCTTCACTATGAACAGATGATGCGACGGCAGCGTCGGCGAAGTCGTTTCATCAATCGAAATCTCCAGGTCGAATTCATTGCCGCGACGGGATTTTATGTGGTTGTAAACTTCCAGCGCGAAATCCAGCGCTTTCAAATACATTACCGCGCAACGGCGGGCGGTAGCGGCGTCAATTGCAATTTCCAGACTGCCGACTTTAAAAGTTTTATCGCAATAAGTCTGCCTGATCCGGCTCTGAACATCCGGTGGCAGCGCATTGAAAGCGGCCTCCACCTGCGAATCCGGCCAGTCTCCGGCCTTCGCCAGCATAACTTCCGATAAATCCAGAGTGATCATCGGCATGCCGGCGGACAGCGCGATATCAATATCCGGAATATTTTTCAGGTGGTCGCCGTCAGCGCCATACCCGTCCTTATACCCTGCCTGGAAAACCATGAATGTGGTATCATCAACCACCTGCCGGTAGGTTCTTCCGGTAAGGTCAAGTTCACGCATCGACTGCTGGGCGAGCACCGGAGTAGCGTCAAAATGTTTAACTGCGGAAATATGACCGATACTGGCCAGGCCAAGCCGGTCGCCGCAGCCGATCGTTGTTTTGCGGTTGCGAAGCGATACCGGCGCGGTCCAGGGAAAAAGTTTCCTAAGCAATTGCGCGTTATGCTCATTCAACGGGCATTTCCGGGCAATAACGCCGCAATCGCCAATCTGTTCGCCGGAAAAATCCGCGATGATTCCATCTTCGCGGCCGGAAAAAACCAGTATGAATTTTGACTGGGAGTCGCAAGCCATCGCGACAATCGTACCATCCGTCTTCTGGACAGAGTCTTTATAGAAAGCAACATTACTGCTGTGATTGTGAATGTTTGCCTTGATATGCTCCTCGCCGGAGCCGATTAGACTGGATGCGTGTTTGAGTAATTCTTTCATATTCCCTTCCCCCCTGTTTAATAATTTATATTTGCAATTTGATTAAAATCCTGCCGTCGGCATATGCCATCGTTGGCTATGCTTCATAAAAAATAAAATCAAACAGACGGAATATATTCCTGAAATCCATTATTTCAAGATATGCTGGAAATAAAAAAACGCCATGAAAGCATTTAATTTCAGTTTCATGGCGATTTATACTCTGCGCGGCTGAAAATATAAAAATACAGACTTGAACAGCTTAGGAGCCGTAAAGAAATAAACTTTGCATCTTCGCGCTTCTCCCGAATGCCTTTGTGTTTGCCGGTTCGTTGCATACACTCAGGTATGCTACTTACCGGCAATTCCCAAAATCTCTTCGGGATATTTCGCGAGACTTGTCAAGTTT
>JBAWXM010000122.1:0-13578 GCA_037144075.1 Lentisphaerota bacterium | reverse complement strand
GTCCTGCTCGGCCTGATAGCCGAACAATTCCACCGAACCCGGAGATAAATATGGCTAATCCGGTAATATCGGTGGTAATTCCGGTCTATAATGCGGAACGGTATCTTGACGAGGCAATCGCTTCAATCGCCAGTCAGAGTTTTACCAACTGGGAATTGATTATTGTGGATGATTGCTCTTCCGATGAGAGTTATAGAATTATGTCTGCCTGGGCCGTGCGCGACGCTCGGATAAAGATATTCCATAACGAAAGCAATCTCAAAGTAGCCCAAAGCCGTAATTCCGGGATCTCGCAGATATCGCCATCATCCCGTTATATCGCGACAATGGATGCGGATGATCGAGCCCATCCTGACCGCTTAGAGAAACAATTTGAATTTATGGAATTAAATCCTGAATACTCTGTCTGCGGATCGTCCATCGGGATCATGGATGAGAATGGTCGTGTGTTTGCCATCCGTAATTATCCGGTATCGCCTGATAAGATACTTAAATTGTTCTGTCGTTATAATCCACTCGCACATCCTACAACATTGATAAGGCGTTCAATGCTGGGCAACATGCGGTATGATCCGGAACACATATGTGATGATTATGACCTTTTCTTCCGACTTGCCGCCAAATATCCGGTGGACAACCTGACTGAGTGTCTAGTGGATTACAGGCTCAGCACAACCCAGATTAAGGCCAAATATTTGAAACGATCACTGGGCGACTCAATTGCCATACAGTCAAAATACTTATTTTTGTCGCGTTTTTTTAGCCTTTTGAATTATCCCTCTTTTCTGGCACAGTGCATACTTTATATTTGTCCCGGCAAGTTGGTTTTTGGGCTGTTCAAAATGAAATACTATCGAATTAATAAAAAAATATCGAACAATGTTACAATCTAAAATAAAATCACTCTTCACGGACAAAATATTTCAAGAATTCTTTCGTGGCAGTATACTCTCGGTTATCGCGACATTTATTATTGGGGTAGCAAGTTATCTTGTTCGTCGCATTATGGCAGACTCTCTTTCTATTGATAATTATGCCGCATTTTACGGCATATTCGCTTTTTTTTCATTGCTGGTAATCCTGTTCCGTTTCGGCACGGCGGAGGTACTCCTTTTTACAATTCCCGATCTCCGTAACCGTATGAATGAAAATGTGGCTCGTAAGATGTTTTCCACGATCTGCAATTTCAACTTTATAATATTTTTCATACTTATTATTCTTCTCGAATGCATAACCCCGTGGTTGCAAAGGACTTATTTCCCGAAAATTGCCCCCTGGTATCTATATGCTTTTCTGCCATTTTTAATGCTCTCTTCATTAGAAAGTATTGTAACCAATATGTTTAACGCGCTTAAAGCGTTCGGATATATGAATGGAGTTCAGGTACTTAAAACAATAATGATTTTGACCGGCTTGTTTTTTATATTAAATAAATATCAATTGCCTGGTGCTATTGCGGTGTTTAACATCTCGATTTTCTTGATGTTGTTAATCTCGTTTATTGTCCTTAAAGAAAAATTTTCCTATGGACTGTCGCGCAAAATAGACTTCTCTACCGCCAGATCGATATTAAAACCATGCTCATGGTTATTTCTGCTGTCTCTAGGAGGAGTGGCACTGAATGAATTGGGTACCATCTTTCTTGTAATATTTAATTCGACAACTGAAGTTGCCTTATTTAATATTGCTGTGCCTATCGCTATGATCATCAAATCTTTGTATTGTATTCCTCTGGTCTTCATTCCTTTTGTAGCCGATATGCAAAGCAAAGGAGAAGGAAAGAAGATCAAAAAATATATAAACACTATAGCATTTTTTGTTCTGGCGATCGGAATATTGATGATTCCATTTTTTCTGATCTGGGGCGAAGTGACCGTTTCATTGCTTTTCGGAGAAAAGTTTGTCAGTGCCAAGTGGAGCGTATTTTTCCTTTCCGAAGCAATGATTGTCAGTATTATTGCTCAATTTAACATTAATACGTTAAATTCAATTCGATGTGAGCATGTTTCTGCGATTATCACCTCGGCAGTTACAGTAGTTGCGATATTGCTTTATCTGACGTTGTCAGGCCCCTATGGCGCAGCCGGTACTGCAGTTGGCGCATTAATTGCCGGAACGATATGGAGCTTCGCCAGTTATATCGCTTTGCGGTGCAGATTACAATCCTCTTGAATAATTGATTACGATCATGATAAATAAAATGGCTGTAGGTTAAGATATGAAAATAGTTGAACTTATCGGCGGGCTTGGGAACCAAATGTTCCAATATGCTTTTCTTGAAGCTCTGAAAGAAAAATTTCCGGATGAAGAAATCATGAGCGACTGTTCACTGTTTCGTGACTACAAACTTCACAATGGGTTGGCTATTGCGCGTATCTTCGGGATAGAACTTCCCCAGGCGCCGCTGGAACAAATCAAAAAAATGCGTTGGTACACGGATCGCTATCGTTTGTCACGTATTTTGATTCGCCTCCCGTTCCAGAGGAAAACGATGTGTGTTGAACCTCTCAATATGCGTTATAATGACACTGTACTAACACAACCCGGAGACAGATATTTCAGTGGATACTGGCAGAATCATATTTATTTTGACTGTATTGCAGAAAAAATACGACAGATCTATAAATTTCCCGATATAACAGAACCGCGATCAAAAGAGCTTCTCCAGAAACTTGGAGAGACGCAGAATTCGGTGGCAGTCCATATCCGACGCGGAGATTATGTGAAGAATTGGATGTTCAAGAACATCTGTACCGAAGAATATTATCGCAAGTCTATAGCCCGATTGACTTTAAACGGCAGGTGTTATACTTATTTTTTGTTTTCTGATGATATCCCATGGAGTCGAGAGCATATTGCACCGATGCTGGAGCATGCCCCGCATTTCTTCGTTGATTGGAACCGGGGAGCCGACAGTTATATTGATATGCAGTTGATGAGCAATTGCCGGAATCAGATACTGTCCAACAGCACTTTTTCATGGTGGTCTGCCTATCTAAATCAATCAGCTGAAACTATCATTGCTCCGGCACAATGGTTGAATCTTCCGCTGGCAGTAAGATTGCAAATGCCGGAATGGGTTTTGGTCTGAATCTATAAAAATATTGTTTCCGGCATCAGTATTGTTTGTGTTGCATTTCAGTATAAATGAGCTAAATTATTTCTTTGCTATAATTTGGGAATCGCAGATTCATTTTTTTAATATTGCACAGTAAAATTATAGGGTATTGAGATTTCTATTATGTTGGCGTTTAAAATAAGAAATATGAAAATTTATATATCCGGCTGGCGGTTTCCCTGCTTTATTTTTGTGTTGTCATTGCTGCTATGCTCATTCCTGGGATTTTTAAATGATATTCCGGAGCGGGACGTGGCCGGACGTTATGCGGCGATGGCTGAGGCTTTTGCCGTTGGCGACTGGACTTATGCATTTCATCCGCGCATTCCGCCATTGCTGCCCTGTTGTGCCGGAATTTTTGCCTGGCTGACCGGGTGCAGTGGTTTCGTTGCCGCAAAATCCGTCAGTATTTTATTTTTTGCTCTATGTGTTTTTCCGCTTTACGGTATTTTTCGCCGGACATTTGGTGAAAATATTGCCCAATGGGGATGCGTGTTGTTGATGTTCAGTTCCCATTTTATTCGAATTGCGGTTGGCGGATTGCGCGACAGCGGCAAGGGTATGGCAATGATGATTGCCTGTTATGCAATCGTATGCGTGTGGCAGCAGCGGACAAAATTAGCCGGTTATATATGGTGTGCCTGCGGGGCGGCATTGCTTACTTTAACACGGGGCGATTGTGTATTATACGCACTGCTTTTTCTGTCAACTATATTATTTTTTGAATTGTATCGCCGACGTTCGCTGTTTTTTCCGTGGCGCACTGTTATCGCGCTTTTTTTGTATTTACTCTGTTTGTCTCCACAACTTGCCTATAATTACCGGACAATCGGTTATCCTGTGCCTGAAGTCAGGTACGGAATGATTCTAAATAAACTTGAACAACAGCTTGGTTTAAACTTTTATAACCGCAATGCGATAGTAAAATTGCCGGGCTTGCAATCTGATGCAAGCCCGGTTGCCGCGCCTACCGCAGTCGCGGCACTCCGGTCGAATCATATTGCTACGGCGGGAAACCCGGCATTGGATATATCGGACGAGCCGTCGGCGGCGTCGAAAAGCGGATATGCCGTGGCTGAATTTATTGATTCGCTGTTTAAAGGATTTTACCCTTACTTCTTTTTCTTTGCTATTCCTGTGATAGTTATGAGAATATACCGCCGTGAATGGAAAACAGAGGAGAGTATTTTGCTGGCAGTACTTCTGGGACACGCATTCTTAATCGTGATGCAAATTATTATTTTCGACAAGTACCTGTATGTTTCGCGGCGCTATTTAATTCCTGTCGCTCCTCTTGCACTGGGCTGGTCGGCGATAGGCATGCTGGCTCTATGGGAATGGCTGCGGGCAAAGGTTCCTGTGCTGCTGGAGAATCGCGCGGCGGCGCCTGTGGTATTTGCCGGCTGTGCTATTGCTCTGCTGGCCGACAGTTCCGGGCCGACGATTAAAGACTATACATCGCACCAGAAGAGTACTGAGCGTAATGCAACGCTTCAAATAGCTGAATTTATCAGGGATGATTTTGGTAGCCGCACGATGCGGATAAATCGCGAACTGGATTGTTCTTCCTACCGGTCAAATCGCCGTCCTTTGATATTCGGCGATTTGAAGGTTCTTGGTTATTGTGCCGGCGGACAGGATATAGAGATGGAAGATACGGATGTAAGGAATGGCCGCATAAGCCCTGATTATATTGTGGATTGCAATGTCAATGGACAAAGTGAAACGCAATATCCGGGTTTCAGCCGGATTAAGAGCATCCAAATTAATAATGTGCAATATGCTGTATGGAAAGCAGGAGGCAAGTTATTGTGAATGGGGGCCAAATACGAGTAATATTGCTTGCGCTGGCTGATTTTGCCACATTTTACACAGTTCTGCTACTGTCTGCCTGGTTATATAAGTTTTTGGGCGGGGACTATCTGATGATTGAATATGTCAGATTGTGGCCGATGGGACTGATTCTGCTGTTATGCAATGCCTTTATCCGCGTTTATCACGGCAATTTTCTTTATCCCGGCGCCGCTCTGGGGCAGGTGGAGGAATTGCGACGGCTGTTTTTTTCCGTTACGCTGCTTTACCTGTTGATATTCTCCTATCTTTTTGTTACCAGGAATGTAGAACTTTATTCGCGCGTTGTATTTATAACGAGCTGGCTTGGAACATTACTATTTCTGCCTTTGTCGCGCTGGATAGTCCGTTCCATAATGAAGGCCGGCGGCTTCGGGCAAATACGTGCGCTGGTAGCTGGAGCAGGCCTTGGCGGAGTATCGCTGGTTGAGGAGTTGCAGAAAGACCGCCATATCGGCATTGTTCCTGAAGCATTCATTGATGACGATATTTCCATGACAGGCAGGACCATACAGAATATTTCAGTGCTTGGAACAATTGCTGATGCTGGTAAAATCGCAAAATTAAGAAATATAGACTATATCATTATATGTCTGCCTTTGACCGTTATGAAAGACAAAATAAAATTATTATCGCATTATTTCCGTCATATCATGATTGTTCCGGATAATGAAGTGTTTCCTACCGCCTGGGCGTATCCGATTGACATGAACGGACGCCTGGGGATGGAGCTGCGTAACCAGTTAATGCTGCGCGGTCCGAGAATGGTCAAAAAAATACTTGAACTGTTTATGGCGACAACGGCAATCATCTGTTTGATGCCGCTGTTTATATTGATTGCATTTTTGATTAAAATAACCAGCAGAGGACCAATATTTTACAGCGCGGAGCGTCTGGGATTAGGCGGAAAGACCATCAATGTGCTCAAATTCCGGACCATGCATCAGGATGCTCATATCAAGCTGGAACAAATGCTGGAGGCAGATCCGGAATTGCGCAAGGAATGGCAGGAAAAATTCAAACTCAGTGACGATCCGCGAATTACTGCTACGGGACGTTTCCTCCGGCGGTCCAGTCTGGATGAGCTGCCGCAGTTCTTTAATGTTTTAAAAGGCGAGATGGCAGTCATCGGGCCGCGCCCGATTGTGGAGAAAGAAAAATCATACTACGGGGAGAATTATGCGCTGGTAAACCGGGTGAAACCGGGAATCACCGGCTACTGGCAGGTATCAGGACGCAGCGAGACCAATTACAATCAACGCGTCAGGATGGATATGTACTATATCATGAACTGGTCAGTATGGCTGGACATCTACATCTTTTTGAAAACAGTCAAAGAAGTGTTATTCTGTAAAGGCGCTTATTGATAATTCGCCGGCAGATTTCCGTTTCGAGTCCGTCCGCACAGTAAAACTTATGGAAAACATGCCGGTTTTTTGTACCCTTTGGGGTCCCAAATACTTGAATAAAATCCAAATTGATGTTTATTAATGCCGGATTTGTCTGTTCATAATATTTCAATAAACAAAATGAGATTGCAATGCTGAAAAAGTTTGGCGTGTTATTTGATCCCATGCTGGGAGTCAATATAATACTAAAAAACAAAGACTTATTGAAACAATTAGTCAGGCGGAATATACAAGCAAGATACCGCGGTTCCTCTTTGGGACTTTTATGGAGTTTTGCTCAGCCGCTGATGATGCTTTGTGTTTATACATTTGTTTTCAGTGTTATTTTCAAAGCGCGCTGGGGAATTGACACTGGTGATAACCGGGCGGCTTTTGCAATCATCATGTTTTGCGGAATGGCTTTATTCAATATATTCAGTGAGAGCGTCACCGGCAGTTGCGGAGTTATTGTCGGGAATCCCAATTATGTCAAGAAAGTTATTTTCCCGCTGGAGATTCTTCCTGTTGCACAGGTTTTGTCAACACTGATTTTAGGCTCTGTGTGGTTTATTCTGCTGTTTCTAGGCGCTTGTTTTTTATTCGGTAAAGTCAGTTGGACAATGTTGCTGCTTCCGCTCCCCTTAATTCCGCTCGTCCTCTTTACCTGCGGAATCAGCATGTTTGTCGCATCGCTGGGGGTATATCTGCGAGATATTCAACACATTATGGGCATTGTCATGCAGGTGCTGTTTTTCATAACGCCAATCTTTTATCCGATTTCCGCAGTGCCGGAAAAATACCGCTGGCCGCTGCAGCTTAATCCGCTGACAACCATTATTGAAGAATCCAGAAAAGTTTTTTTATACGGGCAGTTCCCGGACTGGACTTTTCTGTTAATCTCATTTGGCGCATCAGTTATAGTCGCACACCTGGGATTTGTCTGGTTTGTCAAAACCAGGAAAGGATTTGCCGATGTCATATGATAATAATGACATAGTCTTGAGTGTTAAAAACGTTTCTAAATGCTATGAAATGTATGGCAAACCTTCACATCGGCTCTGGCAGACACTGTCAATGGGGCGCAAGACTTTCTACAAAGAGTTCTGGGCTTTGCGCGACATCAATTTTGAAGTAAAAAAAGGAGAATGTGTCGGAATTATCGGCCGTAATGGTGCCGGAAAAAGTACTTTGCTGCAAATCATTACCGGGACGCTTCAACCAACTGCCGGCAGTGTGGAAGTCAAGGGACGGGTGGCGGCGCTGCTTGAACTGGGCAGCGGCTTCAATCCGGAGTTTACCGGGCGTGAAAATGTTTATATGAACGCCTCGATTCTCGGCTTGACGAAAGCGGAAATTGATGCCAGATTCGATGAAATAGTCGCTTTCGCCGACATCGGCGACTTCATAGAACAGCCGGTAAAAACCTACTCCAGCGGAATGATGGTCAGATTGGCTTTTGCGGTGCAAGTCGTAGTTGAACCGGATATCCTGATTGTAGATGAAGCCTTGGCTGTAGGCGATGCTTTATTTCAACGTAAATGCTATGCCAGGATGGAGCAGTTGATTGAGAAAGGTATGACCCTGATTCTTGTAACACATGATACCGATACAGTTAAACGTATTTGTAAACGAACGATTTTTCTGAAGTCCGGGCAGCAGGCCTTTGACGGCAACGCCAGAGAAGGAGTGCTGGAATATTTCCGCTATCTTTTTCCAGTGGAAAATAATACCGTTTCTCAAAGAGAAAAACCCGAAATTGAGCAAGCGGTGATCGGCAATAAGGATGAATATATCTACCGAACCGATGTAACTAATCAGAAAAAAGAATGGGGGGTCGGTGGCGGGCGTATTATTGAGATTAACATCTATGGACTTGAACCTCCCAATATTCTTAAAAGTCCATGCACGATAACAATTGAAGTTTTAGCAGAGTGGAATATTGATTTTGTCAGAGAATATATTTTAAAAGAGAATATTTTCCCAAATATTAACGTTGGAATACAAATATCCGATGCCAGAAATATTATTTTGTATGGAACAAATACTTTTTTGGAAAATATAATGATTGACCCTTTTAATCAATCTTCTGCCAACGCATATTTTGAGCTTAAATTGCCTCAATTATTTTCTGGAGACATTTTTGTGAGTGCGGCAATTGTTATAGGCAATATGAATCAATGTGTAAATATGCACTTCCCGGAATTAGCAAGCATTATACGCAATGAAGTCCAGCAAGTCAAAGCCGGTTTGATATATTTTGACACTATCGCCAGAGTAGAAGTTAGTCAATGATTATGAATTTTAACAACTAGCCGGGAAAATATACTAGAAGGCAACTGAATTATGACTTTTATTTCTTATGCCCAAAATTTTGAAGATGTGATGCTATGGCGGGCTTTAAAGCACATTAATAATGGTTTTTATATTGATATTGGCGCAAATGATCCAGTGGTAGATTCGGTCAGTCTTGTTTTCTATGAAAATGGCTGGCGCGGAGTCCATGTTGAACCTGCAATGCAATACTCGAATAAATTAAGGCAGGCAAGGCCGGACGAAATAGTCGAGCAGGCGGCAATCGGCAATGGTGATGGTTTTTTTACATTTTATGAGTTTGAAAATACAGGGTTGTCTACGGCTGATCAAAACAATGCGCAAATACATAAGCAGGCAGGATATAGCTGTATTGAATCACAAGTCCAAATTTTATCTTTGGATACCTTGTTTGACCGTATCGGGCAACGTGTGATTCATTGGTTAAAGGTGGATGTTGAGGGATTGGAAAAAAGTGTATTAGAGAGCTGGCGGGAGTCAACGGCGAGACCTTGGGTATTAGTTATCGAGAGTACTCGCCCGTTGACACAGGATGAAGATTATGCCGGCTGGGAACCTCTGGTGCTTGCCAAAGGCTATCAATTCGCATATTTTGACGGGCTGAATCGTTTCTATGTTTATTCCGGTCAGTCTTATTTGTTGAATGCTTTCAAAATACCGCCAAATATTTTCGATGATTTTATGCTTAGCGGAACAGCATGTCAACCGTTCCATCAACTTATTGGGCATAAGGTTAAACAAGCGGAAGCAAAGGCTCAACAGGCGGAAGCAAAGGCTCAACAGGCGGAAGCAAAGGCTCAACAGGCGGAAAATGTTCTTGACGCTGTTTATAACAGCCGCTCCTGGCGGTACACTGCGCTGCTGCGATGGGCAGAGGAGAAGTTGCGCATTATACGGGAGAATTTCAGGTAATGGCATTGAAGAATTCACTTATGCGAATTATTAAAACAGGAATTAAATCATGTTTTGTTTTTGTAAAGATGCGCCCCAGACTTCGCTTTGGAGTGGCTAAGATTGTTCATGCTCTTGGGTTAAATAGCATTGCACGTCCAATTTATATGCGTTTTAAAATTGTTGCTTACAGCCAGGGTTTAAATAATTTTGTCCCGAAAGATGTCAGTCAGCTTTCTCCGCATGCCCGTCAAATATATAATGGTCTTAAAGCCGCTATTGAACGCCATGGAAAGGAGAGCCGCTGATGCGTATTGTTATAGACATGCAGGGGGCGCAGGCTGAGAGCCGGAATCGCGGAATTGGTCGTTATTCCCTGGCTTTGAGCAAGGAAATGTCTCGTTTGCGCGGTAAACATGATGTTGTCATTGTACTGAACGGTTTGTTCCATGAGAGTGTTGAACCTATTCGCACGTCTTTTGCCGGGCTATTGCCGGTAGAAAACATTCATGTATGGGATGCTGCGGGGCCGGTTAGTGCCGCAGACAAATCTAACGATGCGCGTCGCCGGGCGTCCGAAATATCATATGAGGCGTTTCTCGCAAGCGTACAGCCGGATATCGTTTTAATAACTTCCATTTTTGAGGGACTTGGAGATGACGCGGTAACGAGTATCGGCTATTTCACAAGCCAACTGGCCACTGCCGTTATTCTGTACGATCTTATTCCATTTATTCATAAGGGGATTTATCTGGCAAATCCGGTTGTAGAATGCTGGTATTTGAATAAGCTTGATCATCTGCGTCGCGCTGATTTGTTGCTCTCGATCTCGTCGTCATCAGGCAGGGAGGCGGTTGATTATCTGGGATTCCCAAAAGAGAAGGTTGTCAATATTTCTACCGCATGCGACAGCCATTTTTACTCTAAGACACTCAGTGATGCCGATTATATGCATTTACAGAAAACCTACGGTTTAACTCGATCGTTTGTGATGTATACTGGCGGTATTGACCATCGAAAAAATATAGAAGCACTCATTCGGGCTTATGCCTCCATGCCCATGCACATTCTGGCGGCACATCAGTTGGCTATTGTATGCGCCATAAAAGAACCGGACAGGAAACGATTGATGCAATTGTCCGCAAAAGAAGGCTTGGCGGACGATCAACTGATTATTACGGGCTTCGTTTCAGATGGCGATTTGTTTACACTTTACAATGCCTGTAAATTGTTTGTCTTCCCTTCATGGCACGAAGGATTCGGCTTGCCAGCCTTGGAGGCGATGGCTTGTGGTCGAGCCGTAATTGGCTCGAATATATCAAGCATCCCTGAAGTCATCGGGCGTGAAGATGCCTTATTCAACCCTTTCGATGATCAGGCTATCGGGCAAAAGATAGCTGAGGTGTTGACGAACGATAAACTCCGCTCCGAATTAGAAAAATACGGATTGGAACGGGTAAAAAGATTTTCCTGGGAACAGACTGCACGGCGCGCATGGCAGGCATTGGAAACATTTGTCGAGCAACGATCACGGCCTACGATATTGAACATTACACGGCGTCCGCGTCTTGCTTATGTTTCACCGTTTCCGCCTGCGCAAAGTGGCATTGCCGACTACAGCGCTGAATTACTGCCGGAACTTGCTCGGCATTATGAGATCGAAGTCATTGTCACGCAGTATGAGCTAGCTGACCCTTGGGTACATGCCAACTGTCCGATTCGTGATGTCAACTGGTTCCGATCAAATTTCCACCGATTTGACCGGGTGATGTATCACTTTGGGAATTCGCAATTTCACAGTCATATGTTCGGCTTGCTGACTGATATACCTGGGGTCGTTGTCTTGCATGATTTCTTTCTTTCCAGTATCATCAGCCATATGGATGATCTCGGAGTTATGCCGCATGGGTGGAATCGTGCGTTACTACATTCTCATGGTTGGCTCGCATTGCAGGCAAGGCATCAGACAAATGACAGTGCCAATATCGTTTGGGAATATCCGTGCAATTTGGAGGTCTTGCAACAGGCAATTGGAATGATTGTACACTCAGAATATTCCTGTCGTTTGGCAGAAAAATGGTATGGCGCTGGCGCGGCAGATGACTGGACAGTAATCCCTCTGTTGCGTGTGCCATCAATTAAAACTAATCGTCATGAAGCGCGGCGAAAACTGGGATTGGGAAGCAATGAATTCATTGTTTGCAGTTTTGGGATGCTGGGGCCAACAAAGCTCAATCATCGCCTTCTGAAAGCATGGCTGGCGTCGCCGCTGGCAAATGATCCGCATTGCCGTCTGGTTTTCGTTGGCCAGAATCATATTGGTGAATATGGTATTGAATTGGCGCGTTCTATTTCTGGCGTGGAAAATCGTATCAAAATAACTGGTTGGGTGGATGCTGAAACTTATCGTACATGGCTTGCAGTCGCTGATGTCGGGGCGCAACTGCGTTCCATATCTAGAGGTGAAACGTCAGCGGCGGTGCTGGATTGTATGAATAATGGATTGGCGACTATTGTCAATGCCAACGGCTCGATGGCGGACTTGCCGACAGATGCCGTATGGATGTTGCATGATGAGTTTTCCGACGAGCAACTGATTGAAGCCATGACGACACTGTGGCGTGACGCTGGGCGGCGCAATGCACTTGGTCAATGTGCTAAAGAAACAATACATATCTATCATCAGCCGCGCCGCTGTGCGGAGCAGTATGCGGACGCTATTGAAAATTATTATCAAAATGCGTGGCAAGGTTTGCCGTCTATTGTAAATGCTATAGCAAGCATCGAGCCATTACTGCCGACAGACAATTGGATGCGCGTTTCAACGGCATTGGCTAACAATTTTCCACCGCGTCCGCGCCGCAAGCAATTATTTTTGGATATTTCTGAATTGGTTCAACGGGATGTGAAGAGCGGAATTCAGCGCGTCGTGCGTGCTTTGTTACATCGGCTGCTGCTTAATCCGCCGACTGGATGGGTAGTGGAACCGGTATATGCCGAGACTTGTAACGAAGGTTATCGTTATGCCCGCCGCTTTACCAGCAAGTTTCTTGGGGTTTACGAGGAGTGGGCAGATGATGAATTGGTAAATGCATGGTCCGGAGACATTTTCTTGGGTTTGGACTTGCAGCCCATCGCGATACCTGCTCAAATGGATTATTTGCTTGGTTTACATAGGCGTGGAATCAATGTCTTTTTTGTTGTCTATGACTTATTGCCCATTTTATTGCCGCAGTTTTTTACTGCTGAAGCCGAAGCAATGCATCGGCGCTGGATAGAGGCTGTCAGCAATTTTGATGGGGCGGTTTGCATTTCTAACGCTGTAGCCGATGAGCTTGCAGATTGGCAACGTATACATGGGCCGTCGCGTCTGTGCCCATTCAAGATAGGCTGGTTCCACCTGGGGGCAGACTTAGAAAACTCTGTTCCTACCTGCGGCTTGCCAGGCGATGCCAGTCTTGTGTTTGAGACCCTCGCTAAGCGTTCAACTTTTTTGATGGTTGGCACCATCGAGCCGCGTAAAGGCTATACTCAGACACTTTCGGCATTTGAACAGCTTTGGAATGAAGGTGTTGATGCCAATCTGATTATAGTTGGTCAACAAGGCTGGAAGATGGAACCGCTGGTTGAGAAGCTCAGCGTGCATCGCGAAATTGGCAAGCATCTCTTCTGGCTAAAGGGCATCAGCGACGAGTATTTGAAAAAAATTTATGCTGCCAGTACTTGCCTGATTGTTGCCTCGGAAGGAGAGGGTTTTGGTTTGCCGCTGATCGAGGCCGCTCAGCATGAGTTGCCAATTATTGCGCGGGATATTCCAGTTTTCCGCGAAGTGGCCGGGGAATGCGCTTTTTACTTTAATGGTCTGGAACCGCAAGCTATTGCAAAAGCTGTCCAGCAATGGCTTGAACTTTATAAGCAAGGTCATGCTCCCGCGTCTGTCAATATGCCACGGCTGACTTGGAAACAAAGCGCGGATCAATTGATTAAAGCAGTTTTACC
>JBAWXM010000121.1:0-13635 GCA_037144075.1 Lentisphaerota bacterium | reverse complement strand
CGGAGCAGTCACCGGCGAAGCAGCTTCACCGCCAGGCGGCAGAGGTTGCAGTTTAACTGTTTTTCTAGTTGAAGTGTCTTCAAGAATATTTTTCAGGCTACCGGTATCAGTACTGACAGGCGAGCTTGGCACAGGAACAGGCATCACAACAGGCTTAAGCTCGACTGTTGCCGCAAAATTCACCGGAGGAGCGGCAGACTGAGGCGCATCTACAACCGGTTTAAGCTCAACCGTTGCAGCCAGATTTACCGGGGGCGAACCCGGTTTGGACAATACGAACGGAGCAGGCGCGCCGGCTGGTTTGCCAAGCGGAGCAAGTTTAGAAATCGGGCCGCCGGCTGTAAGCGGAGTAAGCTTAATCGTCTTTTTAGTTTTAGTGTCATCCATTCTTTCCATATTGCCGGTATCGGTGTCACGTCCAGCCAGCACATCGCTGAGCGGAGCGGACTCGGTGCCAACAGAGATCGGGGATGAATTTGTTTTAAGCACAACAGACTGACGGGTACGGGTATCGTCTTCAGCAAGACTGACGGGACGGGGCAGCGTTGTGATCGGAATTGACTCGGTACCCTCCACCTGGGCGGACGGAGTTTTAAGCACAACCGACTGACGGGTACGGGTATCGTCTTCAGCAAGACTGGCGGGACGGGGCAGCGTTGTGATCGGAATTGACTCGGTATTAATCGCCGGCGACGGAGTCTTCAGGACAACAGTCTGGCGCGTTCTGGTATCCTCTTCAGCAGGACTCACTGGATATGGCAGCGTTGTGATCGGAATTGATTCGGTGTTGACCGCCGGCGACGGAGGCGTTTTAAGGACAACGGTTTGACGCGTTCTGGTATCGTCTTCCACTGCACCGGTACTGACAGCCGGTGCGGCGACAGAGCCAAGTTTCATAACCGGCACAGGACCGGCTCCAGCAGAAATCGGAGAAAGTTTTACCGTTTTTCTGGTCTTGGTGTCATCCATCCGGTCAAGGCTGCCGGTATCGGTATCGCGATTGGCCAGCACATCTTTCGGACGGGCCGGTTCAGAAGAAACTGATGCTGGAACCACGCGAACAGAAGCTGTTGAACCGAGACTGATAACCGGTACCGGCACCGCTCCGCCTGTAGTCGGTTTAATTTTCACCGTTTTTCTGGTCTGAGTGTCAGACATCCGGTCAAGACTGCCGGTATCGGTATCGCGACCGCTTAGCGGATCCTTCAAAGCTTCATGCGTCACTTCGGATGGATCAACATTCGCCTGCCCCGGAACATTTAAGACTATCTTATTCTCATTGTCAGCCATTTTAGTCCCTTTCTAAAAAAATGCACCAGCCTGTCTTCAATTAAATTAATATAAACATTATTAAATTCAAATCCAAAATATCCGTGATTTACCATGACCAGTCCCGTCATCCGTTCTTTTTGCTGTTATAATATTCCTGAACCTTCTTCCCGACATCAAGATAATTGACGTCAGCCTGATAAATCTCCTTATAACTCTCCAGCGCTTTTTCCGCATTTCCAGCGGATTCATGAGTTTTGGCAAGGTAATACAGCGCTTCTTTCTTAGCCTTGTCCATCACCAGCATTTCCGCAAGCGCGGTGTTGAGCTGTTCTATTGCCATATCATACTGGTCTTTAAGCAGGAAGCAGCGACCGAGGTAAACCATGCAGGCGACTTTGCGCTGGAGGTTTTTGCGGGCATACTGAAATTGTTCAATTGCATTGTCAATGAAGTTGCCGTTAAAATAAAGTATCGCCAGGTCATAGCGCAGTTGATTGTCATTCGGATAAGCATTAACCCGTTCAGTCGCGCGTTCAAGCTGATAATTATATCTTTTCTTTTTAACTTCTTCGACTTGGGCGAAATTCGCCGGATCGACGCACAAATCGCTAATTTCAACATCAATTTTAGCAATATTTGATTTTTCAATGCTTTTATCCACTGCCGGGTCCATGGCTCCAATGGCCTTGGCGACGCGGGTATATTGCTCAATCGCATCATCATACCGGCCGCAGGCATGATATAATTCGCCAAGTTTTTTCCGGGAGTCAATGGATTCTTCTTTTTCCAGGTCTTTTTCCAGTTTGGTGATAACTGTTTTCATCTGGTCGACGTCATGAAGAGTTCCGTCAAGCAATTCAGCAACCATGCCCTCTTCCTTGTCCTTGACTTTATCCTGTGTTTTCCCTTCTTTCTGCCAGTCGCCCTGCTGCATACTGGCCAGCGCTACAGCGGAACGCATTTCAGCCTGAACGGCGAGATCTTTCGGATGTCTAGCGGCGATTTCCTGAACTATTTTCAACGCGCTCATCGCATCACCGCATTTCCGGTGAAAATCGGCAAGTTTGCGCAAATTGGTCTCGTTATGCGGCTTTAACTCGCGGAGAATGGATAATGCTTCAACACCGATAAACGGGGCGCCGGCTTTTAATGACGCATCTGCCAGCAGATTAAGCACCAGGGGATTGTATAGATTGTGGAACAGCACATCTTCGCACATCATCATCGCGTCGAGCGGTTTCTGTGAAACCGCAGCTTTGATCCTGGCGGCCTGAAAGGATGATTTCAGATTAATGAATCTACCGACAAGTCCGCTGAGTTTATTTGATTTCAAACGCTCGAATTCACGCAATTTTTCCCGCGCCGGCATCAGGCCGGGACTTTTCTTAATCAGATCTTTAAGTATCTCAATCGCGTAATCTAAATTGTTTTTTCTGCCTGATTCAACCGCACGCTGGAACATTTCCCGCATACTTGTCTGCACATCCTGAAGATTCTTCTTGTCCATTACCTATCCTCAAAGCTTTAACTTTGTTTAACACGATAATTTCCATTTAAATAAACAGATTAAAATATACGATTAAAAAACTCTTTTCAAGCCTTTTTCCGCTATTCATATCAATAAAATCGCATTCTTCTTTAAATCTGCTCGAATGAAGGCTGATTTGTTCCACCCAAAAACCTTAATTTTAATTTTCCTGAAATTATTAAGAACGATGCTTGACTTATATTATTTACCGGTTTATAATTATTTATCATAAACCTTACGGTTTATAACTATTAAATAATTGAATTTTAATATCGGAAAAAGTAAAAATGAAAATGATCAAGTGCGGTGTTATCGGTTGCGGAGTAATTGCGCCTTCACATATTGAGAGCTTTAAGTTCCTGAAAGATGTAAAGGTGAAATGGGCTTGTGATCTGGTCTCAGCAAAAGCGGAAAAGATGGCGGGACAATACGGGATTCCCCGAACCACGACTGATTACCATGACGTTCTGAATGATCCGGAAGTTGATTGCATCGCGGTCTGCACCGACCACGGCAGTCATGCTCAGATCGTGGTTGATGCCCTGGATCATAAAAAGCACGTTATCTGTGAGAAATCACTCGGTCGCAGCCAGGCGTGTCTGAAAAAAATGATAGCGGCCCATAAACGCAATTCTGAACTCGCTTTCGGCGGAATTTTCCAGCACCGTCATGAGGCTGTAAATCAAGTATTGAAAAAAATGATTGAAGAAGGCGTGTTCGGCAAAATCACAACCGTCAATATGAGCAGCAACTGCCTCCGCACCAATGAATATTATCGCGCCGACGCCTGGCGCGGCACCTGGGCGCATGAAGGCGGCGCGGTATTGATCAATCAGGCAATTCATTACATTGACTTAATCAACTGGCTGTTCGGCGGCATCAAAGAGCTTTCGGCGCGCTGTGAAAATATGACGCATAAGGGAATTATTGAAACCGAAGATACCGCCGCATTCGCCATCAAATTCAAACGCGGCATGCTCGGCGCCGTTACAGCCACGGCCTCCAGCGCCGCCAACTGGCGGCATTCATTCTCCATCAGCGGCACTGAAGGCTATCTGGAATATTTAAATCTAAAAGTCACTTACCTGGAATTCAACGACAAAGCCAGACAGCGGGAAATCGAGGAACGCTTCGCCGCATGCGAGATTGACCCCGCTCTTCAGACCGGCAAAGTCTACTACGGCGGCGGACATCCGGCTCAAATCAAAGACTTCGTGCAGGCAATCCGCGAAAAACGCCAGCCGTTCGTAACCGGAGAGTCTGCGGCGGAAACCGTCAAAGTCGTTCTGGCCTGTTATAAAGCCAGCCAGACTGGTCTATGGGTGAAACCGTAAGCCGCCGCTTTATTTTTCCGTATTTAACGCTATATTGCCTGAGTCACTAAAATTCAGGCAAAACACTTAACCTGATTTCCGCAGTTGCGAAAGCCTGGGTGTAGCTTTACGAAAGTAATCCAATGCTGTATAAGCATACTGCAAGGTGAAGCTGACGCCGGAGATATGCCCGAACGCGCAACCCGCAGGGTTGAATTGTACCGGGCTGTTTTTCGATTATCAGGGATTAACATCAATTTGGAATTATTCAACTGCGGAAATTCAAGATGAACACCGAAGACACAATCAGCGCGATCTGCACCGGCATCGGCGGCGCAATCTCAATTATCCGGATTTCCGGACCGGATTCGCTCTGCGCTGCCGGCAAAGTCTGGCGCGGCAGAGCTGTCCTTGGACATTCCAATGCCAGAAAAATGCTGCTGGGCAAAATATCATCTCCGAATGACGTTGACGGCGAACCGGCGCTGGCAGTTTATATGCCCGGCCCGAACAGCTATACCGGCGATGACATTGTGGAATTGCACTGCCACGGCGGCGCTCTGGCGGTGCGCCGCGCTTTTGACGCCGTCACCGCCGCCGGGGCCAGACTGGCTGAACCCGGCGAATTTACTTTCCGCGCATTTGTAAACGGGAAAATGGACTTGACACAGGCGGAAGCCGTCGCCGACCTGATTTACGCGCACAGCGATATGGCGCTGCATCTGGCGGAAAGACAGATCGCCGGCGCGTTGAAAAATCAAATCAACCGGCGCCGCGAGTCTCTGATTGATATTCTGTCCGAATGCGAATCCCGCATGGATTTCACCGAGGAAAATCTCGACTGGACCGACGCCGATGTTTTCATTGAAAGAATCAACACCATCCGCCGCGATATCGACAAACTGAAAGCGTCCGGCAAAGAAGGCGCAATTCTGCGCAACGGCATCAGAGTGGTTCTGGCCGGCAAACCGAATGTCGGCAAGTCCAGCCTGCTGAATCTGCTGCTCGGATATGAACGCGCCATTGTCACCCAACTGCCCGGCACCACCCGCGACACACTGGAGGAAACCGCCAACATCCGCAATATTCCAGTCCGTCTGACCGACACCGCAGGCATCCGCGAAGCAACCGACATGATTGAGGGGCTCGGCATTGACCGCAGCCGCAAAACCATCAAAGAATCACAACTGGTTTTCTGGATGCTGGATGCAGCGTCAACAACTATTGATGAAGACATCGGGGAAATGGAAAAACACGTTGCGGAACACCGCAATGTTATCGCAGTATGGAATAAGCTCGATCTGGCCGGCAATACTCCCCTGCCCGTTCTGAAATATCCGGCCGCCGGAATTTCCGTCACCGCCCGGACCGGCATTGACGGACTCATGGATCTTTTTGAACAGGCCGTATGGGGGTTCCCGCATACCGAAGAACCGGAGATCGCAGTAAGTTCGCGCCACGCCGCACTGCTTGACGAAGCCTCCGCCGCGCTGCCGGAAGCTGCCGCCATGCTAAAATCATCCGACTGGGAACTGGCCGCCGTGCATCTGCGCGCCGCCATAACCGCGCTGGGATCCATCACCGGCGAAAACATCGCGCCTGACATCCTCGAAAATATCTTCAGCCGCTTCTGCATCGGGAAATAAATCCGGCGTAAAAAGATAGGACAGATAGGACAGATAGGACAGATAGGACAGATAGGACAGATAGGACTTATGGGATTGCCGTCCGGGACGGACGGCGCTACAACAAATCCAGTCACCAGTCACCAGTCACCAGTCACCAGTCATTTGTCCTGCACCTGCTTATACCTGAAACAACAGGTTATATGGTCGTTTACCATGCCGGTCGCCTGCATGTGCGAATAACATGTTGTTGAACCTAAAAACTTAAACCCGCGCTTCTTCAAGTCCTTGCTCAATTTGTCCGACTCCGGCGATGTCGCGGGCAACTGCGATAAATCTTTCCAGGCATTTACAAGCTGGCGGCCGCCGGTGAAACTCCAGATATACTTGTCAAAACTGCCGAACTCTTTCTGCACTTCCAGAAACCGTTGAGCATTGTTTATTGCCGACTCGATCTTTTTCCGGTTTCTGATGATTCCCGGATTCTGCAGCAGTTCCTCGACCTTTTTTGAATCAAACAGCGCAACCTTCACCGGATCAAATCCGGCAAACGCCTGCCGGTAGTTCTCACGCTTTCTCAAAATGGTGATCCAGCTCAAACCGGCCTGTGCGCTTTCCAGCACCAGGAATTCAAAGATTTTCCGGTCATCATGAACCGGAGCCCCCCATTCTTTATCATGATAAGCTACATAAAGCTGATCCGTTCCTGCCCATCCGCATGTTTCTTTCATTGTTGTTATTCCTCAAGTTCCTGCTGTTTCTTATTTACTGCTTTATTAATGCTTTTGCTGATATTTTTAACTGCATTGCCGCCAATGCCGGGACTGATGCTGACGCCGCCGCCACTTTCCTCCTCGTCGCCGCGCATACTATCTTTCAAAGTTTTCTCCGGCGAATATTTCGCCAGCGTGATTGCCAGTTTCTGGTTAGAAGAAACCAGTCCGATGGAGTTATCAACCCGCGTCCAGTAAATGCTGATATTCTGACTGCCCCAGTTACATACATTTTCAGACCAGGCCATGCGCCCGGTACCGTGAGTGACCACTTTAAAGTCCGGCTTTTCCGGCACGCCAAATTCGGTGCGCAATCTCCCGAAGAAACGCGAAACAATAGTTCCGTTCGGATTGAGCGCAACATCCGGAACGGAATAGTGTCCGAAAAAGGCCTGAATAATCCCGGCTTTATCCGCAATCATCATAATCTCTTCATCAACCATCCCTCTTGTATCCTTCGCCGCTTTCGCATTATTGAAACAATACATTTTGCAGTCCGGATACTGCGCCGGCGCCGGCAGTTCCTTGAACTCAAAATTCAGCGTCCCTAAAAAGGCGTTCACAACCGGAAACATCCCCAGCGGCGCTTTTGCGGAAATGCCGAAAGGTTTGGCCGTATAATAATGATAAATCATAAAGCCGACCAGCAATACGATTAACAATATCGCCAGTTTTTTAATCAGAATGCCATAGGTGAACCAGAAACCAGGTTCGTCATCATCCTTGATCTTCTTTCTGGCTGCAATCTTGCCGCCGGTTTTGAAGTTGAACCCGCATGACGTGCAGATGACATTGTCATTTGAAGTCAATTCGCGGCAGCCCGGACACACCTGGTAATCGCCATCCGGCGGAGCCGCCGGCAGAGTAAATTTAGTTCCGCAGTCGCAGGCCACCTGTTTAGCGCTGAAACTGTTATGCACATCATACCGCGTCTTACATCCAGGACATATAATTTTAAAGATCATAACCCAACCCTCTTTTATCTATAAATACCATCTGCCTTTATTCTCTTTTGAATTCTGACTCCTTGAATTCTTTCTTTCAATGCACCAGATATTTCGACGCGATAAGCATCCCCGACAATATCAGCAAGGTCGGCGCGGCAGCCAGCCAGACAAACGCCTCCATCTGCCGCCCCTGCATTTCGACCAGAGCATTGCGCAAATCCATGATGAATCCTGTCCCCAGGAAAGCCGCACCCTGTACATAAACCATCATCCCCGCCACCGCCACCATGAACGCTGAAACAAACGCCCCCATGAACAATACCGTCAGCGCCAGGATTTCTATTGCCACAAATAAAATGACAAAAATGACAAACGCAATCAGCGTCAGCGGACGGAACAGTCCGGGATAGCAGTCGGCGATAAAGCGCAGCACATGGAGCCACCACGGCACGATCTCCTCCGGCCTGACGACTCTGGTGTTCAAAAGCTGGCCGCTGTCAAAATCATATCCGCAATTCACGCAGATTTTATGCGACCGCTCCACCCCTGCCCGGCAGTTCGGGCAGATTTTAGGAATATAATCGGCCACCGGCGCCTTGAAATGAGCGCCGCAGTCCGGGCAGGCAACCATATCGCCGGCATGTTCGTCAGCAATCATCAACTCTGTATGGCAGTGCGGGCAATTAGTATTCATAAAACCTCCCGTGAGAACTTAACCGGCTGCGCCGGGACTTTAACCACAGAGCAAAGACAAGGAGAAATCCATTTTTACCACAGAGGTCACGGAGAACACAGAGTAAAAACTGTAGTCAGCGAATTAACGCGGGTGAACACCCGGCATAATTCGCTGACTGATTTTTTTCGTGCTTTTTCGTGTCTTTCGTGGTTAAACATGCATTTACCTTCATTACCTTCATGTTCTTCATGGAAAAACATTTTCTCTTATCCTGTCTATCCCGGTTAAAATACAATTCCCTATACGATTAAATTAATCTGCCGTTATATCCGATGCAAATAAACTCCCGGAAGAAGATAAAAAATAGCCATTAATAAATGCAGTATCAAATCAGGTTTAAACAACAAACAACATCAATGACTATCGTCCGGCAATAGCCTTTTATTAAAAAAACACAGAAAACAATAAACATAATCTTTACTTTTTTAGTATTAATTATATATTAGATAAAATATGCACAATATATATTGTTATTTTGCAGCAACAACAAAAATGTATATTATATTAATAAACTAGAAAAAAGGGGATGACAAAAACATGAAACTTTCACTTCGCTTACTGACAATAATTGCTATTTTCGCGGCCGTTCAACTGCCGGCCAAAGACAAGGAAACGGTAAAGATCGCTTATCTGCCGATCACTCACGCCTATCCACTATACGCCGAACAGGAATTGTACGGCCAGAAACTGGCAAACACAAACCTGGAACTGGTACGTTTCGGTTCATGGCTTGAACTGGTCGAGGCGCTTAATGCTGGAAAAGTTGACGGTGCGTCAGTATTATTCCCGCTGGCGGTCAAGGCACGCGAAAACGGTATTCCAATCAAGGCAGTGGCGCTCGGACACCGCGACGGCAACGTTTTTGTGGTGGATCAGACAATTAAAGACATTCGTGATCTGAAAGGGAAAACGGTAGCGATTCCAAGCCGTCTCTCGGCACACTATATTCTGCTGCATCAGGCGCTGAAATCTACCGGACTTACCACTTCTGACGTAAAAATCGTCGAATTGCCGCCGCCGGAAATGCCTGCCGCGCTGGCGGAAAAACGGATCAGCGGCTTCCTGGTGGCGGAACCGTTCGGAGCAAAAGCCGTTGCCCTGGGCAAAGGCAGAGTGCTCTATAAATCAGAAGAGATATGGAAGGATTCCATGTGCTGCGCTCTGGTTTTGCGTGCTGAGTTTATCCGTGACCGACAACTGCAGGCACAGGAACTGGTAACCGGCTATATCCGAAGCGCCGAAGCGCTGGAGCACAAGGAGCAGGCCGCCAGAGACTCCGGCAAGAAGTATTTAAAAGTTCCAGATAAGGTCCTGGATACTTCTCTGAACTGGATTTCCTATAACGATCTGATCATTAAAAAAGCGGAATACGAGAAGCTGATTGACTATTTGAAGGAACTCAATCTGACGAAAAATCCGCCAGCTTATGAAGACTTGATTGATAACACCCTGATTTCAAATATAAAGTGACATGATCATCAAGAAAAAAATTAAAGATTTATTAATTTCAATCTCCGGTCCTGCGCTGCTGATTCTGGTCTGGGACGGAGCCGTCCGTTTCGGCGGCTACGAACATTCACTGCTCCCGTCTCCAGGCGACGTGGCAAGAGCCTTCCGGGAAATCTGGGTATCCGGTTTTCTGCTGGAAAGCATTATCGTCAGCCTGCTGCGTTTTGCCGCCGGCTATCTGTCGGCAACATTAGTCGCCATCGCTCTGGGCCTGATTCTTGGCCGCATCCCGGTAACCCTGAAACTGATGAATCCGATTATCCAGATCCTCCGCCCGGTCTCGCCGATCGCATGGTTTCCGTTCATTGTGCTGTTCTTCGGCATCGGCAATCTGCCTGCGGTGGTCATCATCTTCATAGCGGCATTTTTCCCGGTTCTGCTGTCAACAGTTTCGGCAGTGAAAAAAATTGATCCGCTAATCCTCAAAGTGGCGCGTAATTTCGGCATCCGGCAGCCGCGGCTGCTAATTAAGATTATTTTCCCGGCGGCCTTCCCCACCATCACCATCGGGCTGCATATCGCGCTCGGCGCAGCCTGGATATTCTTAGTCGCGGGGGAAATGGTCGGCGCACAATCAGGGCTTGGCTTTCTCATCATTGACGGACGCAACAATCTGCGCATAGATATTGTGCTGTCCGGAATAATTGTCATCGGAGCGCTGGGATTGCTGCTCGACCGGGCAATTTTTCTTTTTGAACGCTGGGTCGGCATCCATTGGGGAACCCATGCCACGGGAGATACATCGCCATGATAAACATCGAGAATGTAACTAAAAATTATATTGATCCGCTCCGTGGAGCGTTGAAGGTGCTTGGCGGCGTATCGCTGAAAGTCGGGGATAATGAATTTGTTTCTCTGGTCGGACCATCAGGTTGCGGCAAAACTACCCTGCTCAACATAATGGCCGGATTCGATCATCCCACTTCTGGAACCGTCAGCATCGACGGACAGGTCGTAAGGAAGCCGTCGCCACGCCGGATTACCATTTTTCAGAATTACGGCTTGCTGCCGTGGCGCACCGTGCGGAAAAATGTTGAACTCGGCCTGGAACAGCACGGACTGTCGTACAAGGAACGTGCGGATAAAGCGGATTATTATCTGAGTATGGTGGGATTGTCAGATTTTGCCGGGCATCATCCTTCCCAGCTTTCCGGCGGAATGCAGCAGCGTGTGGCGATTGCGCGTGCGCTGGCAGTCGAACCGGAGATCATCTTCATGGATGAACCGTTCAGTGCGCTGGATACAATGACCAGAAACGCCATGCAGCAGGAACTGCTGGAAATACGGAAGCGGTTGAAGACTACCGTGGTTTTTGTTACTCACGACATCGACGAAGCGATTTTTCTCTCCGACCGGGTTATAGTATTAACTCAGCGGCCAGGCATAATCCAGGCCGAAGTCAATGTTTATATGCCGCATCAGCGCGACAGAAACTCGGCGGAGTTTTTATCACTCCGGGAAGCAGTACTGGTCGCGTTTGAACCGTGGAAGAAAAAACCGGAATACTTGATTTAATCAGGAGGGTTAAAATATGAGCGGACATCATCATGAACATAACTATATACACGGGCATGACCACAAGCATCATCATGGTGCTGAAAACGTCAATGATTATGCCGGCGCCATTGCGGAATACCGGAAAAGTTTTCCTTCATCTCAGGAAGTAATCGAACAGACTCCGGACCCGGCAGTACGGGCGATGCTGACTCACCTTAAAGCCGGCGGCTGCGAAACCTGCTTTGACCGCTTCGATGCGCAAAAACCGCAATGCACTTTCGGAATGGCCGGAGTCTGCTGCCGGAACTGTAATATGGGCCCCTGCAAAACCACAAAAAAAAGCCCGCGCGGGGTTTGCGGAGCCGATGCCGACCTGATTGTCGCCAGAAACCTGCTGCGCTGGGTTGCAGCCGGAGTCGCCGCGCATGGTGCGCGGGGACGCGAAGTCATGCTGGCTTTGAAGGCCGCGGCCGAAGGACGGCTGAACATTCCCATACTGGGCGAAACCAAAGTCCGGAAAGCTGCGGGCGCGCTCGGTATCGCGGTCGAAGACAGAACCACTGCCGCCATTGCCGGCGATGTTGCCGATCTACTGCTGAATGACCTGTCCAGAACTGTTCCAGCGCCGCACCGGACCCTGCACGCCATGGCAACGCCGGAGCGGATACAAACATGGCGCGAACTGGGCATATTGCCGACCGGCGCCTACCATGAAGTTTTCGAGGCATTGCACCGCACCACCACCGGAACCGACGGCGACTGGGAAAATGTCATGCGCCAGATGCTGCGCTGCGGACTGGCGTTCGCCTGGTCCAGCGTAACCGGTTCATCAATTGCCATGGACAGCCTCTACGGGCTCCCGGTCAGAAGTACGGTAAAAGCCAATATCGGCGCATTGCGGCAGGGCTTTGTCAATATTGCCGTCCACGGACATTCTCCGGTACTGGTAAGCGAAATCGTCCGTTTAAGCCGGACAGATGAGCTTGTCAAACTGGCGCAGGAACGCGGCGCAAAGGGGATTCAACTCTATGGCATCTGCTGTTCCGGCCTTTCCTCCATGTATCGCTACGGCGGAGTCATTCCGCTATCCAACGCCGTCGGCGCGGAAATGGTGTTAGGCACCGGCGCACTTGATCTCTGGGTGGCGGATGTGCAGGATGTCTTTCCATCCATCATGAACGTGGCGCGCTGTTTTAAAACCACGGTCGTAACAACCAGCGATTCCGGACGCCTGCCCGGCGCGGAGCACTACGGGTTTGATCACGACCATTCCAATTTAAGCGAAACTTCAGATTTAGCCAGACGCATCGTCATCAGGGCGATTGACAGTTTTGCCGTCCGCCGCGATGTTCCGGTTTTCATCCCGCCGTTTGAAATGGATGCGGAGATCGGCTTTTCGCTGGAGCAGATTAATGAAATTTTCGGTGGAATCGCGCCGCTGGCGGAGGCGCTGCGGGACGGCAGGATTCTCGGCATTGTAAATCTGGCCGGATGCAACAATCCCCGTGTCATGTATGAAAAAGGGATTATCGAAATCGCCGAAGCGCTGCTGCGGGAAAATATTCTGGTATTCACCAACGGCTGCGCCTCGTTTCCGCTGTTGAAACTCGGATTCTGCCGCACGGATGCGCTGGCTAAAACCGGGGAAAGTCTTGCCGGCTGGCTGCGCCCGAAAGCTGTTCCGCCGGTCTGGCATATGGGCGAATGCCTGGACAATGCCAGAGCCTCAGCCGTCTTTCGCGCCCTTGCCGATGCCGCCGGACAGCCCATCAAAAACATGCCGTTTGCGTTTGCCAGTCCGGAATGGTCGAACGAAAAAGGCGTCGGCGCGGCGCTCAGCTTCCGGCTGCTTGGCATAAACTCCTATCATTGCGTTTATCCGCCGACGCTGGGCTCAACCAACGTAACTAAATATCTATTTGAAGATACGGCGAGAACACTGGGCTCGGTCATGGTAGTTGAAACAGCCCCCCCGGCCCTAGCTAAACGCATTATCGCCGACATGAAAGAACGCCGTAAAAACCTTGGCTGGTAAAAAATTTCGAGTCACAATCTTAAAGCTGGATATTGAGTATTGGCACTGGGTTTAATGTATTATCCTGTCTCCTGCATTTGGAATGTTCCATGTTGAATATTGGACATGCGTTTTTTCTGCCTTTACTTCGTCAGTTGAATATTCGCCCGGCTTGCGGGAGCCCGTGACTGCGGGACGGGATATTGGATATTGAGTATTGGCTTCTGGTCTTGTTCTGAATCCTGTATTTGGGCTGCTCCCTGTTGGATATTGGACATTCCGTGTTGGATATTGGATATTGGATATTAGCTTCTGGTTTTATTCTGAATCCTGTTTGGGCTGTTCCATGTTGGATATTGGATATTAGCTTCTGGTCTTGTTCTGAATCCTGTATTTGGGCTGCTCCCTGTTGGATATTGGA
>JBAWXM010000120.1:0-13670 GCA_037144075.1 Lentisphaerota bacterium | reverse complement strand
AATGTCAGACTCCGGTTCGGTAGATAGATTCAAAAACAGGAAAACTTTAGTTTAAGGAACTGTCTCAAAAGAATCTATGTTTTTGCGTCGTTCTCTTGAATGCTTTTCGCGCCGCTTGTTCGTTACATACCTGCCGGTATGCGCCTTCTCCGGCAACTCGAAAATCAAGTCAGGATATTCGGCGAAAATTCAATAGTTTATTTTGTTCCAGTCCCTAATTTAAACATCAAAAAATCGTAATTATGAGGGAATTAATGAATAAAAAATCTTTGCTGCTGACACTTGCCGCCTGCACAGCCTCTCTGATGTCGTTTTCTGCTGCCGGATATGACCTTGGCAGTTCCGAAGTGATTGCTAAATATACTTCAGAGCCGGTTACGCTTGACGGCAAACTGGATGAAGGCGACTGGGCCAAAGCCCCGGCGTACTCATTGTGTCTGCCGTTCAAAGCATATTCCAATGCTCCGGAAAGCATCCAGAAGAATATCGGCGACAAATTGCAGGAACAATGCAAGGTAAAACTGCTGTGGGATGATAATTATCTTTATGTTGGCGGCGTATTTGAAGATTCCGACGTCATGCAGGAAGGCAAAGAAGACCAGTCGCATCTTTACAATACCGGTGATCTGCTGGAAGTATTTCTTAAACCGGCGAATGGGAATTGCTACTGGGAGATTTACGGAACGCCGAACAATAAGAAGACCTGGTTCTTCTTTCCGAGCAGAGGCCGCATCGTATTTCCCGCCTGCGGCAATAACAAACCTGAAAGTTTTAAAGTCGCCGCGACAGTTGACGGCACGCTGAACAATTGGAAAGACAAAGACAAAAGCTGGACAATAGAAATGGCGATCCCGATTAAAGAACTGACGGCATACGGCGCAAAATTTGATAACTCCGCCAACTGGACTATTCTGCTGGCGCGTTATAACTACTCGGTTTATCTGCAGAAGCAGGAGTTGACCGCCTTTCCGCAGTTGTCGAACGTCAGTTGGCACATCTACGAAGAATACGCCAGACTGCGTCTGGAAAAATAATCATAAGGCGGACTTTGCCCGCAACCCAATGATGCCCCACCGTTCCGCCGGGGGGATCACGTCTCCGTCCGGAGTGCGAAGTTTATTTCTTTCTTGCGGCAAAGTGCATGGAATCGCCCCATTCGTCCCAGGCGATGGATTCGCCGATGGACTGCACCCGGCGTTCCAGGCAGAAGCGGCATTGCTCGGAATTTTCATCGAGACATGGCTTGTTGTCGTAAAGCTGATATGATGAGCGGTACTGCACTGCGGTCAGGTTGGGCATGATAACGTTGGCTCCTGCCAGCAGGCCTTGTTCGCGTCCCCGCGGATCGAGTGCCTGCAGCGCCGTAGTCGCGGCAATATTGACGTTTTTCAGCAGCAGCCTGGCGGCGGCGATCATTTTCAAACCGAGTTTCAATTGCTGCGCTTTTAATGTTTCAAAATCCGGCATTTCTTTAGCCATAGGAGTATCTTTGGAAACCAGATAAGGCCCCATGCCGATCATATCCACATCCATTTTCTGGAAAAACAATAAGTCGCCGACCAGATCGTCGAGAGTTTGAAACGGCAGTCCGATCATGACGCCGGTGCCGACCTGGTAGCCGGTATTTCTCAGTGTCTCAAGACATTTCAGCCGGACAGCATGTGAATGGTCTGCCGGATGCAGTTTGCGATAAAGCTCCGGATTGGACGATTCGATGCGCAGCAGATAACGGTGCGCCCCGGCGTTGAACCAGCGGCGGTATACTTCCGGCGTCTGTTCACCCATTGACAATGTAATGCCAAGGCGTCCGCCCGATTTCACCTTTATTTCCCCGACGGCGTCTTCCATCAGTTTTATGAACGGTTCGTCGCTGCGTTCGCCGCTCTGAATTACGATTGAACCGTAATGATGCGTGTCAGCCCACATTGCGGCGTCAACGATTTCTGATATGGAAAGTTGAAACCGTTCTATATTCCGGCTGCTTTTGCGGATGCCGCAATAATAGCAATCCTTTGCGCAGATATTGGAAGCCTCAATAATGCCGCGCAGAAATACTTTACGTCCTGAGACGCGTTCTTTGACGGCATAAGCCGCTTTGAACAACCGGTCGAGATCTGCCGGGGATTCCAGTTCCAGAATCTTCTTAAGGTCCGGCGCGGTCAGCGGTTGTTCAGATTCTATTTTCTCAAACAGTTCATTTGTCATGACGGATCATCTTTCCCATATTATATAATGTAAAATATAACAACCACAGAGGGCATCCCGCATGGCGGAACTAGCCTGATAGCCAGCAAGACACAGAGAAATTCCTTTTTTACCACGAAAAACACGAAAAGACACGAGATTATGAACAAATTAAAATATCGCTGATTTGGCAGATGTGGCAACCGGTATAATAAAAATTAATAAAAAAAAAGATCAAAACCTGAATTTGTAGAAAAATCGGCTATATTCTTAAGTTTACGAAAAAGAGAAACAGTCCGTTTTTTTGCGACAAAGGAGGTTATTTTTATACTTAAATTATTGTGGATAAGTTATTTACATATAATTTTAGCATAAAATTTAAAAAGAGAACATGAAAGATTGTCAAAAGAAAATTGGTTTTTTTCTCAAAAGTCATTGGACAGCAGGGCTATTAATGGTTATTTTAAATGCTCTGTTTGTCACTAGTGTTTATTCACTTGAGGGAAAGCAGCAGTCAGGGGTTCGCCAGACTCCTGATGGCGGAACGGCTGAGAGAGTCAGATTCGAAGATGCAAAGAATCCGGCTCCCTTAAGTGTTGCCGCCGGCGCTGCTTCCACGGGAGACAGGAGTATGCAGTCTGATCTGGGGCGGAATGCTCTGGAGAATGAACAGAAGATGCTGCATAATGAGTTGATTGAAATCATAGACAGGTACAGAAAGCAGAATGAGAGCTACCGCCGGCTGCAACTGAGTATTGCCGCAACCTTGGCAAGTGGAGAATTGAAGGGCGCAGGCAAAAGGGAAGATCAGTTGATAACAGCTCTGGCAACAGTCTCTGAAAGTGGCAGGAAGCTTGCTCTTAAAACCATTGAATTCTGCGAGTATGTGGATTCCATCCTTGACAAGATGCCGTTAGGGAAACTTCAGAAAGCCGCGATCCAGTTGAGGAACGAGGAGTTGAAGACGGAATCCCGCAAGTTCTGCAGCCTGGCAGATCCCGCTCTCAGTCAGGAAACAGTCGAAGGATGCCGGCTGCTGACAGTGAACGATGATCTGAAAATCGCAGTACTGCCTGTAGGTGCAGTCCATGGCGTCTTTAACGGACTGTATTTCTACGATGGGAAGGGAAAAGTAAAGCTGAAGGTGATAGCGGTAAGACCGCTTATCTCGGCGGCGGTACTCGAAAAAGGCAGTATCAATGATCTGACTCCAGGAATGGAAGTCAGCACAAACGAAAAACGCAACAAATAATGATCAGAGAAAAATTATGGAAGTAAGAGCTGAAACTAAAAATGTACGGATTGCACCGGAAAAAGCGCGGCACGTCTCGCGTCTGCTTCAGGGAAGATCTGTATTGGAAGCATTAGCTATAGTTGACCTGAGTCCGCGCAAAGCTGCCAGGCTCATGGGGAAAACCTTACGCTCCGCTATTGCCAATGCCGAAAATAACTTTGATCTTGACCGCAAGAGTCTGACCGTTAAAACCGCCGTAGTAGGCGAAGGTCCGACCTTGAAGCGCTTCCGCCCGAAAGCCCGCGGCTCCGCAGGCAGGATCCGCAAAAGAACAAGTCATTTCGAAATTATTTTGACGGACATTTAATAAGGGGAACGAATCGTGGGACAAAAAGTAAATCCAATCGGATTAAGAACCGCGTTAAACAAAAACTGGGAATCCCGCTGGTTTGCCAAGAAAGACGTTTTTGGCGACTGGTTGCATGAAGACCTGAAGATTCGCAAGTTCATCAAGGATAAATTCCAGAGTGCTGCAATCGCCAGGATCCAGATTGAAAGATTCGCCAGCCGTATTCGCATTACAATATTTTCTGCCCGTCCCGGCCTCCTTATCGGAAAAAAGGGAGCTGAACTTGACGGTTTGAAAATGGAAATCGGTAAGTTTACCGAAAATAAAGAAATCTTCATTGACATCGCAGAAATCAGACGCGCTGAAGTTAACGCTCAGCTTGTTTCGGAAAACATTGCGATGCAGCTGGAACGCCGTATCGGTTTCAGAAGAGCAATGAAGAAAGCCATCCAGACTGCCATGGATATGGGCGTTGACGGAATCAAAATTCACTGTAGTGGACGTCTCGGCGGCGCTGAACTGGCCCGTGACGAACAGTACAAGGAAGGAAGAGTACCGCTTCACACGCTGAAAGCAATTATCGACTATGGCTTCTCTGAAGCCAATACTACCGCCGGGAAAATCGGTGTAAAAGTCTGGATATGTCATAACGAGCCTACGGAGGATCAAGAATATGCCATTAATGCCAAAAAGAGTAAAGTACAGAAAAGTCCAGCGCGGAAATAACGCAGGTCTCGCCACCACCAACAATAAAGTTGACTTCGGCGAATTTGCGCTTCAGGCTCTGACTAGAGGATTTGTTACTAATAATCAGATCGAGGCTGCTCGTGTGGCTATTAACCGTCATCTGAAAAGACGCGGTAAGGTCTGGATCCGCCTGTTCCCGTACAAGCCGTTCACCAAGAAGCCCTTGGAAGTACGTATGGGTAAGGGAAAAGGTAACGTCGAAGGCTGGGTCGCCCCCGTGAAACCGGGCCGTGTCCTTTTCGAGGTCAGCGGATGCAGTGAAATTATTGCCCGTGAAGCGATGTCGCTGGCGGCTAATAAGCTTGCGCTGCGTTGCAGGTTCATGTCAAGAACACAAGTTCAAGCCTAAGGCGTTCTGGAAAAAAGCAAGGTACCAAGTATGAAAAAAACTAATATACAAGAGATGACTGATGCTGAGGTTGAACAGCACCTGACAGAATTGCAGCGTGAAAAGCTCAATCTCAAGATTCAGTCAAGAACGGGACAGTTGGAAAAGACGGCAAGAGTCAAGCAGGTTCGCAGAGATATTGCCAGAGTGATAACTGAACAAGCCGCCCGCCTCGCGAAAGCTAACGGTTAAACTGAATGGAAGTGATTATGGAAGAAGCAATTCAGGATAATGCTAAAGTTCGTGGTAATCGTAAAGAGCGCGTGGGCCAGGTTGTCAGCGACGCTCAGAATAAAACGATTACCGTACTGGTAACCAGACGCACAGCGCACCCGCTGTACAAGAAAGTTATCAAAACCAAGAAAAAATATGCTGCGCATGATGAAAACAACGAAGCCAAAGTCGGGGACATGGTCAGAATTGTCGAGACCCGTCCTTTGAGCAAGAACAAGAGATGGCGTTTGTTGGAAATTATCAGCCGCGCCGATGTTTAATCAGCAGGGAGTACAAGCAAAATGATTCAAATGCAGTCGACATTGGAAGTAGCTGACAACTCCGGCGCTAAAACTATTGTCACGATTACGGTTCTCGGTCAGAGACGTCGTTTCGCCGGAATCGGAGATCTCGTTACCGCCTCAGTTACGGAAGCAATTCCGGACGGCCAGGTCAAAAAAGGGCAGGTTGTCAAGGCTGTTATCGTAAGAACTGCCGCCAAGATTCGCCGCGAGGACGGATCTTACCTGAAGTTCGATCAGAACTCCGCGGTTCTTATTGACAAAGACAACAATCCTATCGGAACCCGTATCTTCGGACCGGTAGCCCGTGAACTTAGAGAAAAGAACTTTATGAAGATCATTTCTCTTGCGCCGGAGGTGTTATAATGAAACAGTTTCATGTGAAAAAAGGCGATAAAGTTGTTGTTAACGCCGGATCCTGGAAAAACGAAGAGGCCAAAATTATTGCGGTTCTGACCAAAAAAGAGAGAGTCGTGCTGGAATTCAGCAACCTTTCTCCTCAGAAACGTGAGCTGATCGGCAAGCGGAGCGTCAAAAAATCCAAGCTGAACCCGAATGGCGGATTAGTTGACCGTTCAGTCTCTGTTCATGTCTCAAACGTTACGCCTGTTGAAGGCCAGAAAAGCGAATAGGCCCGGCCAGATAAAGACGGAGTGAAGAAAAAATGCCTGATATGTCAAAAAAATATAAAGATGAAGTAAAGCCGGCGCTGATGCAGAAGCTGGGGTACAAGAATGTTATGCAAGTACCCAGGCTCGTGAAAATTGTCATCAGCTGCGGTCTGAAAAGTAGTGCGGAACGCGATGCTTTCGGCGAAGCCCAGAAGCAGATCGGTCAGCTTGCCGGACAGATGCCGGTTATCACCAAGGCCCATAAGAACGTCGCCAACTTTAAGTTGCGGATCGGTATGAATACCGGGGTCATGGTCACGCTGCGCGGCGCCAGAATGTTCGAATTCCTTGACCGCTTTGTGCATAACGCGCTTCCGCGCGTCAGGGACTTCCGCGGGATTCCGAGAACCGGATTCGACGGCGCCGGGAATTATAACGTCGGGATACAGGACGTCGCTGTTTTCACCGAAATCGACCCTGACAAACTGAAATATCCCCTTGGGATGAACATCACAATGGTGACAACCGCGAAGTCTGATGCTGAAGCGCGCGAGCTGTTAACTTTGTTGGAAGTTCCGTTTGCGGAATAAACTAAGGAGTTAATCTGTTATGGCGAAGAAAAGTCTGATGGTAAAATGTGAACGCGGGAGTGAATTCAAGTCCCGCAACTATAATCGCTGCAAAGCCTGTGGCAGAGCAAGGGCTTACATCCGTAAGTTTCAGCTTTGCCGTATCTGTTTCAGAGAACTGGCGTCATCGGGTAGAATCCCGGGCGTCACCAAGGCCAGCTGGTAAACAAGGGGAGATGACAGAACATGAGTATGCAAGATCCGATAGCTGATATGCTTACACGCATCCGCAATGCCGGTTCCGCTTCCCTTAAAGAAGTGAGTATGCCGGGGTCAAGAGTCAAAGTAGCGGTTGCCGAAGTATTCAAGAGTGAAGGGTATATCAAGGAATACCGTCTGATCGAGGACGGCGCCAAGAAGACCCTGACGATTGAATTGAAGTTTTATAAGGGCAAACCTGTAATTGAAGGTATTCGCAGAGTCAGTAAGCCTTCATGCAGGAGTTATTGCGGCAGCAAAGATATTCCGAAAGTCAAGAACGGCCTGGGCACGGTTGTGCTTTCCACGCCTAAGGGAATCCTTAGCGGGGAGACTGCAGTTAAAGAGCAGACCGGCGGGGAAATTCTTTGCTATATTTGGTAACACATAAGCATGAGGGTTTGATATTATGTCTCGTATAGGAAGAAAACCAGTTCCGATTCCGTCAGGAATCAAAGTTGCCGTCGACGCGGGAACTGTCAGTGTGCAGGGAAAGGAAAAGCTTGCGATCCAGATCCCGGGCACGATCACCGTCGAGGTACAGAACGACCAGGTAATCGTCGGTCGCGAAGATGACAGCCGTCAGTCCAGTGCGCTGCAGGGGTTGACCCGCAGTTTGATCAATAACATGGTTCTTGGCGTCACCAAGGGGTTCAGAAAAGACCTGTTGATCATCGGTGTCGGTTACAAGGCGCAGATCAGCGGTTCCAAGCTTGTTCTGAACCTTGGATTTTCGCATACGATTGAATACACTGTTCCGCAGGGAATAAAAGTCACTGTAGCGGAAAATACCAAGATCGCCATCGAAGGTTGCGACAAGCAGCTGGTAGGTGAAGTGGCCGCCACCATCAGACGTTACAAGAAACCGGAACCCTACAAGGGCAAAGGCATCCGTTACGTTGATGAACGCATTGTTCTTAAAGAAGGTAAATCAGTCGGTTAATTTTGGAGTTTAAGACATGAATAGTTTCAAGACTAAAAAAGATAAGCGGGTACGTCGTCATTTGCGCTTGCGCAAAAAGATTTCCGGAACCGCGGGACGTCCGAGATTTTGTGTCAGCGTCACCACGAACAATATCTATGTTCAATTCATTGATGATGTTAACGGTTTGACGCTGGCTGCCACCTCGACGCTGGATGCCATGTTCAAAGAACAGCAGGGCAAGCCGAATGTCGAAGGCGCTAAACTTCTCGGTAAATTAGCGGCGGAAAAAGCCAAAGCTGCCAATATCGCAGACGTAGTTTTTGACCGTTCCGGATTCAAATATCACGGGCGGGTCAAGGCTATTGCCGAAGCTGCCAGAGAAAACGGATTAAAGTTTTAGGAGCTGAAATGGCTAAGAAAGAAGATTTCAAAAATGATGAAGCTAACAGCGATTTCGATGAAAACGTCATCAGTATCAATCGTTGCAGCAAAGTCGTAAAAGGCGGTAGAAACTTCAGCTTCGGCGCTTTAGTCGTTGTTGGAGACCGTAAAGGTCAAGTCGGATACGGCTATGGTAAAGCCAATGAAGTATCTGATGCGATCCGCAAGGGCAGTGAAATTGCCAGACGCAGTCTGGTCAGGATTCCAACCAACGGATCAACCATTCCGCACGAAGTTGAATGCAAGTTCAGCGGCGCGAAAGTGCTGCTGAAACCGGCTTCTCCCGGTACCGGCCTCATCGCCGGCGGAGCGGTGCGCGCGATTCTCGGTCTCGCCGGTATCGGCGATGTTCTGGCAAAATCTCTCGGCGCCGGTAACTCGGTCAATGTGGCAAAGGCAACTTTCAAAGCGATTGCAAGCCTTTCCTCCAGAGCTGACACTCTTGCTAAACGCGGAAAATAATAATAATAATATCGAGGCTAACTAAGATGATGAAATTACACAATCTCTCCCCGACACCTGGATCCAGGCGTCCACGGAAAAGAGTAGGTCGCGGCGACGGGTCCGGCACCGGCGGCACTGCCGGACGCGGTGAAAAAGGACAAAGATCCCGTTCCGGTTCGACTTTCCGCCCGTACTTTGAAGGCGGTCAGATTCCCCTGTTCCGGCGTTTGCCCAAACGCGGTTTCAAGAGCCCGGATCATATTCTCTACACCGTAATCAATCTGGATATTCTGAATACCAATTTTGAAGCAAATGCGGTGGTTGATGTCGCCACTCTCAAGCAGATGGGCCTGATTAACAATGCAAATGGCGCGTTGAAGATTCTGGCCAGGGGCGAAATATCCAAGGCTCTGACAATCAAAGCCAGCAAATTCTCCGATGCGGCGAAAGCCAAAATCGAAGCTGCCGGCGGGGTTTGCGAAACGGTCTGAAACCAAACCAAATTATAATATAACGGGTGATAAATGTTTTCTGCATTTCTCAATATGATCAAGATCAAGGAATTGAGGAACAGGCTTCTCTTTACGGCCGGAATTATCATTCTGGTCAGATTTGCCTCCAATATTCCGTGTCCGGGCGTAGATCCTGCGGCGCTCAAAGCGTATTTCCTCCTTTTCAGCAAAGACAGCGCGGGGGGAATGCTGATGGGAATGTTCGACCTCTTCAGCGGGGGTGCATTGCATCAGTTTGCGCTTGCGACTCTCGGTATTATGCCTTACATTACCGCTTCGATCATCATGCAGTTACTGGTTCCGGTCATTCCTTCGCTGGAGAAACTCCAGCGCGAGGGTGATGTCGGACGGCAGAAAATCAATCAATACACTCGTTATCTTACGGTTTTAGTATGTCTGATCCAGGGAACGATGGCAGCAATGGCGATGATAAATCCGTCCAGAGTCGGGCTTCCGACTCCGGAGTCTCCGCTGGTATTCAGTACCGGCGCGGGATTTATTCTCATGACTGTTATCGTTCTTACTTCCGCCACCATGCTTGAAGTATGGCTGGGGGAACAGGTGACAGCGCGGGGCATCGGCAACGGCGTGTCCATCATCATCACCATCGGCATTATTGCCAGACTGCCTGCCGCAGTTATGCAGTTGATTGATATGGCGTGGAATCAGTCCACATCCGCCGGAACGTCGTTCAAGCCCGTGCAGCTTCTGATTCTTCTGATGCTGTTCGCGCTGGTTACTGCCGCAACCATCCTGCTGTCCCAGGGGCAGCGCCGCATTCCGATTCAGATGGTCAAGAAAAGCGTCGGCAATCAGGTGCAGGGCGGAACCACTTACATGCCGTTGAAAGTCAATTTCTCCGGCGTTATGCCGATCATCTTCGCCAGCGCGATTCTGATGATCCCCGGCGTGCTTCTGCAATGGGTGCAGTGGCATCAGGTCGCAAATGCCATCCGTTACGGTTCCATTGGTTATATGTGCATGGATGGTATAATGATCCTGGCGTTCTCCTACTTCTGGGTGGCCAATCAGTTTAATCCAATCCAGATTGCTGACAACCTGAAGAATCAGGGCGCATATATTCCCGGTATTCGTCCCGGAACTCCGACTGCCGATTTTCTTGATACCACCATGACTAGAATTACTCTCTGCGGCGCGTTGTTCCTGGCTGCTCTGGCGATCTTTCCGACGATCCTGGCGGAATATTTTAAAGTTCCGTTTATGGTCGCGCAATTCTTCGGCGGCACCAGCTTGCTGATTATGGTCGGCGTAGTGCTTGATACTTTGAGCCAGCTCGAATCGCATTTAACCATGCGGAATTATGAAGGATTCCTGAAGCACGGACGTCTCAAGAGCCGCAGCGGAAAATAATCCACGGGCATAAAGTTATGGCTGTAAATGTTATAGCAATTGACGGCCCGGCGGCTTCCGGAAAAAGCACCATTGCCGGTCTGGTCGCCGACCGGCTCGGCATTCCCTACATCAATACCGGCAACATGTACCGGGCGGTTACTTTTCATGCTATTCAACAGGGCATCGGCCTTTCAGAATGTTCAGAAGATAAACTCGCTCTGCTTTTAAATCAAATAAAACTGGATTACGTCAAATCCGCATCCGGCAGATATGAGATCATGCTCAACGGCGAATTCCCCGGCGCGAAAATCCGCACTCCTGAAGTGGCGTCATTTGTCAGCCTGGTCGCCGCTCTGCCCAATGTCCGGGCGTGGCTTTTAGACAAGCAGCGCGAGTTTGCCGGACTTGGCCGGATTGTTATGGAAGGCCGCGACATCGGCACCGTAATTTTCCCGGATGCAAGATATAAATTTTTCCTCACTGCCTCTCCGGAAGAACGCGCTAAACGCCGGCTTGCCCAGGATGGCGAAACTCCGGACGGCGCAACCGTTGAATCCGTCGCCAAAGCCATTGCCGAACGGGATATGCTGGATTCCAGCCGGGAAACCGCTCCGCTGAAAAAGGCCGATGACGCCATCCTGATTGATACCAGCGGAATGTCCATAGAACAGGTCATTGAACAAATTCTCAGGCATATACAATGAAAATTCACCAGATGCAGTACCGGGTGCCCTATGCGGACACTGATCAGATGGGCGTGGTTTATTACGCTAATTATCTGGTATATTTTGAACGCAGCCGCACCGAGATGCTGCGCGACGCCGGACTGCCTTACAGCTCTCTGGAAAAAGAAGGCGTTTTTCTGCCGGTTTCGGAAGCATACTGCAAATATCTGGCTCCGGCCCATTACGATGAACTGCTGACTTTTAAAAGCTATGTCGAAGAAATTAAAGGCGTAAGAATTAAAATGGCTTCTGAAATCCTGCGCGGCGCGGATGTGCTGGCCCGAGGCTATGTCGTGCTGGCCTGCGTGGGACCCGGAGGAAAGTTAATCCGGCCCCCTGAATCGCTCTGCAATGCCTGCAAATAAATAATTTCAGACTTCCTGATCCGTGGAAAAAGGCAATGTTGCTCTTTTTTTATGTCGCGTCCAATGGATGGTTTGTGCTCCACGAAGTGTGAAATATGGTCTGGAAGCGACATGGAAAATTTTGTACCCGATGCCATCCCGATTGAAATCAAGCATAAGAGCGGGCGGAAGTTAATCATCGCGCCGGAGGTGATTGACGGCGCAAACACTGAAGCCGAATCCCCTGTGCAGTCGGCACTGGTCATGAGTCTCGCAAGAGCCGGACGGGCTGTCAGTGACCAGGCTCCGGAAGCCGATACCCGATGAATGGCGGGAGCAGCGCGAGTTGTTCGGGATGGGAAATGGAAGATGATAACGCCGGAATGGATGCTCTTGATGATTATGTCTGCGATATTGCCTGTCTGACGGACTACAGCCGTCCTGGAAGACACGGCTGAGAGAGGAGAAATGAAAGCCTTCAGGTCGAAAAGGAAGTTGCTGAATTTTGTTCAGCCAATATCCTTTTAATCAGTTCCTGCTTTTTCTCCTGCGACTGATTCCAGCGAAAATGCCTTGCATACGAATTTTCCACATCAAGGCTGCCTGAACGGGTAAAACGCAATTTGTTCTTTTTACCGATCTGACAGTACGTATGATGAAAATGAATCATGTTCAAATCGTGGGCGTGAAAACCAATAATCTGGAGGTAACGGTTCGCCTTGGAAAGACTGCCTTGAAAAACCTTTTCAAGGTATGGAATACGGCCATGCCGCCACGCATCCAAACTTTGCGGTGCGAGGTTGCCGATCTGAATTAATATTGCCACCGGGGAGATTTCATCCGAATCTTTCAGCAATACCGCCGTCGCGCGAACTACTTTCGCGTACAGTTTATCTTTCCGATATGTTTCAACAGTTATTTTATTCATCTTCTGCCTGAACGTTAAGAACTTTCCCAGCCAGTTGCGGCCTTCCATTTTGCTTCATCAGAGAGTTTCTTTTCTATTAAATGCATAAACCGTTCCGCATGGGAAGACAGGCCCAGGCGAAACAAAAATTGCTCAAGCGCATAGCGCAATAAGATATACTCGAAAGTTATTTTCTCCTGATTGGCTATATTCTTTAATCTGGTATTTACGGAATGTGCAATGTTTTTTACGCCATTGACTTTCATGAAACGGCCTCCATGTACGGCCGGATGATTTTTGACACCCGGCAGACTCTTGCCGCTTCCCAAAGTTCATCATAAGCAAACATCTCTGCATGAATTCCCTCCTTAAGCGCGGCGATTGCCACGTCGAGGCCGATTTTGTTGCGGTATTTGAAACAATCCGCGATTGTTTTTGCCGGAGAATAAACCTTAATCAGAACTCCGGCGCGATCATGTGTTTCGATGCCGAACGAATAGGACGCCTCCGAACAGGTATAAAAAACAACAGGCGGATAATCGATTTTAGGATACCTGGAATTTGCTTTAATCGCAATATGCAGTTCATGGGGATTTTCAACTGTAAGGTTATGAAAACGCAGCGCTGAAAACAGGCATAGCACACCATTGGGAACAGCCTGGGCGGCAAGCTCGTAATCAGAATACTCTGTCGCCGCAGCATCCGCCGCAATATAGACCCCTCGGGTAATGCGCCGGATTTTTCCTTTGCGGCGGAAGTCAACCAGCGCCTGGGTCGGTATCCCCAGCGCCCTTACTTCAGATGTTTTTACCGGTCGCCCTGAACTAAAAACAGATTTCAGTTTTTCATATTTTTTCATATTTTTTCATATTCAATAACTTGTTAAGTGTATGTAATTATACACAAGTAACGACGTTTTGCAAGTTACAAAAGAGAAAAATAGTAAATTATCATGAGGCATCTGGGTACAAAACTTTATCTTTTGTGTTTTTGACGCTTTTCTAATGATAAAAAGACGTTTTTACGATGCCGAATTGAGAAACTCTTTAAAATATTTCACTAAAACATGCCTGAAAGTGCTTCCGGAAGGGGCGTTTTGAGGCTGGCATGTGGGCTTCGGTTCGCGAAAATCATTTGGCGGAGGGGTACCAGATGTCATATTTA
>JBAWXM010000119.1:0-13687 GCA_037144075.1 Lentisphaerota bacterium | reverse complement strand
CAATTCTCAAAATCTTCGCAATCTATTTTAAATTTTCAGCCGTGCAGAGTATAGCATAAAAAATCAACGTTAGCGAAACAATATTGCCCGCTAATGTTGAGCATTTTTTCGACAGGCTGTAAAAATCCTGTTTTTAGCTCAAGATTTTCAGGAAAAGGATTGCATATTTGCGTAAATGCATTCATTATATATCCGGTTTAATTTCAAAGTTGCTTTTTTCCTGTTTAAGCAGTATTATGAGCAGCTTATGGCAAATAAAGAGGAAATATTTTTTATTAAACAATGGCATCATCGACAACAAATTATCATGCAAAGTATTTTGCTTACGAATTGACCAGGGCTGGCGGCCAGGGTCTGGATCGTATTACGCAATCGCTTTTTAACGCCAGTGTGGATTTGAATCCGCACCAGGTGGAAGCTGCTCTTTTTGCTTTGCGCTCTCCGCTTTCAAAGGGAGTGCTGCTGGCTGATGAAGTGGGACTGGGTAAAACCATTGAAGCCGGCCTTGTGCTCTGCCAGTCCTGGGCTGAACGAAAACGCACTCTCATGGTAATCTGTCCGGCGGCATTGCGTAAACAATGGCAAATCGAACTGGAAGAAAAATTCAATCTGCCATCCATCATTCTTGATGCCAAAGCTTACAAAGAGCGGCAGAAGGCCGGGAACTCCAATCCATTCAACGCGAACGGGATTGTTATCGCTTCATATCATTTTATCAGCAAAATGGCGGCGGAAGCACGTAAAGTTGCGTGGGATATTGTGGTTATTGATGAAGCCCATAAACTACGCAATGCCCATCAAGCCAGTCATGTGACCGGCCAGAATATCCGCTGGGCGCTGAATGACCGGCGCAAAGTGCTTTTGACCGCGACACCGCTGCAAAACTCTTTAACGGAGCTTTACGGTCTTTCCACGTTGATTGATGACCAGATGTTCGGAGATTTGCCGACATTCCGCAGTCTTTATGCGAATGTTGACGGAGATTTAGAGGATTTGCGCAAGCGGATCGCTGGATTCTGCCGCCGCACCCTGCGCCGCAATGTAGCGGAGTTTGTTCGCTACACCGCCCGGCGATTGATAACTATACCGTTTAATCCTACCGATAACGAACAAGGCCTCTATGAAGCGGTCTCACGTTTTTTACAGCAGGATGACACCTATGCGTTCCCCAGACGGCAACGGCATTTAATCATTTTAATTGTCCGCAAACTGCTGGCGTCTTCGCCAGTAGCTTTGCAGGGAACATTGCAGGCGGTTCGCAGCCGGCTGATTCAAATGCGCGACGAAGAGCCGGAAGTCGCTGAACAACTGCTGGATGACGATTTGTTTGATGATGAGGTTTTTGAAGAATACCTTGATGAAGTCATGATGGTCGCCGAGGAGCATAGCGCATTTGGAACTGAAGATGAATTGCCGCCGTCGCAGCAGGATGAACCGGAGAAGATTGACCGTCGCAAGTTGCAAGCCGAAATCGACGAGATGGATCGTTTCATCAACTGGTCCCGCGGGATCGGCACCGACACCAAGACTAAACACCTTCTGCATGCCCTTGAAACTGGCTGGACGAAAATGCGGGAACTGGGGGCGGAGGAAAAAGCGGTAATCTTTACGGAATCACGCCGTTCAATGGAGTATCTGCGCAATTTTCTTGAACAGAACGGCTATGTTGGCGATGTTGTCTGTTTTTCCGGCGGTGGAAAAAGAGATGCCGGAGCCGAGAAAATTTATGCCGAATATATGGCGGAGAATAAATTCGATTCAAATGTTAATACCGCCGGAAGCAAAGCAATTATGCTGCGCCATGCCCTGATTGACCGTTTTAAGCGAAAAGCAAAAATCATGATTGCAACGGAAGCCGGGGCGGAAGGCATCAATCTGCAATTTTGTTCGCTGGTCATCAACTACGACCTGCCATGGAATCCGCAGCGCATTGAGCAGCGGATCGGGCGTTGTCACCGCTACGGACAGAAGTATGATGTAGTGGTAATTAACTTTTTGAATGAGCGTAATGCTGCCGATAAGCGGGTTTACGAACTGCTTGAGCATAAGTTTCAACTCTTTGACGGCATTTTCGGAGCATCGGACGAGGTGCTGGGCATTATTGATAATTCCACCGGGCTGGAAATGAAAATCATGCAGCTCTACCAGCAGTGCAGAACAGAAGCGGAAATTCAGGCAAGTTTTGACCAGTTGCAGGCCGAACTGGAAGATTCCATTACAGATAAAATCCAAAAGGTAAAACAGCAGGTGCTGGAAAATTTTGACGAAGATGTCCACAAACTTCTTAAAATCGACTATGACGATGCGCTCCATACTCTGGACGAAGTCGGCCGCAAATTCTGGCTTATGACTAAAGCTGTTCTCGGGACGCATGCTGACTTTAATGACGCGCAACTTTCGTTCCGTTTGAAGAATACGCCATTCCCGGATGCTGAATTATCCGAATATTATTTGAAACCCAAGACTGATATGCGGAAACAACTAGAGACTATCCCGGATTACACGCCGGAAGAGCATATTATTTACCGCATGAACAGCCCACTTGGTGAATGGTGTATTGACCGTGCTAAAGAATTGGACGCGCCCTGCCATGAAGTAAAGTTTGACCTTTCCGGATATCCTGCTAAAATTTCCGTACTGGAAGATTTGAAGGGTAAATCCGGCTATATATTCTTGAACCGGCTTGAGATTAACAGCCTGGACAGAGAAGAATACCTGCTGTTTACCGGATTCTCTGAAGATGGTCAGAATGTTCCGCATGATATTTTGACTCAGTTTTTTAAGCTGGACGGGGAAGTCGGTCCATTGCATTTCATTGCCGATGATGCAAAACTCCGTTTACAGGCGGATATGCAGCGGTTCGCCGAAGCCAAGCTGCATGAATCCCTGGGGGAAAATAACAAACTTTTCCTGGAGCAAAATGCAAAACTGGAACGCTGGATTGCGGATTGCGTGAAAGTGGCCGAAAGGGAACTTGAGCAGACGATGATAAAGATCCGTGAAGTTCGCAATCAGATCAATCTGGCCGAAACAGTGGAAGCCCAGACAGAATTTCAGGAACAGCTCAAAAAGCTGGAAAATAAGAAACGCGAGGGCAGAAACAAAATTTTCGACGTGGAAGATGAAGCTTCAGCTAAACGCGATGACATGATTAAAGCATTGAAACGGAAAATGGTTCAAAATATTGCAAACACGCCTCTGTTTACGCTTCGATGGAGGATTGTATAATGATACAAGCAAGACTTAGAGATTCTGAAAAGCAAATAAGAGAAAATTATTTAGTTGAATATTCTTTTGCAAATTCTCATTGCTATCTTGCAACTTTGTCACTTACTTATATAAATACCTATTCAGAATCTCAAGTTGTTGCCGACATCGAATACGAATTCCCCATTTGGTATCAACGCTATCCTATTCCTTTAATGGTATCTGCTTTTGACCCGTCCGGGAGTTTAATTCATTTAAAATCCAAAGGCGATTGGACTCATTACTGCGGGCATCCTGATACTGATAATAAATGTGTTAGCGGATGGAGGCATTTCCCAGATTCCGTCATTTCTGATTTTGTAAAAAGCGAAGAATATCGAGAGTCTGTATATGCTGCAATACCATATGAGACATCCGAGGAAGTGAAGAAACGAGTTGACAAAGAATATCTTCAGCGGGCAATAGCCGTTCGTTGGTTACGCTATCTATATCTATTCGTCGTGGTAATTATCCCGCTAGCATGGTTGATTGGAGGACTGTTTTGTAGTATTATCGCCATTTTTTCTACAATATGGGCGTTTTGTTCATCGGGATTTCGCGCCATGAAAGCGTTTGGCTTTATTAAAGAAAGCGCCATAGCACAAACAAAAAGAGACGAATCATCAAAAAAAGAACATTACTTTTATCATTGTTCGCGAAACCCTGAAGGATTCGAAAGGTTACGCAATGAGAATTGGGATCGGGAACAGCGTGAAAGCATAAAAAAAGAATATAGTGAGATAGCTGATAAACAAAAGGATTCTTTAACATTATGAACAAGTTTAACGAACTGATTGCCAAATTGCGGGAGATTTTACAGATTGACCGTCCTGATTTGGATTTCGGAATTTACCGGATTATAAATGCCAGAGCGGCGGAGATTGAAAAGTTTTTAGCTGTTACTTTGCCGGAGAAAGTTCGGCAGTCATTGGCCGCTGGCGGCGAGAATGATACGGCAGGATTGCAATCGGCATTGGATAAGGCAGTCGCTAACGCCCGTGATTTAGGCGCTGACCCGGAGAGCCTCCCCAAAGTTAAAGAACTCCGGCTGCGGATTGCCGAAGCTTCGGCAGGAACTGTCGATTACGAAAGCCGCGTCTATGCACACCTGCTCCAGTTCTTCAGCCGCTACTATGACAAAGGCGATTTTGTTTCCAAACGGCGATATAAGGGAGATACCTATGCCATTCCGTATGCCGGGGAGGAAGTAAAACTTTACTGGGCTAATTTCGATCAGTATTATACCAAGTCCGGCGAGAATTTCTCCAACTATACTTTGAAACTTGCCGAAGACAAGCGCGTCCACTTCCGGCTGGTTTCAGCCGATACCGCTAAGGATAACCGCAAGGATAATGAACTTGAACGCTGCTTTGTGCTGGCTGAGGAACGCACCGTCAGCCGTGCCAATGACGATGGCGAAGAATACGACGAACACATTGTTCCTGTCTCTCACGATAAGGGGGAATTGGTGGTGTGGTTCGACTATAAGTCGATGCCGAAGGGCACAAAGCAGGTGGATTTGGTTGCTGCTGCCGCAGAAAAAGTGTTCGCGACTCCCAATGTCATCACCAACTGGCCGGAACTGGCGGAAAGATGCCCGACACCAAAAAATCCGGAGCGTACCAGACTTGAAAAGGCATTAACCGATTACGTTTCCAAGAATACCGCCGATTACTTTATCCATAAAGACCTGGGGAAATTCCTGAGCCGTGAACTGGATTTTTACATCAAAAACGAAATGATGAATCTGGACGACATTCAGCATATCAAGGCATTCAAAGAGATCGAAAAAAATCTCAAGATGATTCAGTGCATGCGCTTTATCGCCGGGGAACTAATTACTTTCATGGCGCAGCTTGAAGACTTCCAGAAAAAACTCTGGCTCAAAAAGAAATTCGTCGTCGAAACCAACTATTGCATCACCCTTGACCGCGTACCTGAATTCCTTTATCCAGAAATCGTCAAAAACCTGAAGCAATGGGAAGAATGGGAGAAACTCGGTTTTGTCGAGATCGAGGCAAATAACGGAGTTGCACTCCGGTCAATCAATGAACCTGTTGAAACCATTCGCGTGGTCTTCGCCGGACAGCCGGATTGCCCATATCGGCTTATTTATGGAAAGGATAAAACTTCGATCTTTGAAAATTGCGACGCCAAGGAGGCCGATTCCCTTTTTCAGGAAACAGTTCCATTGACTGATACTGAATTTGTGAAAAAAAATCCATATTTGATGCTTGATACCAAGTTATTCAGTGTTGATTTTAAGGCAAAACTGTTGGCCTCACTCGGTAATATTGATGAAGAATGCGCCGGACTGTTGATTCACTCAGAAAACTTCCAGGCACTAAATCTAATCCAGGAAAGATACAAAGAGCAGGTCAAATGTATTTATATAGATCCGCCTTATAATACAGAATTGGATAGAGAAGTAGGTAATTTCATATATAAAGACAACTACGCATTTTCTACATGGGCTACTCTGATTTATGATCGTATTAATATTGGCTATAAATTATTAGATTCTAGCGGAATATTTTGGTCTAGCATTGATGATAATGAAATATCAACTTTGAGATTTATACTCGACGGAATATATGGAGACGGAAACTTTATAAGTTGCGTAGTTTGGAAATCAAGAGATTCTGTATCAAGTGATCATAAAATTTCCTTAAACCATAACTACAATATCTCTTATTGTAAAAATAATTTATTATGTCGCTTTGGCGGCTATCATATTAATAGCAATGACTATTCTAATCCAGACAAGGATCCTCGAGGTATTTGGAAGTCGGTTCCATTGGATGCGAACAAACCCGGGGGAGACACAAAATATGGAATTACTAATCCTAATACTGGGAAGATTTATTACCCCCCATCTAATCGCAGTTGGGCTATCAATCAAGATACTTATAAGCAATTATTTAATGACAATCGGATTTCCTTTGGTACCAAAGGCGATTCTGCACCCAAACGAAAATTATTTTACCAAGAACGCGTTGATAAGGGCGATATTTCTACTCCGATATCAATCTGGACTGATATTGAGACTACACAAAATGGAACAGGGCAAATAATATCATTATTCCATAAAAAATGCTTCTCGTATCCCAAGCCGCAAGAACTACTGAAACGTATAATTCAAATATCACAAATAGAAATTGATGTGCTTGTACTCGATTATTTTGCAGGCTCAGGCACAACAGGTCATGCTGTAATTAATCTTAATCGTGAAGATGGCGGAAAACGGAAATACATTCTTGTCGAAATGGGGGATCATTTTAATAATGTATTGAAACCGCGTATTGAAAAGGTGGTTTATTCCCCTGACTGGAAAGACGGGAAACCAACAACGTTTGACAAAGGCATTTCTCATTGCGTCAAATATCTGCGATTAGAGAGCTATGAGGATACATTGAACAATTTGGAACTAAAGCGGGATAAGATTCAGGATGATATGCTGACCGAAATGCCGGAATCGCTCAGAAGCGAATATCTGCTGAAATACATGCTGGATATAGAAAGCCGGGGTTCAATACTCTCGACCAATAATTTTAAGAAGCCATTTGATTACGCCTTGAATATCGCCGCAGATTCCGCCGGAGCAACAACGCGTCAGAGCATTGACTTGGTGGAAACCTTCAACTACCTGATTGGCCTTCGTCTGAAAACCTGCAACTATCGTCCTGAGCGCGGCATTGCGATTATCGAAGGCACATTGCCCGGCGGCGAAAGCACTCTGATTCTCTGGCGCGATTGCGACAAGGTGGGCTACGAAGAATTAAATAAATATTGCGAAAGCCTGAATATCAATCCGAAGAGTTCGCATTATGACGTAGTGTACGTCAACGGCGATCATGGGATTGCCAACCAGACGCAATCCCTGGAATCCGAAGGCGGCATCACCAAGCTCCTGAAACTCCGCCAAATAGAAGAAGAGTTTTTAACCCGTATGTTTATGGAGGAATAACAATGAGTAATGCAAATGCCATCTTGAACTCTTCACACCAAACAATATTGGTTCCTATTGAACAGTTATTTTTTGACCCTAATAATTATCGACTGATTGACGACCCTTTATATGAAATAGTCTTAGAAGATAATTTTGCCAATGCCAAAGTACAGGCACGAACATTGTCCATTATTCGAGGGAATAAGAATCAAAATATTGCTGATCTTATAAGTAGTCTACGTGCTAATGATTATCTTCCTGTAGATCAAATTCAAGTAAAGAAAAAATCTGATGAACAATATCTTGTTATTGAAGGTAATCGCCGTATTGCTGCTTTAAAGACAATATATGACGATTATCACCAACAGCATATCTCCTTGGGGCATTTAAGAGAGTCTATTTTTGACGCGGTCCCTGTTGTTTTATACGATGATGTTGATCCTACCCATTATTATAAATTAATGGCATTAAAACACATTGCTGGTAACAAGAAGTGGAATGAATGGAATCGAGCAAAACTATTATTTGACATGCGCAATGTTCAGAATATGTCCGAAGATGAAATCTGCCAATCTTTGGGAATCGTTACACAGACATTACGTGCTGCATTACGAGCGGTTTCTCTTATTTCTCAATATCTTGAATCTGATTTTAAAGAGCAATTCACTGAAAGCAAATATGCTTTGTTTCTAGAAATTACCAAAACATGGTCATTGAAAGAATGGCTGGATTGGGATGATTATTCTTTTCATGCAAACAATAAACAAAATATGGATTTCTTATTTTCTCTTATTTCTAAAGTGGCAGACCCCAATGCTGATTCAGATGACGAGTTGCATCCGCCCATGCTTGACCCCGCATTAGTGCGCAGAGATGACATAAGAAGACTTGGTGGAATCATAAAGGATCATGAGGCTATTTTGCGATTATCAGAAACCAGAAGCATTGATAAGGCATATTTAACGAGTTCCGCTGCACTAAAAGAGCAACAAAATGAAGCTATTATTCAAGTTGAAGACAAGACCAATATTCTGAGGAATCTGTCGATAGATCTAGAAAATGTAGTCAGGATTCGGAGAATTGTGAATTCATTTAGAAATATTTTAACGAAAATCGCATTAAAACCTAGGACTTTTGAGCATACAAAAGAGAGTTTTGTAATAAATACTGATTCTCATCTATCATCAATCACAATAGGCGAATATAAGAATTTTCACGATTTTAAAATTGATAATCTTTCCCAAATAAATATATTTGCGGGGATTAATAATTCAGGGAAAACATCACTACTCGAGGCTATTTACCTTTTAGTCCATCAAAGTGATTCTGAAGCAATTTTAGACATAACGCGTTTGCGCGGAAAGTATAATGATATTGACTTTACGCCGGAGCATTATAAAGACTTGCTGCCTGTACAAACAAAGATTCAAGGTTGCTATAATGGAGCAAACGCAACATTAGAAATCAAATTAATAGAAGAAGAGGAATTAGTCTCGAGTCAAACTGAATATATAGGTACACTTCAAATTGCTTCTTCTTTTTCGGAGAAAAAAACAGCCTCAACGACAAGATTGTTGACAGGGTTTCGAAGTGAAATTGCCGCTTTTGAAATTATTGCCATCACAAGCAGTGTGTTTCACACTCCATTTTTCGCAGATAAACAAGAAAACTATGTCCCGTTTTATGATAAATGCAAGGAGATGGGGTCACTGAAAGATGTCATTGCATTTATAAGAGATGAAATTTCTTCCTCTATAGAAGACATTTTTTGGCATAATTCCAATGGTCGGTTTTATGTTCGAGACAGTAAATTCGAAAATACAATGGCCATGGATTTAGCATCATATGGAGAAGGTATGCAACGAATATTTTTATCAGCAATGCTTTTTTCATCTGTTCGTAACGGTATTTTACTTATTGATGAGTTAGAAAATGCAATTCATGCTTCTTTATTAAATAAATTTGCCATTTTTATTTATAAATTAGCAAAGCAATTTAACGTTCAACTTTTTATCACAAGTCATAGTAAGGAATGTATTGATGCATTTGCGAAAAATTTTCCGCAGAACCAAATGGATGATTTCTCATTTTCAGGACTTGCTAAAAAAAATAATAATATCGTTGCCTATCCTCTGCGCGGACTTGATTTTAAAGAATTATTAGACGCCGCAGATATTGATTTGAGGAGGGCAAAGTAATGAAAGTATTATTTATTTTTTGTGAAGGTCCAGATGATTCTTCTTTTTGTCATCTTGTACTACAACATGCTCTTTCCATCAGGGGCTATTCCGTGCCATGTTATCACGAATACCCATCTCCTCTGGACGGCATATTCAAAAAAACAATAGAAAATATGCATATTCAAGATGGAGACGAAATTACTTTATTGCCTAGAATGCTTTATGATTACTCTGATAACTTGAAGATAATTATTGTTGAAATGAAGGGACAGGATAATCTTGCTTTGTCAAAGAAACTCTTAGCTAAAATATCAACTTTCTCATATAAGCACGCAAAGCACTATCCCACTTTTGATGGGGTTCAAGAAACAGATATTGAAGATTATAAATTCTTATTTACATTTGATGCGGATTATATGTCTGTTAGTGAACGTATAGACAAGTGGAAAAATGATTTTTCAGATGTGTCTCGTGGATGGAACATTGAAAATCATTGCTTGCACGCAAATAATGTTTCTGCAATTGCAGAAGATAAAGCGATTTACGTATGGAAAACAGATACAGAAACTAGTACGCTAGAAGATATTGTAATAAGTTTGCTTTCCGATAATAATACTTACTTAATATCACAAGCTGAAGAATTTGTTAACTATTGGCCTTGGACTCCATCTAACCCATCTTTAGAATCAAAGTCAAAGGTTAAAGCTGAAAAATTAAAGGCGATACTTACTATTGCGGGTCAAAAACATCGGCCTGGTCGAGGATTGCCTCCAATTATACAAGATTATGTAAAAGGACCGAATAAAAAAGAATTGCCAGCCATCATTCTAAAGCTAAATAATAATTCACATGTCAAGCAATTTTCGGCTTTTGTAAAAGAATTTATTGAACAAGGGTGGATTTAATGGATTTGAAGGAATACATATCCTTTGTCGGAGATAAATAATGGCGAAGAAAGTAAAAGAGAGTTTTCACAGTCTGCTGGTGTTAAATCACTGGATGCTGAGTTTTTTTCATGGGGCAGGTTTTGCCCGGCTTCAGGAAAAGCTGCGCGATCCGCGCCTGGAAGGAATTGATTCCGATACCGGACAGACAAAGTATTTTCATGCGCTGACCGACTATCTTTTCAATGTCAACCGGCTGCCGGAAACGGATTTGCGGCGTTATGACCTGAATATCATCCGTTACTGGAGTGCGATTACGGAAAAGCGCAATATTGCCGAAGATACCGTCATGAATATGAAGTATTTTCAGTATTTGTCGCTGCTTTTTACCGAGCTCTATCTTGACTGGTATTGCAACCGTCCGCAGGCGCTATTGGCGGAACTGAACAGTGCGCTGGAAAAATTCAATGAAACCCGGGATGCGCTTGAGCGATTTCAGCCGTACACGCTTGATGAACTCAACAAGATTGCCTTCTGGAACGCCACCGGTTCCGGGAAGACGCTGCTGCTGCACGTCAATATTCTGCAATACAAGCATTATCACAAGGGCAGGATTGACAAGATCATTCTCCTGACGCCAAATGAGGGATTGTCACGGCAGCATCTCCGGGAACTGGAACTGTCCAGCCTGAAAGGCCGATTGTTCACCGACTCCGGAGATCTTTTTCATCAGGGCGGTCAGGATGTTGAAATCATTGACATCAATAAACTTGCCGATGATAAAGGCGATAAAACCTTTGCGGTGGAATCATTCGAGGGCAACAATCTGGTGCTGGTTGACGAGGGGCATCGGGGAACTTCCGGCGGCGGTGACGGCGAATGGCTTAAGCGGCGCGAGATTCTCTGCAAAGACGGTTTCTCCATTGAATATTCCGCTACTTTCGGCCAGGCGGTCGCCGGCGGCAAGAATGTGGAAGCGCTCAAGGCGGAATTGCAACGCGAAATCGCCAAACGTACTGTTACAAAGCCATCTAGGACGGACATTGCCGCTATCGCCATTACAGAAGACGATATGTTTGAGCTGCGCCGCAAATCCGTAAAGGAGAGCTACGCCAAGTGTGTCTTGTTCGACTATTCATACAAGTTTTTCTACGAAGACGGTTATGGCAAAGAATCATTGATTTTGAATCTCAAGGATGATAATGACGGCGAGGTTAATCATCGTTATCTGACCGCGTGTCTGCTGAGTTTTTATCAGCAGCAGTATCTCTACCGGACGCATCAGGAGAAGATTGCCGGGTTTAACATTGAGCAGCCGTTGTGGATCTTTGTCGGCAACAAAGTCCAGGATGATGATTCGGATATCTTGACTATTCTCAAGTTTTTGGCCCGTTTCGTCAATAACGCGGAGGAATCTATCAGTTGTATCAGTGAACTGAAGCATGATGAAGCCCTGTTGCTCGATAGCAACGGGCGTAATGTGTTCGGCAAGCGCTTTGTTCCAATCTCCGGCCGTAATGAAAATGAAATATTTGACGATATTCTGCGGACGCTTTTTAACAGCGAGTCCCGCCAGCGGATGAAGCTGCTGGTACTGAAAAACGGCAGCGGCGAGCTTGCCATGCAGCTTGGCTCCAATGCCCCATTCGGAGTCATCAACATCGGAGCCCCGGATAAATTCGCCAAACTTTGCGCCGAAGACGCCGGCTCAATAGCTCTTTTCGATACCGAACCGGAAGACTCCTTCGGGGAATCGTTCTTTGACTTGATCAACAAGCGCGACTCAAAAGTGAACATTCTGATTGGTTCCAGAAAGTTTACAGAAGGCTGGAGTTCATGGCGGGTTTCCACCATGGGGCTGATGAACATGGGACGCGGCGAAGGCACCCAGATCATTCAGCTTTTTGGGCGCGGCGTGCGTCTCAAGGGCAAAGGTTACTCGCTGCAGCGGAGTCATCCGCATGAACGTCCGGAAGGTTGTTTTCTGCCGTTGCTGGAAACGCTGAACATCTTCGGCATCCGGGCTGATTACATGGCGCAGTTCAAAGATTATCTGCGCGAAGAAGGAATTACGCCCAGCGACGAAATGCTGGAGGTGGAATTCGCCACGCAGCGCAATGCGGGTAACGGCAAACTGAAAACCCTGCGGCTCAAGGACGGATATAAGAACAATCAGATTCAAGGTTTTAAGCGCACTACGCCGGTAACATTATTTGAAATTCCAAAGGCTTATGCCGGAAAAATCAAACCGGCGCATTTCAAACTTGATTTATATCCGAAACTGGAAGCATTGAGAAGCAATGAATCCAAGGTCAATATTGATTATGATGATAAGAAACACGCCAAGCTGAAACGGCAGTATTTTCATTTCTTTGACTGGGATAAACTTTACCGGGTTCTGCTGGAATTCAAAGCGCAGCATAGTTTTTACAACCTCCGGCTGGATAAACAGCGGATGATGGATTTTTGTCAAGCCAAAGATGACTGGTATACTTTACTCGCGCCGCCAGATGAGTTTGAATTAAAAAACTTTTCGGACATAGAACGTTTTGAAGCGGTATTGCTGGAACTTTTACTTGGTTATACCGGCAAGTTCTATGAGACATTGCAGAATGCCTATGAAAGCCAGTTCCTCGAATATGTGACGCTGACCCAAGACGATCCGAATTTCATTGAGTCGTATAAATTTGAAATTGATGAAAGTGACGAGGGCCGTATTTACTTTGAGCGTCTGAACAAGCTTAAGGAACTGGTTGAAAAGAAGGAAATCGGAGAAATAAGCCGCTGGGATGTCAACCACATGGTGGCAATCTGCTTTGACCGGCATTTATATTATCCGTTAATGCACATAACCGATCCCAAGAAAGTGCCTTTAAAAATGCGTCCGCTGGGGATTGGAGCCGACAGCGAATATCAATTTGTGCGGGACTTGATGAGCTTCTATCAGAGTGCGGCAGGCGAAAAAATGTTTGCCGGTAAAGACCTTTATTTGATGCGCAATGCGTCAAGCAAGGATAAAGGGGTGGGATTCGCTCTTGCCGGTAACTTTTATCCCGACTTCATGCTCTGGCTGGTCGTTGGAGCCAAGCAATATTTAACCTTTATTGATCCCAAGGGCATCCGGCAGATTGACCTTGACAGTCCCAAGCTCAATCTTTACAAGGAAATCAAACAACTGGAAGCCGACCTTAAAGATCCCGATATAATTTTGAACAGTTTCATCCTGAGTGTCACCAAGTTCAGCGATATCTTGAATAACAATCAAACTCAAAGCGAACTTGAGTCTAAGCATATGCTATTCCTCGAAGATGGCGGACCGGTTTATCTGAAGAAGATGTTTGACCGGATTACATAGCGCCGTCCGGATACCGTCGCCTACTGCTCTTTAATCCAGCGGTCTTTGTTGTAGTCGTGGATTTCTGACAGGA
>JBAWXM010000118.1:0-13776 GCA_037144075.1 Lentisphaerota bacterium | reverse complement strand
CTCCCTCTCCGCCATCTTTCTACGTAAGTTATTGATAAGCAATAAGATTTGACAAAATATTCCTTCGTATATCCCCTTGCATCAAAGACTTTTGCAAAGTTTCTTAGCTTACACCGTGAACCACAGAGAACGGCTGTGTGGCCTTATTACAGACTTATTTTCTCTATCAGTGCGGGTATCTATTTATTCATAAACTGCACAAAATTAAGAAACTGCAACAATTACTCTTCTTTGAGTCTTATTAAATTGAGCAGTCGACCGCGCCAGCCCGGAAGAAAAACTGTGTCCAGCTCAAGATTCGGAATCATTTGGGAACCCGTTATCAAATTATTTTAGATATAAATCGATAGTTTTGGCTACCTTTACGCACGGCGTTGAATGAACCATCCGGCTGTAAAACCAATTTATCCGTCATGGATAAAAAGACCGAGTTAGCGCTGGCAAGAAACTGCTTCGCTTCCATCGTCAAACCTAACTCGGTTGGAGCTATAAGTATGAACGGAACTTGGCGCAGTAGCAGCAGGCAAAGCGAACTTATGGTTTCAGTCAGTTCTGTCATCCGGTAGGGCAGGTAAACCGCCGTTCCGGAATGTTCGCCAAGACACCAATAGTTTCTGCATTCTAAAAAGTTAATGGGAATCTTAACTGGCAATTGGGATTGCTGGCAAAACAGCGCTGTATGGCATGTCCAGAATTAGTACAGCATGTGCAGAAGTGGACAGCAAGATCAGGAGATTGCCAGATTGGCAGTCTGTGCGTCCGTGACTGTTCGCCGCCGAGCTGCCGGGGAATGATAATAAGAAGCACTGGGAATATCCGGGAGAGAGTAGCCGGAGTCCAGGCTAAATGTTAAGATTTTTGATGCTGTGCCGCCTGATCAATTTGCCATGAACAACAGTGCTGTCCGGCTGTTTTCCGGTTTCCACCCATTCCTTGAGCATGAGAACGGCCTGTCCGCCTAATTCGGCAGTCGGTTCGCTGACGGTGCTTAATCCGGCACTGGCGGCAGACGGCCACGATAAATCATCATAAGATATCACGGACACGTCATCCGGTATCTGCAGTTTCAGTTTGCCGCATACTTCGTAAAGTTTGCCGGCTCGCCAGTCACGGGCGACAAAAAATGCATCAGGCCGGTCAGCAGGACTCATCCATTGTGTCAGTTCTTTATCAAAATCTGCGCTTTCAAGAAAAATTATATTCTCCGTTTTTAACTCAATGTCTTCTTCCGCCAGGATACCTTTGAGTCCGGCCAGCATTTCCTTAAAGATAAAGCTGCCGGCTGGACCGCTAACCATTCCTATATTGCGGTGTCCGTTGATAAAAAGTTCCCGTCCCGCGATGCGGCCGATTTCGCGGAAATCAACTTGAATAGACGGTGCCTTTTCGGATGCCTCCAGATTTGCCACCACTACGGGGATTCCATAGCGCAGGAGCAAATCCAGATTCACCATCTTAAAGTTTTCGACAATTATGATGCCCTGATATTCGCCGCGGGAGTAGCGTTCAATCAGCGGTTCAGTGGACGAGTCTTTGTCCGCAAAGGAGAGCGCCATTTCGGCTCCGATGGATTCGGCCATGGAGGATATGCCGTCAAGTATACGCAGGTGTTCGGAAGAGTGACTCAATGCAAAATTTGAATTTTCAATTACCAGTATTCTGCGCAAGCCATACTTTATCACCGGGGAAACGCGAACACCGCGCCCTCGTTCAAGGCGGATATAGCCCATTGAAGTTAATTCCTGGAAAATCGCCAGAAGAGCGCCACGGCCGATCCCCAGCTCCTGACACAATTTTCGCTCCGCCGGCAAAAAACTGTCCTCAGGCCAATAGCCATTTTCGATACGCTCTTTTAAGGTTTTTAATGATCTTTTTGTATTTTCATGCATAATATCACAAATTAATCATGCCTGTTTGAAAATTCAAATCATTTTTAAAAAACTCTTGACAAATTATTCATCAAATGGTATAATTATGCCAATGGCATATTTCTTTAATAAAATAAGGATTTTCAAAATGAAAATAATTGATGCCCATAACCATCCTGACTGGCATGGCCATGATTTGAACAAATTTCTTGCCAATATGGATAAATATGGAATCGAAAAGACCTGGCTGTTGAACTGGGAATGTCCTGAACACGAATACAGCGCAAGCTACAAGAATGTTGTTCCTGCGCCGCTGCTGGGTTCTCCGACCGGGCCTATCCCTTTCAGCAGATGTATCTCTTATAAAGAGCGTGCGCCTGAACGCTTTGTTATCGGTTACTGTCCTGATCCCCGCCTGCCAGACGCATGTGCCAGGCTGAAAGCCGCCCATGATATTTACGGAGCAGAAATCTGCGGAGAATTAAAATGCCGGATGATGTATGACAGTCCGGATGCCCTGCGATTATTTCATCTGGCGGGGGAACTGAAAATGCCGGTGATATTCCATTTGCAATACACATTTCAAAAGCGATATACAGATACGTGGGATGAATATTGGGGCGGTTCTATTGACACTATTGAGCGTGTGCTGGAGGCCTGTCCGGAAACGATTTTCCTGGGGCACGCGCCTGGTTTCTGGATTCACATCTCGAATGATGATTTATGGAAGCAGACCAATTATCCGCAGCCGGAAAACAGAGTCGTAGAAGGCGGAAAAGTTCCGGAATTAATGCGTAAATATCCGAATCTGCACTGCGATATGTCGGCCGGTTCGGGCTGTATGGCTCTAAGGCGGGATCCGGAATTCGCGAAAAGGTTTTTGACCGAATTCCAGGACCGGATTCTTTATGCCCGAGACTACTTTGATAATATCCATCAGGAATTTATCAACGGGCTGGGGCTGACAACAGAAATACTTAACAAGATTTATCACGCTAACGCGGAAAAGTTAACCAGGGAATAAAACGATGAGTGAATCATTAGCAATCAATGGCGGAGAAAAAGCTGTATCAGCGCTCCCCGGACGTTTTCATTTCGGAAAAGAGGAAAAGGCTGCGGTTGACGCACTTTTCGATGACGCAATAAGAACCGGCAATGCTCCAGGTTACAATGGCCCGGAAGAGGAAGCATTTTGCAGGGAATTCGCCGCATTCATGGGGGCTGGATATGCAGACGGCACCAATGGCGGCACCAACTCGGTATATGTGGCATTGAAAGCATTGAATCTGCCGCCTTTTTCAGAGGTTGTCGTTGGCTGCGTAACCGATCCGGGCGGTATAATGCCGGTTGTGATCAATAACTGTATTCCTGTGCCGGCCGATACCGCGCCGGGTTCGTTCAATACCGGCGCGAATGAAATTGAAGCGCGCATTACTGAACACACCAGCGCAATTGTTGTTGCTCATATCGGCGGCGAGCCTGCCGATATGCCTGCTATTATGAAAGTTGCTGAAAAATACAATATTCCTGTTGTCGAAGACTGCGCGCAGTCGCATATGGCGCGGATCAACGGAAAAAATGTCGGAACCTTTGGCCGTTACGGCGCTTTCTCTCTGATGTTCGGCAAGCATATGTGCACTGGCGGGCAGGGCGGGGCGGTTATTTGCAATAATGAAGATGATTACTGGAATGAGCGTCGCGCCGCCGACCGCGGCAAGCCGTTCAATCTTCCTGCCGGTTCGACCAACTGCATTCCCGCCATCAGTTGCAACATGGATGAATTCCATGCTGCTGTCGGGCGTGTGCAATTGAAAAAACTGCCGGATATTGTTGCGCGGCGCAAAGCAGTTGTCGCCATGTTGAAAACCAATTTTTTTGATAACTCCAGATCGGTAATAGTACCAGGTATAAAAGAAGGTTATGATCATTGTTACTGGTGGTTGCGTTTAAAGTTCAATGCAGAGACAATGAGTTGTACCAAAGATGAATTCTGTGCCGCGCTGGTAGCCGAGGGAGTAAATATAATTCCCAATTACACTGGAGCTCTGCCTGCTAAAATGGACTGGTTTAAAAAACGGGTTCAATGCCATCCGTGGAACAATCCGCTCTATAAGGGCGACGCCGGCAGGGAGTATCCGACACCCAACTGTGATCAGGCGATCAAGGATCATTTCATCCTGTTCATTTTTGAAAGTTACGGCGAAAAAGAGATAGATATGATCGTAAAGGCTTTCAAGAAAGTTGAAGATTACTACTTAAAATAATAGGATTTTGTCATCACTTTAAAACTTTGTTTGTAGAATCATCGGAGAACTGTATATACAGCCATCGGTATCATAAAGATTAAAGTAGTAAGCGGTCGCGGCATACGGGATTGACGCTGTTATCAGGGATTTTCCGGCATCCAGTGCCGCAGGGATGGTATTCCAGATCCGGTCCTGCCACATGCCGGAGGCGCGGGTGAAGTTGAATTCAGCTTTTATTATCTTTCGTGAACTATTAAATATCGCCGAGGCTGTATTGTTTTCTGTTTTTATCTCTCCGATAAATGGCGGTAGTCCTTTGCCGGAGATTACCGATCTGGCGAAGTCGTGTATTTCAGAGGGGTTTTCGCCGGGGCCGCCGTGCCCGTGCGGCATTCTGACTTGAATGGAAAGACGTTTTTCGCCTTTGGTCAGACGATATGATTTTTGCAGCGCTGGGAGCGGAAACGCAAAATCATTAGTTCCGGTAACCCAGAGGAAAGGCATTGCGGCGGTTTTAAGATAAATTGCCGGGTCCCATAGTTTCAGCCATTTGCCAATGAGTTTTTGGTCAGCAGTCAGCCGGTTGTAGAGTCCGCAGCATTCATCGTCAAGGAATCCGCAGCCGTACACTGGTACTGCAAATGCAAAACGTTTATCGATTCCCGCGGCAACGCAGGTCAGAACTCCACCCCAGGAAATGCCGGTCAGTCCGATCTGATCCGGATTGACCTCAGGCAGCGAGCGTAAAAGTGAATGTCCGAGAATGACTGCGGCGGTGGCATGATACATCCATTGTTCATGCGCGGGCAGATCGGCCTGTGCGTAGTTGCCCCAGCCGGCCGGGCCGGAATGTGCATGGCGAGGCCAGAGGTTTTGACAGTGCGGGTTTTCAGTCCATGCAGGAACGCCGCCGCAAGTATCCATGGCGATCGCGGCATAACCTCTGGAATTCCATAGTCTGATCCAGTCGCCGAAAGCGGTACCGCCGCCGCCGTGAACCAGGACGATGCCGGGAACCTTTTTCTTTTTGGTCGCCTTGGGGGGCAGACCGTACCAGGCGAAAATCCGGGTAGGTTTACCTTGATGTGGCAGCCCGTCATAGAAGACAGGCGTCATGCCTGGATATTTGAACTCCGGTGCGTCATATATTTCTGGTGTCTTGAAAAGTTTCTGCATATTCCACATTTTCATATAAACATCTCCATTTTTTTGCGCTTCTAATTTACTTCATAAACTTCATGAATCAACAGATATAAGAAAAACGGTTTATTCTATGTCACATAATTTCCATAAAGAGACTGTTGTTATGGAGCTGAAGAATCACAGAATTGTTCTTGCTGACGCTCTATTCAAGTCAGAAATGTCGACATTACCACGCTTTGTAATAGATGGCAGTTTCGCGGATGTGATTTTGTGGTAAACCTAACTGTAAATGCGCCTCAGGGGAGCAGCATAAGTCTTGCAAGTGGATAAAAATATTCAGGGTAAAGGCAAAACCGCCCATCTTCCTAAATTTTCCGGCAGCGGCGCTGGAGCATTTCTTTCCGATCTTCCGGACTTGGCTTTAAACACTGAAACATCCGCCTGCCAGTTTCCAGTTCATGCCGTGATAAAATTTCATATACCTTAACAAGGAGCTTTGCGCCATGACTGTTTTATTGCGGCAATCTGATTTTTGGTAAAAAATGTGATTCTTCAAAGCTGAATAGTTCCTGTTTGCCTGCATTGATTAATCAGTCGTTCGTGATATATTTCCAGTAAAGTATGGAAGGATTATACATGCTGCGGAATTGGCTGATTTTTTATTTGCAATGCTGGCGTCCGTACCGCTACCGGCAGACCCCCGCCGGATTGTCAGACTTTGTAATTCCGACCTTCAATGCCGCTTTTTTCGTCCGCCTTGTGACTCTGATTATTGTTTCATATATTGTATTCGGAATTTTTATGATTCCGACTTACATCAAAGGCGGCAGCATGGAGCCGACCTACAAGCGGATTGGAGTCAATTTCTGCTGGCGGATGCGCTATCTGATGCACGATCCGCAGCGCAAGGATATTGTAATCATTTATTATGCCGATAAAGTGCTGCTGCTGAAGAGGGTTGTGGCGTTTGAAGGCGAAACGGTCGAATTCCGCAATGGCGATTTATATATCAACGGGATGATGCTCGAAGAACCGTATGTCAAATACGCCTGCGACTGGAATCTGCCGCCGCGAAAAGTCAAAAAAGATCATATCTATGTAGTTGGTGATAACCGCAGTATGCCGATAGAGCAGCATAAGTTCGGTCAGGTCGCCAAAGACAGGATTTACGGGGCGCCGCTATGGTGAACAAAATCAGAATCAGCTTATTCATCAAGCCGCTGTTACTGCTTCTTGCCGTCGCCGCCGGAGCGCTGGTATGGTATGTCTATTTCAACAAGACCGATAAAGAGTTGGTTAAAGAACAGCTCTATCAGTTCCGTTCCGATGCTTCAAAATATGCCGGAGAGGGAATGGCGCAGGGTGTGCTTAAATGCAAGGCTATGGAAAAATTGTTTGACAAGACTTGTCATGTCAATATCAATGTTGATATGTTCGCCGGCAGTTTTTCCCCGGAAGAGATCGCCTCCAAAGCAATGTTCTGCCGGAATCACTGTGCTGTCGCGGTAATTGACTTCAATAACATCAAAACAACTATTGACGGCGACAAAGCGGAAGCTGTTTTAACCGCATCGCTGGACGGGGCATCAAAAGACGGCAGACGCTTCAACGAATACCGGGAATTGATTATTTCCTTAAAAAAGCTTGAAGGTAAATGGCTGATTTATAAAGTTGACATCCATCAGATTCTGGAAAAATAAAGGAACTGCTAATGCTGAATGAACTATCCAATGTGGCGGCGCTGATTGACGCGGAGATTGAGAACGACGATTTTCCCTCGGAGGTAAAGCCGGAATATCTCCGTCTGGCAGTCAGGGATTATCCGTGTCATGGCGGAAAACGGCTGCGTCCCGCATTACTGCTATGGTCCTGCGGCCTGGTTGACGGCGAAATTGACCATGCCATTCCCGCCGCGGCGGCAGTGGAGATTTATCACAACTGGACGCTGGTCCATGACGATATAATTGACAATGACAACATTCGCCGCGGAGTGCCGACTACGCATATCCAGGTGGCTGATTATGCGGTAAAACATTTTGAGGCGGATGCGGTTGCGGCGGATAAATTCGGCCGGGATTTTGCCATTCTGGCTGGCGACATTCAGCAGGGCTGGTCTGTCAATATGCTGCTTAAATCAGCGGAACGCGGAGTATCCGCGCCGGTCACGCTGGCGCTGTGCCGCAGGATGCAGGAACTGGTGAACCGCGAACTGATTTCCGGCGAGGCGCTGGATGTTGAATTCCCGCTGCGCGGATGGCGCAGCATCGGTTCTGAAGAGGTGATGCGGATGCTCTATCTCAAGACCGGAGCGTTGCTGCGTTTCTGCACTGAGGCAGGCGCGGCAATTGGTATCGGAACCCGCGATTTTTCCGAACCGGTTATTGCCTCACTGGGGGAATTTGCCTCTTCCGCCGGCATCGCGTTTCAACTGCGTGACGACTGGCTGGGCATCTTCGGTGATTTTGAAAAGTTCGGCAAAGGCATCGGCGCCGACCTGGTCGAAGGCAAGCCGACGATCATGCTGCTGAAGACTTTTGAACTGATCGGCGAATCTGACCGCGAAAAACTGGAATCGCTGATCGGCCTGCCGGAATATACCGTTGCGCAAATTGAAACCGTCCGGAAACTGATGCGCGATTCAGGGGCGGAAAAATATGTGCTTGATAAATCGGCGGAACTTTCCGCTAAAGGCCGCTCCATTCTGCAGTGCTTCGATGACAATCGCTACCGCCAGTTACTGCTGGAACTGAACGAATATCTGGTGTCCAGGGAAAAATAAATTTGATCAATCTCCGGAGAACGGAACTATCAGGAACACGGGGTCGCGTCTGATGATTCCGCCAATCAGTTCGGACATGCCTTTAGCATCAATGAGCTTCGAATCTGCATCGCCGATTCTGCCGTTCTGCTGCAGTGCGTGTTCCAGAAGCACATTTTCAACTCTTGCATAATTCCTCCGCAGCCCCGGCATGTGCGGCCAGGTCGGCGCTGCAATCATCCGGCCGTAAAGGTCAATTACCGCAGGCTCGAATAACTGGCGGCACAAGGTCGGCGCGCCGTTGGTGTTCTCCACAAAATGCAGTGTGGTATTTGAGCTGTGATCAACGCCCAGCAGAAGTATTTTCCCGCATGCCTGAACCAGTTTGTGATACGGGGAACCATGCCCGGCTGATACCCGGCACTGTTCATGGTCTTTAAGAATGGCCCATGCTTCGGGCCCGATGCCGGCCGTGCAATGAGTAGGACTTAATGACCGGATGACGCCAGGCCGCTTCCTGAATGTTTCGGAGATGATTCCGAGTTCTGAAGGCGAATTGCGGATGTCAAAAACACATTTGCTCTGCGCCAGGAAAAATTCGGAACCGCTTTGAAAAGATGGCATCAGCAGAGTGCCGTTGCCGCCGACAACTTCCAGCAGCGCGTCGATCACGGCGTCAGCTCCGCCATCGACCAGGCCTATCCGGGAAAGCGAACCATGCACCAGCACGATATCGTTCTGCTTCAGACCGAGCTCCTTTAAAGCTGTAACAATATTCTGCCGGGTGACTGTCTGCTTTTCCGCCATGCTCAACCGTCGAGTTTGGATTTGAGCAGTTCCACCACTAGCTGCGGGTTGGCTTTGCCCTTGCTGAGCTTCATGACCTGTCCGACAAAGAACTGCAGCACCATGGTCTTGCCGCTGCGGTACTGTTCAACCTGCGCAGGATTCAGTTCGATTGCCTGGGTGACAAACGCATCTATTGCGGAAGAATCAGTAACCTGCACCAGCCCTTTTTCATCCACCACGGCTCTGGCTTCTTTGCCTAAATTGAACATTTCCACGAAAACATCTTTGGCTATCTTGCCGCTGATGGTGTTGTCTTCAATCAGCTTTACCAGTCCGGCCAGTTTTTCCGGGGTGATTCTGCACTCGGTTATGGATGTTTCCGACTTGGCCAGCTCGCGCAGCAGTTCAGAGATGATCCAGTTGGCCATGATTTTCGGGGTCTTGACCAGTTTCGCGCCTTTATCGAAATACTCCGATACGGCTTTCTCCAGAGTCAGCACATGGGCGTCATAAGGCGTCAGGTCGTAATCCCGGACAAAGCGGTCACGGGTGGCTTCCGGCAGTTCCGGCAGCTTCCGCCGTATTTCCTCGATCTGTTCCCGGGTGAGTGTGACCGGCATCAAATCCGGTTCCGGAAAATAACGGTAGTCGTGGGCATTTTCCTTCGAGCGCATCAGATAGGTTTCGCCGTTGTCATCGTTCCAGCCGCGGGTCTCCTGGATGAGTTTGCCGCCTTCCTCCAGAACCTTTTCCTGGCGCCATATTTCATATTCCAGCGAACGGTGGATTGATCGGAAACTGTTCAGGTTTTTGATCTCTATTTTAGTGCCGAACTCTGCGCCGGGCAGGCGGATGGAGACATTCACGTCGCAGCGCATCTGGCCCTTCTCCATGTCGCAGTCGCTGATGCCGGCATACTGCATGATCTGTTTCAGCGCGGTAAGATAGGCGTAGGCTTCGTCGGCGGTGCGCATGTCGGGTTCGCTGACGCATTCCATCAGCGGCACCCCGGCGCGGTTGTAGTCAACCCCGCTGCAGTTGGCAAAATGGGTAAGCTTGGCGACATCTTCCTCCAGATGAATTCTGGTCAGTCCTATATATTTGTCCGCCAGTTCCGCCCCGGAAAAACCTTTGCCGTAAATATGGATGCGCCCGTTGGAGCAGAACGGCAGATCGTACTGGGATATCTGGTAATTTTTCGGCATGTCCGGATAAAAATAGCTCTTCCGGTCAAACTTGCTGAATTCGGCGATATGGCAGGAGCACATTACGCCCGCGGCGACAGTTCGCATGATCGCCTCTTTATTCGGAGTCGGCAGCACCCCTGGATAGCCCATGCAGACCGGACATACCAGCGTATTCGGCGGCTCCCCGTATTTATTCGGGCAGGAACAGAACATTTTGGTTTCGGTTCTGACCTGAATATGGACTTCCAGCCCGATCACTGCTTCATATTTTGACATAGCTCAACCCTTTCTTACAGACTTCACAACAAAAGATTACGTAATTTATATGCGAATGGTATAATTTCCAGTTTATCCGCCATATAATTTTGATGAAGTTGCGGACAATCATTCAGCCGGTCAAGTTTTTCATTATACTCTATGAAGGTTGAAAATTTAAGAATAGACGCGCAGGATTGTGGATTGGAATTTTTCGATGCGAATAGAGTATGACTGGTAATCACGCAGTTGCTGGAACATTTTGGACATTCCGGACACCAATGTCTGCATAACATTCCCACTGTTTAGAGCCCCGTTGAGCTTAATGTTTTTCTATAACTTTAAGCAATTTAGTATCTTTGTTTTATACTTCTATGTTCTAAACGTTTTTAAAATTGGTGTCATAAATAGTTTTTTATCAAACAGTTACGTCAATTAACGGACTACAGTTTTTGATCCAGTTCCATTGTTTTATGAATTTCCGGTTCCCATTCTGACGCCTGAATTATGAATTTCTCCTGCTTTAATCCAGAACATGCTCAGAACATAAATTCAGTCTGTTTCTCAATAGAGAGTCTATTGAGAAAAGACTGGATTTATACTTTGATTTATTTCAGGAACGCGCGGGGTATCCATTGAAAATCAGCTCTGTCGCCGATGCCGACCACCCATAACATTTCCTGTTCATTTTTATTGGGATGAATACCGACAACTAATTCATGTGCGCCAGCGGATAATTCCATGTCTTTGAACTGGTTGATCGGAAGGCGATGGAATGATGGAAGCATTCTGCCGCATTCACGGCCAAAGGCATACTTGCCGTCAATCCAGGTGCGAATATTGGAGCTGGAATTGCACATGATCCTGACCATGCGCGCGTCCTCCAGTTCAAATTTATAGCGGATCAGCATAATCGAGTCCGGCGGAACTTTTGATGCGGGCAGGCGGCAGATATGTCCAGGAAATTCAACCGGCTCCCCGTGTCCGGTAAATATCGGATTGGACTTGTTTTCGTCCATTGCCAGCCAGCCTTTGAAAAGTTTCATTTCAGCATGGATTACATGTTTGCTCCAGTCCGGTTCCGGAACGGACATCTCTTTTGTAAAAGCCGGCAGCCGGTCTTTCAGCGCGATAATCATATCGGTGAAGCCGTCAAGAGTTTCCGGATGACTGATTCCGACAATCCCTTTATTCAGGATTAGTTTCCGGCCGATCGGACGCAGCCATTCTTCGCCGATGGATTCAGGATTTATAATTCCCAGAATGGCGCCGGCGCTGGCTGCTGTACAGTCAACGTCCTGGCCGCAGTTCGCCGCAATGCATATAGTCTGACTGAAATCACCGTTTCCGGCCAGCAACCCCAGGATGGTAAATGGAATATTCATGATCACGTCGGTAAAATTATCGCTGCCGTAAGCGGCGAGTATTCTTTCACGAACGGCAGTCCAGTTTTTCAGATGATGCCACCATGTGCAGGTATCCTGAATGGCTTTGCTTAAGCGGCTGTCTGCCGGAATTGCGCTGAGTCCGGCCTTAATCAGCGTGGGAATTGAGCTTTCCACAAACGCCTGGCTTTCCAGTGCTGCAAAAAATATTTCCGCATACATACCTTCACCGTTATGATCCACGCAGGCGTCTTCATAGGCATAAGCGGCAGCCAGTTGCGGATTGCCCGGCGCCAGGCATGCCCATAATTCGCTGCGGATTGCCGCGCCCAGGCCGTTTACAAAAAAGTTGTCATAACTGCCGGAATACGGCGGCCTGATTCCGTTGCGGATATTCCTTATTGCCAGCCCGTATTCATCCCAGGGGAAATTCACATGCTCCAGCCAGGCGTCGGCAAAAAGCTGGCGGTCAACGCGCGGTTTGTCCATTTTATCCATGACACAAGCCCAGAGCACTTGCAGATCAAGGTCGTCGTTGGGAATCATATCCGTCGGTACCGGATCATAAAAAGAGAGGCTCAGCGGGCCTTCAGTGCCTTCATAGGGTTGTCCGAGAGTGCCGCCGACAGCTTTGCCCAGCCAGCAGCCGATTACCTTCCTGCGAAATTCTACTTTGTCCATAATCCGGTCTCCAAATATTAATTTTTAATGGAAATATTCACATAAGCAACAGTATACCGCAACTGTTGCTGTATATTATAACCGTCAACATTTGACTTGTCAATACTAATCATGTAAATTCTAAAGGAATAAAACAAGAAGTCAGGAGACAGGAGTCAGAATGGATGCGAAAAATAGAAAGACAGGAGACAAGGTGCAAGGATAGAACTGAATATCCAATATCCAACACGGAATATCCAATGTCCAAGCGGGACAGCCGAAAGACAGGAGACAGGATTTAAGCACCCCCCCATAAGTCCCATAGGCCCTATAAAACGCGTTGTGCAGAACATATGCCAAGAATGGTAAAAATAAGGACTCAAGATAGATGAATATCAGAAATATCGCGGAACTGGCTGGCTGTTCGCCGTCAACCGTATCCCGGGTGCTTGCCGGGAAAAGCAGCAGCATTCAGATTAGCGCGGAAACAAAAGAAAAAATACTGGCGGTCTGCCGTGAACACGATTACGAGCCCAGTATCCATGCCAGCCGTTTTTTCTCAAATAAATCCGGCACCATCGGTTTTTTAACTCCCGCCGGGGAAAAGCTTGAAGACGATAATCTGGCGCGGGTGATGAGTACAGTTTATGCCGAACTGCCCGGCCTTGGCTACAGGATGCTGCCGCTGGCAATGAACAGCGAATTCGTCAGCGGCCAGGAATGTCTCCGTCTTTTTCGGAGAAAAGAAATAGATGCGCTGATGATCTGGGGGGTGGCCGACAACGCAGTATGGATTGATGAACTTGCCGCACGTGAACTCCCTTTTATCCTGTTGACCAACCGCTATAAAAATCATCTGTCCGTTTCCTGCGATGATATATACGGAATAAAACACATGATCAGTCATTGTCAGTCACGCGGGGCAAAAAGTTTTGTCTATATTTCCGTCGGCAGCGGCGACTGCTGTGAACGCCGCAGGCAGGCATTCTGCGATGCCGTTCCAAACGGGAGCATGCAGATAATTGCCGGTGGAGTGTCGGTGGAGGACGGCGAAAGAGCGGCCGCGCAGGTGATCCGCAAACGTCCGGATGCGGCAATCTGCGGCAATGACCGGCTGGCAATCGGGCTTATCAAAGGGCTGCTGGCTGCCGGATTGAAAGTGCCGGATGACATGCTGGTCACCGGGGCCGACAATATCGAACTTGCCGAATATTGCGGCGTGCCGCTGACAACCTTCGATCAGATGGCCACCAGCTGTGCCAGGAAAGCACTGGAACTAATTATGAAACGCTTAAAAAACGGTAGAAGTCCGCAATCTGCAATCATCAAGCCGCAAATCTGCATCAGGGATTCCGCGTGAATTATTTAAAATCCGGTAAAACGCTTTTAACCACAGACACAAAGGAATATGGGTTGATTGCGCGCTTGAAGACTTAGCGCGGCATAGCCGCAACCAAAAAATACACCTTAACCACGAAAAGCACG
>JBAWXM010000117.1:0-13793 GCA_037144075.1 Lentisphaerota bacterium | reverse complement strand
GCCGCTCCTGCCGCTCCTGCCGCTCCTGCCGATGGAGCTGCACCCGCTGCTGCTGCTGACGGGGCTGCCCCCGCCGACGGCGCTGCTGACGGTGGCGCGGCCGCCAAGTCTGAAGAACCGGCTAACAGTGCGGTTGTAAATTTGATTCTCACTAATAAGACTTTGGGCGAAGCGATCCATTTTCTCTGCCAGGCGGCTAAACTTAAATTCCGCGTGGAAAAATATGCCGTGGTCATAGCCTCGCAGAATGTTGCACTGGATGATCTTGAAACTAAAATTTATCCTGTTGAGCAGGCTTCTCTTTCTGCTATCGGTAACGGCGAAGATCCGGAATTGCTGAAACGACATTTTGAGGATCGTTCGATCAAATTCCCGGAAGGTGCCAAAGTTGTCTATGACACCCGCATCAGCCGTTTGATTGCGACAAACACGCCGGAGAATCTTCGCAAAATCGAACAGGTCATCTCCAATGAACTCAGTTCACGGGACCCGATGGTTCAGATTCAAGCTAAATTTGTCGAAATACAGCAGGATGAATATAAAGAACTTGGTTTCCAATATATTATGAGCAACCCTGGAAACAACGCTGGAAATTTTGACAAGAATGACAACACTTTGCGCAATCCGCTGCAAAACGACCAGTTGTTTGTTTATCATCGCACATCCGGCAACTTTACATTTGACGGAGCAATCAACGCCTTGAATCAGATGAATACTCAGGATGTACTTTCTTCGCCGCGCATAACGACTTTGAACGGCCAGCAGGCGACCATCAAGATGGTTCTGGAAGTGTATTATCCGTCAACTTATACTCAATCCCAGTTGACGTCAACCACCAGTACGACCACCAACGGCAACTCATCCGGGACAGGTTATACTTATGTAAGCCCATTTCCGTCATTCGGTTCGGCAACCGAGCTGGGGATTTCTCTCACAGTTACTCCGGAAGTTGACGTGGCGCGCCGCACTATAACCATGGATATGCAGCCTATTGTCCAATCTTTTGCCGGCTGGACGGAATATAGATACAATCTGGCCGGCGCTGTCGGCAAGTTATTGCCTGAACAGGTTATAAAGAAGCCTAAGATAGCTCAAAGGACAATTAATACCAAAGTGACAATTTATGATGGAGAAACAATAGTGCTCGGGGGAATTATCAAAGACGAAATTATTTCGATTAACGATAAAATTCCGGTACTTGGAGATATACCGCTGGTTGGAAGGTTTTTCATGAGCCAGGGGTCAAGCGGCACCAAGACTAATTTACTGATATTCCTGACCTGCCGCCTGGTAAAGCCGGACGGTGCGCCGTTCTTCCCGGATACAATGATCCGCGGACTGCCGGATTTCAGGAAGTTGCGGTAAAATACGGACTTGACGGCGGAGCCAGAAAAATGCCATTGAATTATTCAATCCGCGCATTGCTGGTTCTGCTTCTGACGCTCGCCGGCTGTTCTCGCGTTCCCGTGCCAATTCCTGAGATTGATTCAAGCAACGCGTACAGCCTTGTAGTCAAACTCGTTTCTTTCGGGAAACGTTATTCCGGCACAGAGGAAAACCGGAAGCAGGCGGAATTTATTGCAGCTAAAGCATCGGAATATGGTGCTTCGGCAAGTATTGACCGCTTTTCCTGCCGCACTCCGGGCGGAGAGATTGAATTTGCCAATATCACAGCGGAAATCAAGGGCGGAAGCAGCGACTTTGTCATTATTGGCAGCCACTATGATATTAAAAAAATTGCATCCGCTCCTGATTTCGAAGGCGCGAATGACGGCGCATCGAGTTCCGCGCTTCTACTTGAAATGATCCGCGCCATCAATGCTTCCGGCTATATTCCGCCTGTAACATTAAAATTCGTCTTTTTTGATGGCGAGGAATGCCAGATGGCGTACTCGGAAAACGATGGGCTCTGGGGCAGCAGAAATTACGCTGAAAAAATAAAGAATGCCGGATTGATTGAAAAATGCAGAGCGGTAATTGTGCTGGACATGATCGGTGATGCTGATCTGGGAGTTGTGCTGCCGGCTAATTCTGACCGTAAACTTGTCGAAAAAGTGCTGAAATCAGCGGAAAAATCAGGATGCAGTCAATATTTCAGCGCCGGGAATCTTGAAATACTGGACGATCATCAACCGTTTCTGCGGCAGAGGATTCCCGCAATTGATATAATTGATTTCGAATACGGGCCGGGCAACGCATATTGGCATACTGATGCGGATAAAATTGATAAAATCAGCAAAAAAAGCCTGAAAATTATTGGAGATTGTGTTTTGAGACTTGTTTTAAGCTCAATAGACTGATAATATATAAAAACAGAGCAAATATAAAAATTTTGTAAATTAATGTTTGTATTTGTTTTGGTTAGTAATATTGTAAAACAGTTAATAATTAATTAAAGGGGGAAGGTATGGACTTCAGTTTAGTTTTAATCGGTATCGTGATGTTTATCGCATTGGTTGGAATGATCGTATGTTCCAAAAAGCAAAAGACCAATCCCAATGCTCAGCCTGTCGCAATTGCCCTGCTGATTATTGTCGTAGTCTGCGGTTTCATGATGATGTACAAGACCGGCGTTTTCGGCGGTGGCGGCGCAGAACAGTTCAGACAGATTGAAGACAAATATTATGCGTCACAAGGTAATGTTCTTGGGAAATTTATTGCCAAGAATTTTGCTGATCAGAAGATTCTTCTGGTCGCGGAAAGAAATTTCAGCAAGGACCCGCGCGTAAATATTCTCGTTGAATCCATCAAGGAAGGCATGGGCGGCAAAGCAGACATTCAGGTTGACACTGTTGATCTGGCCAATCCTCCGAAAGTTCCGCAGGGCGCTCCTGAAATGATGGATATGCCGCTCTTCGAGACAATGACTGCAAAAGATTTTGATAACGCTCTCCAGAAGCATGCCGACTGTACAGTGGTTATTTCCACAATCGGACTGCCGAGAGAAAATTCCAAAATGAAGCTGTGGACGATGGATGCCGCAAAACGGCCGAAATTGCTGCTCATGGGAGCTGCCGATCTGCGTGGTATCGCTGATCAGATCAAGAAAGATTTAGTTGCTGCGGTTATTACCATCAGCCCGGATGCCAAATTCACCGAAGACGCTCCGCCGTCTGATCCTCAGAAAGCTTTTGACATTCGTTATGTCCTGGTTAACAAAGCCAATCTTGACAAGTACGGCAAGCTTTTTAACTGATTCTGTTTTTCCCAAAACTTCACTCTCCACGGGGGGTGAAGTTTTTTTTTGCCGTTAATCCCGGATAAATTGTCCCCTTCCGGTCCTTTGAAAATCTGCTTCAGGATATATATTATCCAAAGTATATGTTGTATATCATGTTTTTTATCAATAATATCGTTTCAGCCAGGAGTTAATTATGTCCGACTCAGATGATCTAAATGCAGGGATGCAGAACTTTACCCCGCGGGCTAAACATGTGCTGGTTCTGGCGCAGAAAGAAGCTGAACGCTTCAACCATGATTATGTCGGAACCGAGCATCTGCTGCTCGGCCTGATTGCGCTGGGCGAGGGAGTGGCGGTGACGGTCTTGAAATCGATGAATCTCAATCTCGACAAATTGAGGATAGAAGTGGAAAAAGTTTGCGGCGTCGGCGGACCGACCAAGCAGAAGGGATTAGTGCCCTTCACTCCCAGATTGAAACGGGTGCTGATCATGGCCGCGACTGAAGCTAAATCCATGAATTACAATTTTATCGGAACCGAACATCTGCTGCTGGCGATGCTGCGGGAAGGCGAAAGCGCCGCCGCTAAAATTCTTGCCAATATGAAAATAGATGTCGAGAAAGTGCGCAAAGAAGTGATTAAGGCGCTTGATTCCGATTATCTGCCGGAGCCGGACGAAAACAGTGAAGAATCTTTTTCCCAGTCCGGCAATCCCGGAGCCGGCGGAGACGCGGCGGAGTCATTAAACGCGCTTAATGCTTTCGGACGCAATCTCACAGACATGGCGGCGAAAGGCGAACTGGACCCGGTAATCGGGCGCAAAAATGAAATCGAACGGGTAATTCAGGTACTGTGCCGGCGTACCAAAAACAACCCGGTACTGATCGGGGAGGCCGGAGTTGGCAAAACGGCCATCCTTGAGGGGCTCGCGCAGGCTATCGCCGGAGGAACTGTTCCCGCTTTGCTGGCGGATAAAATGATTTTCGCGCTGGACTTGCCGCTGATGGTGGCCGGGACAAAGTATCGCGGACAGTTTGAAGAGCGCATTAAAGCAGTGATTGATGAAGTCCGCAATTCGGGCAGGGTGATTTTGTTTATTGACGAACTGCACACCATTGTCGGGGCGGGCGGCGCTGAGGGCGCAATGGATGCGGCAAATATCATCAAGCCGGCGCTATCCCGCGGCGAACTGCAATGCGTCGGAGCCACGACCATGGATGAGTACCGCAAGGGAATAGAGAAAGACGCCGCCCTTGAGCGCCGGTTTCAGTCGATAATTGTTGAACCGCCGTCGGTTGAGGACACCATCAAAATTCTCAACGGCCTGAAGGCTACTTACGAGAAGCATCATAATGTTAAATATACTGGCGAAGCGCTGGATGCCGCAGTCCGTCTGTCTAACCGCTATATCACCGGGCGTTTTCTGCCGGATAAGGCAATTGACGTAATGGATGAGGCCGGCGCCCGCGCCAGAATTTCCAATGTCACCCCGCCGCCGGACACTGCCGCGATTGAACAGGAAATGCAGCAGATTTGCAGCCGGAAGGAAAAGGCCATTGCGGAACAGAAATTTGAGGATGCCGCGCATCTGCGCGATGCTGAGCGGGACCTGACTGCCAGATTGCAGCAGGTTAAAGAGGAATGGAAAAAGAATTCATCTGAAAAAGTGCCGGTGATTGCCATCAAGGAGATCACCGAGATAATCGCCAAGCTTTCCGGCGTGCCTGTGCAGCAGATGGAGGAGGGCGAAAATGCCAGGCTGCTGCGGATGGAAAGTGAAATCACAAGGACGGTTGTCGGACAGGATGAAGCAGTGTCTGTCATTTCAAGGGCGCTGAGAAGATCCAGGGCTGATTTGAAAAATCCGGCGCGTCCCATCGGTTCGTTTATTTTTCTGGGGCCGACCGGCGTCGGCAAAACTCTGCTGGCCAAATCGCTCGCTGAATTCATGTTCGGCGATCCAGATGCCATAATTCAGGTTGATATGTCAGAGTATATGGAGAAATTCAATGTCAGCCGTCTGGTCGGATCGCCGCCTGGATATATCGGACACGGCGAAGGCGGAGAACTCACCGAGCGCGTCCGCCGCCGCCCGTATTCTGTCGTGCTGTTTGATGAAATTGAAAAAGCTCATCCGGATGTCATGCACATGCTGCTGCAGATACTGGAGGAAGGCAAACTGACCGACTCCCTGGGGCGTCGCATTGACTTCCGCAATACGGTTATTATTATGACCAGTAATATCGGCGCGGAATCGCTGGTCAAGGGCAGCGGAGCACTGGGGTTCAGCGGGGGGGAAGCCATGAATGCGGAAAAATCGCGCGAGCGGCTGCTGGATGTCGCTAAAAAGTTCTTTAAACCCGAGTTTATCAACCGGGTTGATGATGTGATCGTTTTTCGCAAGCTTGACCGCAAAGATCTGCTGAGTATAGTCAGCATTGAAACTCAGAAGGTTAAAGACCGGATGGCGGACAAAGGGTTGAAACTTATTCTTGATGATGAGGTTCTAGAATTTCTGATTCAAAAGGGTTATGAACCAGAATACGGCGCCCGTCCGCTTCGCCGGGCGGTGGAACGTATGCTGGAAGACCCGCTGGCGGAGAATATCCTCAAAGGTTATTTCGTCGGCGCAACTGTGGTAAGGGCCAAACTGGATAACCAGAAGCTGCTTTTCTTCCCGGAATATGAAGATGCCGCTCCTGCGCCTGCCGATAAACCGGTGGCTAAGAAAAAGACTGGCAAAGATAAAAAATCCGGCGGGAATGCATGATGCAGGACGAAATATTTGAAATATTTGACGAGCATGATTGTCCTGCCGGTACTGCCAGACGCAGTGAATGCCACGGCAACCCCGGGCTTATCCACCGGACGGCGCATGTGGTGGTTTATCATCCTGACGGCAGGATTCTGCTGCAGCGGCGTTCCATGGACAAGGATATTCAGCCCGGGAAATGGGATACTGCGGTAGGGGGGCATGTGATGCCCGGCGAGACCTACGAACAGGCGGCAGTCCGCGAAATGACTGAAGAACTCGGCCTGCCGGCAGCCACCACGCTGAGGTTTGTGTTTGACAGCAGAATACGCAATGAGATTGAGTCGGAGAATGTCCGGGTTTTCAGCACGGTCAGCGCCGGACCGTTTAACTTTCAGAAAGAGGAAATAGACGAAGTGGCGTTCTGGGATATCAAGGCGCTTAAGCAGCCGGAAAACAGAAGAAATTTTACCCCGAATCTCGTTCATGAACTCGACAGGCTGTTAATTTAAACCTGTCGGCTATTGAGGAATGATGGATAAACCGGTCAACAACAATAACAGCACAGATATATCTTATGCGGCGGCGGCCTGGCGCCGGTTCAAAAGAGATTCGCTGGCGATAACAGGGCTGGCCGGGATAGTATTGATGGTGAGTATTGCGCTGCTGGCTCCGCTGATTGCGAATGGTCGTCCGCTGCTGATTTACCGTGCGGGAACATTATCCTTCCCTTTCCTGTATTTCATTTTTTCTCCTGACAGCATTGAGTCGCTGGTGGAGAAGGTCTTTAATTATTTCCTGCTGCTGATTCCGCTGCTTTGCGTCGCCTTCATGTTTTTCCGGAATAACAATAAAGCTTTCCGGATTGCCTCTCTTGCCGTGATACTGCTTCTGATCATACCTTTTTTCATGTTTGCTCCGCATGTGGATAAAAAAGACTGGCGGGTTGACGTCCAGTCGCTGAAATCCGGGGAATACGCGGTTTTCGCGCTGGTTCCGTTCGGTCCCTATGAACTTATCGGCGCTCCTTATGAGAAGCCTTCCGCGCATCACTGGCTGGGCACTGACCAGATCGGACGGGATGTTCTGGCGAGGATGGTCTACGGCAGCAGAGTGTCGCTGGCCGTGGGGATTTTCGCGACAATGCTTGAGTTGGTTATCGGTACTATGATCGGCTTGTTTGCCGGTTACTTCAGGGGGAAGCTGGATATCGTTCTGATGCGTTTAGTCGAGATTATCATTTGCTTCCCGACCTTTCTGCTGCTGTTGATCCTGATGTCCATGATGATAACCTGGAAATTTGAACAGTCTGTTCTGGTGGTAATCGGCGTGATCGGTTTAACCGGCTGGATCGGCCTCTGCCAGCTGGTCAGAGGCGAAGTGCTTAAAAACCGTGCGCTGCCGTATGTCCAGAGCTGCGAAGCCATCGGCCTGCCGGTGTGGCGGATTATGCTTTTTCATCTGCTGCCCAATATTTCCGGCCCGATACTTATTACTTTTTCATTCGGCATCGCCGGCGCCATTCTGGCGGAAAGCGGGCTTAGTTTCCTGGGGTTCGGGGTGCAGGCACCAACCGCCAGCTGGGGTGGACTGCTGCGGCAGGCGTTTGATGATCCGTTCGCCTACTGGCATCTTACCCTGTGTCCCGGCATTGCCCTGTTTGTCGCAGTCTGCGCCTTCAATTTCACCGGCGAAGGACTGCGCAAGGTTTTCGATCCGAGAGGCTAAACGAAAACTGCAAATCAAAGTTTTTTTCGACTGTAAAAAAGAATTTGTCCTGCTATATTAATTTGAAATAGTTAAATATTGTCAGATTGGATAAGATGGCTGCTAGTAACGCTCCAAAAAATGAACCGAAACATAAGAAAGACCGGCAGAAGTTAGTCCGGGTCGCATTATTTCTGCTGGGGATGGCTGCAATCATTGCCGCCTGTTTCTTTTCCTTCCAGTCCGCCTACCGTGCGCTTTTTGCGAAGAATGAGCATTTTATCGTCAGAAGCATTGAAGTCAGCAGTTCCGGCTGGTGGAACGGACAGTCGAAACTTATCGCCGAAAGGCTTGGCATGGTCATCGGCCGCGACAACCTGTTCAGTTCCGACCTGCGCGACTTGAGAGCGCGCCTGATTGCCAAAATTTCAAACATTGAGGATATTACGGTTTCCCGCAAGCTGCCGGATATCCTTCAAATCTCAATTGTCGAACGCATTCCGCGGGCATTCCTGATCAGCAGCCGGTCTCAATGGGTCGTGGATGAAAATTGTGTGGTGATGCAGAAGCAGTTTTGTAATAATATTAACAATGACATGCCGGTGATTCTGGGTCTGGACGTCAGAAGCAGCGGGGTGCGGGACGGTATGGAAATACCGGAAATCGGCCCGGCCCTGGAAATGGTCATGCTGTCAGTCAGAAATTTCCCGGACATCAGGATTTCCGCGATCAGCGTCAGGAATCCGGAGCAGTTGACCTGTATTCTCTCTTTCAGGGAAAAGCAGTATAAGGCCTTTGTGCCGCGTAAAAAAATGATGTTTATGCTCAGTGTGCTGCGCTGCGCCATGATCCAGGCCCAGGAGAGCGGCGACTCCCGCACCGTGCTGGATCTCAACTACAACGGCAATGTAATTCTTAAGTAATCCGCTTTTTGATTTTGAATTTGCATAAATCTCCCGTTGTGATAATGTCTCCGTAAGGGATTTATTTCGCCGCGGAAAACATCAAATTTGAAGAGACATGAATAATGCTTGAGTTTCAATATTACTATATTTTCTGCATTGTGGCGATTTTATTGATAGTGAGCGTGCTGGCCAATAAATTGTCCGAGCATTTCAATATCCCCGCATTGCTGCTGTTTCTGGCTATCGGAATGTTCGCCGGTGCTGACGGGCCAGGCGGAATAGTCTTTAATGATGCCAAAGTATCATATCTGGTCGGCACGGCGGCCCTCGCATTTATCCTGTTTTCCGGAGGACTTTCCACTAACTGGAAAACAATCAAACCTATTCTGGGCTGCGGTATTTCACTGGCTACCGCCGGTGTGCTGGTTACCGCTTTGCTGGTGGGGTTGTTCGCTCATTATGTAATGAATTTTCCATTGAAAGAGGGACTGCTGCTCGGCGCGATTGTTTCGTCCACTGACGCGGCGGCGGTATTCACCATTCTGCGGTCTCAAAGCGTCGGACTGCGCGGAAAGTTGCAGCCCCTGCTGGAACTGGAATCCGGCAGCAACGACCCGATGGCGGTTTTCCTTACCATATTCATGCTTGGCATGTTGAAAAATAACCATGTCTCTTATCTGCATATGATTCCGGACTTTCTGATAGAAATGTCCTTCGGCGCAATCGTCGGATTTGTCATCGGCAAAAGTGTGCCGTGGGCATTCAATAAATTGAAGCTGAATTATGACGGACTTTACCATGTGCTTGGTATCGGCACGGTATTGCTCACTTACGGCATCAGCGGCTGGATCGGCGGCAACGGCTTCCTGGCGGTCTACGTCTGCGGCATTATCATCGGCAACAGCGATTTTCTCTATAAGAACAGTCTCGTCAAATTTCATGACGGGATCGGCTGGCTGGTGCAGATTGCCATGTTCCTGGTGCTCGGTCTGCTGGTGCTGCCGGCGGAACTGCCCAGGGTGGTTCTGCCCGGCCTGCTGCTGGCGCTGTTCCTGATGTTGATCGCCCGCCCTGCGGCAGTATTCATTTCCGCCATCGGCAGCGGATTTGATTTACGCCAGAAGCTCTTCCTGTCATGGGTCGGGCTTCGCGGTGCTGCCCCGATTATGCTGGCGACATTCCCCATGATTGCCGGATACGGCAATTCCAGACAAATATTCAATCTGGTATTCTTTATCGTGTTGTCGTCGGTGCTGGTGCAGGGCAGGTCGCTGATGTTTGTGGCTCATGTGCTGGGACTTAATAAACGGGTTGCGCCGAGGACGCGCGCCCCGCTGGAGTTCGAGCGTACCGAGGCATTGCAGAGCGACATGAGCGAAATCGAGATTACGGCGTTTTCGCCGGCGGTCGGCAAAAAGATCTCGGAACTGTCGCTGCCCCCTGACACCCTGATTATGCTGATCCGGCGGGAGCAGAGTTTCGTGGTGCCGAAGGGCAATACTGTCATTGAGCCGGACGACTGCCTGATGATTCTGGCTGAACCCGATGCCATCCGGAAAATAACCGCGGATCTGGTTCCGGCGGAAGGTCCAGCGGAATGAACTTAACTACGGAGCGATACAACTGATGCCGGATAATAATGTGAAGAAAAGCGGCAGCATAATGCCGATCATTGATTTTACCGCCAAAGTCGTCTGGCTGTTGAGCCGCTTCACGGTTAAACTCACTGTGACGATTGTCGCTTTCACGCTCACCGCCATTGCTGAAACCTGGCGGGCTGTCGGCAAAATCGAGGTCTGCGAAAAGTTCTGCTTGAAGGTCGCCTGCTTTTTTAGCGGAACCGGCAAAATCATCCGCTTCATTTTTATCATCCCATGGCGGCTCGGCGAAGTTGTCGGCAGAAGATGCGACGCATCCGTCGCGGCCAGACGGATGTTCCTGGTTTTCATCCTCATCCTCGGCGGACTCTACTACCACTACTGCACTCCCGCCTTTGACTGGGGCAGATGGTACTACTGCGAAGACGGCTTTGCATCGTATTACGGCAAGGGCTTCTATTTCCAGCGCACCGCTTCAGGCGAGTGGTTTCTGCCGGGGCCGTTTTATACCGCCGCGCACAAGACGTTGCCGCTGGGGACTATTGTGCTGGTGGTCAACCAGCGCAATAAACGGCGGGTGGTGGTGCGTATCAACGACCGCGGCCCATATATCGAGGGGAGAATCATTGATCTGACCAAAGCCGCCGCTGAAGAGATTGGCATTTACGAACCCGGCACCGCCCCGGTGACGCTCTACACCCGCAAAGATTTCGGTCAGGACAGTCCTGCGATTACCCTCTATCCCGGGGCTCCCCAATGGCTCAAATCCTCAATGACAATGAAAAAGCAGAAAGAGTGAACAGCTATTCTGAGCAAGTATGTCCTGACTGCTCCGGGAGCGGGCCGGGATATTTCAATGCTTTGCCGCCGTTGATGGAAAGAAACCCGTCTCCGCAGCGGTAATCCGGCTGAAGCGCGACTTTGCCGCCGCCTTCCGGCAGATCAATAGCGAAAGTCGGAACCGCCAGCGAAGAGAGCCGGGGACGGAATGCCCTGAGCATCTCCAGGCCCTTTTCGATGCCGGTGGCGAAGTGGCGCACCCCCCTGACCGGATCAACATGAAAGAGATAATGCGGCTTTACCTGTATCCGGATAAGTTCGCGGAAAAGCTTTTCGAGAACGGCGGCGTCATCATTGACCCCGCGCAGCAGCACCGTCTGATTGAGTACTGGAATGCCGGCCTTGATGAATTTCCGGCAGGCGTCGGCGGATTCCGCAGTGACTTCGGCGGGATGGTTGAAATGGGTCATCAGCCACAAGCCGTCAAATCCGGCCAGCATGCTGACGAGCTTCGTGTCAATCCTCTCCGGCCATGTGACCGGAACCCGGCTGCCGATGCGGATCACGGAGATAGTGCCGGTTGAGACCAGTTTTTTCAAGATTTCATGCATTCTGTAGGTACTGAGCATAAGCGGATCGCCGCCGGAAATCAGCACTTCGTGTATCTGCGCATTGGCCTTAAGATACCGGCAGGCGTCTTCTAGCTCCTGATTGCTGATGTCAGGCAGTTCCGCTCCGGTCCGCCAGGTGCGCTTCCTGAAACAGAAGCGGCATTTGACCGCGCAGCGTCCGGTGGACAACAGCACGATGCGGTCGGCAAAGCGGTGGATGACGCGCGATACCGGCATCTGGGATTCCTCGGCCAGCGGGTCGAATGAAGCGTCCGGATCAAGCAGTTCGCCTGCATCCGGCATGCATTGTTTCCATACCGGATCGCCGGACGGGTCGCCGCGGTCGATCAAGTTCAGATAATAAGGCGTAATCTGAACGGGATAGAGCTGTTCGACCGCATTGCACTGCTCCGGCAGCGCGGTATTTAGAAACCGCGCCGCCTCGGCGGCGCTGCATATAAACTCATGCTTCATAGGTCATTTAACGGTATAAATCCAGCTTTTGCCGTTCCAGGTGCGGGAAATAGCGCCGCACGGACAGTTCAGCGAGGACTTGTTGAGCAGTCCGGCGATTTCGATTTCACTGTCCGGCATTCCGATTTTAAACGCGATTTCTGCAGCGGCGCCGGAACAGGCGCCTGCCGCATGCAGTTTTTCAATCACCTGCTGACGGAGATCAAGGATCTCTTTGGCCGCCAGCTTGTAAGCCTGGACTCCGGGCTGATGGAAGGCATTGATATGAAGCAGTTCCGCATATACCGCCACGGCGCGTTCGTAGAGCGCGATAATCATGCCCAGGCTGAATTCGTCAACCTCGACAATGCTGATATTCATGACCTGACGGCCTTTGCCGCGCAGCGCGGCGGAGAGGCCTTCCATGAATCCGTGCAGGTAGTCGCCCATTTTGGTGTTGCCGTCTATCGGCAGGTTCATGGCGTCTTTCAGCACCTCGATGAACGTGACAAAGAAGTCATCGCGCCCGTCGTTCAACTGCTGGATGAAAGCATGGGCGTCAGTTCCGCCCTTGTTGCCGAAAACGTTCAATCCCTGATGGACGATATTGCCGTCCAGGTCTTTCTCCTTGCCGATGGATTCCATGACAAGCTGCTGGAAGTAGCGGGACAGCAGAATCAGCCGGTCGGAATAAGGCACGATGACCATGTTGCGGTCGCCCCTGCCCTTGCCGGCTATATACCACATCGCGGCCATCAGGTATGCGGGGTTGTCCAGAATGCGCTCATTTCTGGTCCACACGTCCATGTGGCAGGCGCCGGCGATGAATTTGTTGAAGCTGATTCCGGCGAGCGCGGCAGGCAGATGCCCGACAACGCTGGTTTCGCTGGTGCGTCCGCCGATTGATTCGGCCATCTCGAAAATCCGCAGCCACTTGTTTGAACGGGCATATTTATCCAGTTGACTGTCATTCATTGTGATCGCCGCGGAATGCATGGCGAAATCAACATTTTTTCCCTTATAGAAGTTTTCCATGGAAATCATGTTGTTTTTAGTTTCCTGAGTTCCGCCGGACTTGGAAATATGGAGAATCAGGGCAGTTTCCGGATCAATCACGTTGATCACGTCGGCAAAACCGGCGCTGTCGGTGTTGTCAAGAAAATATAGCTTCAGGTTGCCGTGGCGTTTAGCATCGGAAAATTCATTCCAGTAGGGGCCGTTGATGGCAAACTGCATCAGTTGCGGACCGAGGGCTGAACCGCCGATGCCGTTGATCACTACCGACTCGAACTTTTTCCCGGTGCTGCCTTTGACTGCGGCGGTGCGTATTTCACGGGCAAAAGTTTCGACTTCGGCGTAAATTTTGGATTTGCAGTAATCCATGCGGTCGGTAAAATGGGTGACTCTGCGGTTTTCGTCCGGGTTCTTGATTGCCCCGGCTTCAAGCCGGACCATTTCCTGATGCGCTTTGCCGAACAGACCTTGCAGGTTATCCAGCTCCGAATCCGCAAACTTCATGCCTGCGGCACATAATGTAAAACCGCTGACGCCATCGGTAAGCGAGTATTGGTGATTGCGGCCGATCCAGTCTTTACTGTTCATAAAATGCTGCCTCCATTGAGCTTGAGTAATAATAATAAAAGGGACATGTGTTTATTCAATGTCGCGCGTAACTATACATTAAAAAAGGAAATATGCCAGACCGGAAGCATGGAATCTGTCTGAACAGCCAGAATTCAGAAGTCAGAAGCCAGGGTGCGCCAAGCACAGCTAATACAGGCAAGCTGGATAATCCAGCACGACCAA
>JBAWXM010000116.1:0-13877 GCA_037144075.1 Lentisphaerota bacterium | reverse complement strand
ATTAAAACCACCAAAAGACAGAAAACTTGAAAAAAAACAAAAATAATTTGCAGATGCTGTTGCGATAGTGTAAACTATAGTTATTGTAGGTCATAAATTTTCGGAGGGATGGTTTTATGAGAATGCGCAAATATCTAATATTAGTGCCGGTTTTTCTGACGGTAGTGTCAGGCAATGTCCTTTATGCTCTGCCGGACAGCGGTTCCGACGTCAAACAATCCAAGATCACCAATACAAATGAGAATGCGACTATTGAAGCACATAACGGCTCCAATGTGAACACCGGGATTCAAATCAAAGGTTCGACCATCAGGAACTCAACCATTGATAATAAATTCACCGGCAATATTCAGGCGGATAATTCCAACGTGAATACCGGCATCAAGGCCAACGGCGCAACGATTGAAAAAGCCAAAATCAAGGTTGACACCAAAGCCAATATCAAAGCGGATAACGCCGATGTGAATACCGGCGTCAACCTGACCGGCGCCAGCAATGCAGAAGTTACGACGAAAGTCCGGGCCGGAGAAATCAGCGCCTCCAATTCCACCGTGAAAGTCGGTTCAGTCGAAGGCGATGTCAGCAATAAAAAGATCGGAACTGATGTTACGGTCGGGAATGTTGACGCTAATGGCCGGAATTACTCCATCGGTTCCGTCAAGTCTGATGATTACGGCGGTGTGGGCAATTCATCCAGGGGCGGCGGAGCAGATCGTGCAAGCGTAAGCATCGGCAATGTCAATGTCGAAGCTCCTCAGGTAAGGGAAGTCAAGACTTCGGTCGGTTCTGATGATTTTATCGAAGGAATAAAGATTAAGCACAAAGCTAAAGTATACAAAGACGGAATCGACAACACTGGAACGAAGAATGTTTATGTCAGCGGCAAGGAAAGGGCAAAAGTCGAAGAAAAAGGCGGGTCTGCCGGAGATACGACAGTCACCAGCGGCGATTATAAAATAAAGAAAGTAAAAACATTTGTGGAATAAGACAACCGCCGGGAGTCAGAAGTCAGCGTCTGACTGCAGTACCCGCAGTTTTACTGTCAGATTTGAAAAGAGTTTCAAAGTCAGAATAAATCCTGAAAACAGTGAAGAGAATAAATGGAATATCAGAAAATAAATTTCGCGCGGATTGGCGGTTTACTGGCAGTTGCCGGATTTACTGCTTTGGTGATGCTGACTTTATGCTCATGCGGCTGGATAACCGCCCAGACCGATGACGAAGAGGTTAAAGATTTGGAAAAAGATATGCGGGCGGAAAAGCGGACTACGGTTTTCGAACAATCTCTGGGCAGACTGGGATTAATGCTGAAGGGTTACGGCGTTCCGGAGACTCCGGTTCAAAGCAAAAATATCGGGAACCAGACCGCCGAGCAAAGCGTTCCCGCAGATCTTTATATCATGGTTTCGACAACGATCAGCAAAATCGGGAAACCGTTGATTTTCATACCTTACGATGTACAATATGTAATTGGCGAAACCACCACCGGCGGCAATATTCAGCGGATTTACCCCAAAGTCGTGATAACTGGAGGTATTACCGGGTTTGATCAGGATATGGTTGAAAAAGAACGCGAAATGGAGGCGGAAGGCGGCTGGGCCGGCGCGTCCGGCGGCGGCAGAGTCAGCGCGGAAGGCGGTTTGTCCAGGGTAACTATTGATTTAAGCATGATGGACTATAAAACCCAGGCGTATTTTACCGGGGTCGTTACTTCCAATTCAATTTGTTTGCGCAAAGATAAACTGGGATGGGGCGTCTTCGCATATTATATGGGCAACGGCGCATCTTTCGATTACAACCTTAAGCATAAGCAGGGGGTGAATGCGGCGTTGCGGACAGTGGTGGAATTCAGTTTGATCGAACTGCTCGGCAAAATGTTTGAAGTGCCATATTGGAAGTGTATTGACGGTGCCGAGCCAGACCTGAAAATGGCGGAACGGCTGCGCGACGAGTTCGCGTATCTGGCGGAGGATAAACAGGCGCTGAAATTAAAGAAATTATTATATCTTCACGGATATGACGTCCAGAAAGATGTTCCGGTTATTCAGGGATTTGAAGAAAAGATTATCCGTACCGAGATGAACAACCGCAAGTGTGCTTCGATGGCGGACCTTTACATAAAATTATGGAATACCGTGCCCATCGAAAAATCCTCAGTCCGGGTTGCTGTTGACGAACGCTACCGGGTGCGGGAGGAGCGTGAAAAGCAACGCCTGGCCGAGGCGGACAATAAAATAAAGGCAGCGGCCGCCGAAGAGGAAAAGAAACAGCAGGATGCCGCTATGAAAACCAAAATAAACTCTTTCCGCGCCAATGTCGCCGGCGGCGATGAATTATTCCAGAAGCAGAAGTATGATGAAGCGGCGGTATTTTACACGAAGGCGGCTGAACTGTTTTCCGGCGAACCCTATCCGGCGCAGAAATTGCAGGAGATACAGGCGATCAAGGCCAAAGCGAAAGCGGAGGTTGATCAGCGTGCGGATTTGTACGGCGCGGCGGAGCGGTCATTCAAATCCGCGGAGAATTCCGCGTTCAATCAGGCCGCTTACAAACAGGCGCTGCAGTCAGTGCAGGCTGCGCTGGCCGCCGATCCCGGCAATAAAAAACTGGGCGAAATGTTAAAAGCAATCAACAGTAAACTTGATAAATATAAAACCGTACTGGGGGCGGGGAAAGAAAATGAATGGTAAAATTATAAAGTGTTCAAAGACCTTTTCGATGGCGGGGGTGCTGGTAACGGGCATTGCCGCGGCGCTGGTGCTGTGTTCCTGTTCAGTAGTTGACTGGTTCAGCGGGAATGTCAGTGATCAGGAAGTCAAGGATATGGATAAAGACCTCGGCAAGGCGACGCAGAAGCAGACCGCATATGATGATTCACTTAAAAGCTTCGGGGTTATGCTTGAGGCATACAATATCCCTCAAATCAGAGTGCAGAGCAAGCTGATAAAAAATGAAACGGCGGAAAAAGACCTGCCGGACAGCGTTTCCGGCATGTTAAGCACCTCCGTAAACAAAATCGGCAGCACAGTTATCTATGTTCCATACGACCCCAATTATGTTATCAATGAAACAACGACCGGCGGCGACATCAAGCGCGCACTGCCGAAAATCGTCATTGCCGGGGGAATCACGGAATTTGATAAGGAATTGATTGAGAAAAAGCGTGAATTGAAGACCAAGGCCGACGTCGGCGATAATTTCGGGTCAAACTACCAGTACGACGGCGGCGCCGGGTATAAAGCCGGTTCCGGGATATCACGGATGACGCTTGACCTGCAGTTGATGGAATATCAGACGCAGACTTATCTTTCCGGGGTTCAGACGATAAACTCCATCAATCTGCGCAAAACCGAACTGGGCTGGTCTGTCGGCTTTTTTTTTGAAGGCAACGGGTTCACGTTTGATTATTCATTAAACAAGAAACAGGGGAAATATCAGGCTCTCCGGCTGCTGGTGGAGCTTAGCGTGCTGGAAGTTCTGGGTAAATATTTTGACGTTCCGTACTGGAAGTGTGTGGAGGGCGCGCCGGTGGACACTAGAATGCTGGCCCGGCTGAAAGAAGAGTTTGAAACGCTGAATCAGGCACAGCAGTACGCATATTTGAAAGAATTTCTATTCTTCCACGGCACCCCAGGCATTGAGCGTTCCGCCGCCGGGATTTCCGATAAGGAACTGGCGATTATCAAAGAGCGGATGAAATATTATAATTGCCCGGATTATGTTTCGTTATTCCTGCAATTATGGGAGAATGTGCCGGTGGCGGAATCCCGCAAGCGCATTCGCCAGTATCAGAAAGAGCAGAATGAAGCAGTTCAGAAGTCTCAGGATGACACCGGCAAAAAAATCGCGCAATACAATTCCATGATTGAGCAGGCGGATAACCTGTACAAGCAGAAATCTTTGCCGCAGGCCAGGGAACTTTACCGTCAGGCTTCGCTGCTGCTGCCGGACCAGCCTGACCCGAAAGATATGATTAACCGGATTGACTCAGAGCTTGCGGGGACTCAAAACCAAAACCAGGCTCCGGCCGCCGCACCGGCCGCGGCTTCGCCGCAGGAACCGGCGGCTGCGCCTAAACCGGAAGTCGCGCCGCCTAAAACGGCGGCGGCGAAAAAGGAAGCTCCGCTGAATCCGTTCAAAAAGGATACGGAATGGTAGTAATTGACAAGATGAGATTAAGGATGTATAATGTTTATTAATGTAATGATGACGCGATTAACATTTATTGAAGAGGATGATTTATGAAAACCATTATTTACTCTTTGGTAATCAGCATACTTGCAATGCCGGTGGCAATGGGACTTTCATATGTAAATATGAAAAACTCGGATGTAAAGAATGTAAATCAGGATGTCAAGAATACGGCGGACGGAGGGTCTAAAATCAATTCAGGGATAACGGCTAAGGGTTCGACGATTGCCGATTCAAAAATTGAAAACACCAATCAGAATGTCACCAACAAGGCCGCCGGCGGCTCGACGATTAATTCCGGAATCAGTGCTAATAATGCCACCATTAAAAACTCGACCGTAATTAATACCAATAAAGGCGTAACCAACACTGCGGACGGCGGCAGTAAAATCAACACCGGAGTGTCTGTTGACAATGCGACGATTAAGAATTCCACGGTAATTAATGAGAACTCGAATATGACGAACACCGCTACCGGCGGCTCCAAAATAAATACCGGAATCGCCGCAGATAATTCCACTATTACAAATTCCAAAATCAGCAACGTCAATAAAGATATGACGATCAAAGCGGAGCAGGGGGCGACTGTCAATACAGGCTTGAATCTTGAAGGCGCTACTGTTCAGGATGCTAAAATATCGCATTCTAACACGAAAGTATCAAATACCGCAGCCGGCAGCGGCGCAAAAGCGAATTCCGGAATCGATCTGGGAGGAAACTGACGGCTGTTTTAAATATAGTCATTAACGTGAAAATTGAGTTGCAACACAGGACGTTGTCAACTAAAAAAAGGAAAAGGGGGAAGATCATGAAAAAGGCAATTATCGCAGTAATCGTAACCGCGGCCGCAATTCCGATGGCAATGAGTCTGACGACCATCAAAAACTCGGAAATTACGAACGAAAACAAAGACGTAACCAATGTCGCGACAGAAGGTTCCAAAGTCAATTCCGGAATTGAAGCCAGGGACTCAACCATTAAAAACTCTAAAATCACCAATGTCAACCAGAATGTGACCAATAAAGCCTCCGGCGGCTCGACGATCAACTCCGGCATCCAGGTCAATAAATCTGACATTCAAGATTCAAAAATTGAAAACCGCAACACTAAAGTGGAAAATACCGCCACCGAAGGTTCGTTTATCAATTCCGGCGTTACGGCCAATGATGCCGTCATCAAAAATTCAACCATCTCGAACATAAATGACGGCGTAAACAACAAAGCCAGCAAAGGGTCGGCGATCAATTCCGGAATTATGGCTGACAAGTCCGAAATTAAAAATTCCACCATTACCAATACTAATAAAAAAGTAAATAACACCGCGGACGACGGAAGCATTATCAATTCCGGGATCGTTGCAACCGGCGCCAAAATTAATGATTCCGTTATTACCAACACCAATGAAAAGGTGAACAACACCGCAACCGGCGGTTCAGTAATCAATTCCGGCATTTCGGCCTCTGATGCGCAAATCAAAAATTCAACCATAACCAATACCAATAAAAACGTCACCAATATCGCTGACGGCAAGTCCAAAATAAATTCAGGCATAATTGTGGACGGTGCTGATATCAAAGATTCAAAAATCACCAACACTAATACTAACGTAAACAACACCGCAACCGGAGCGTCAACCGTAAATTCAGGTATCGATCTGGGCGGAAATTAATGCTTATATGTTAAAACTTATTTGCAGCATTATTGCGATGACGGCTCTGTCCGCGGCGGCAATGGCCGACGCGCAGAGCCGTTTAATCGCGGAAAAAATCAAAGAGCTGGATGATATCAACCGGCAGGTGATTCAACAGCTTGGCGATTTATCCAAATATGAGAATAAAACGGTTTATGTCAGGGCTAAGCTGGTTCCTCAGGGTGATGCAAAATATAAAGTAAAAATAGACCAGGTTTCAACCGATAAAATAGATTTCGGCAATTGCGCAAAAGACGAAAAAATTATTGTGGTAAAAGGAAAAGTCTCTCAGGACAAGTCCAATAAATTTACCATTGATCTGGAAAACGTTTTGCCGCCGCCGGACGATTCGCCAAAAGACAAAAGCTCGAAAGATAACAATAAATCCGGAGACAAAAAGAAATGATCAAAATCAAGCTGGCTTTAATTTTAACTGCATTCTGCTGTCTGTTTCAGTTCAGCGCAGACGGCAAAGAACTTACCGCGGCGCAGAAAAAACTTAATTCGGTTAATTGCGCCAAGGTACTGGCTCAGCGGAATATTGTCGAAACGGTTTACGGCGTGAAGATTCGTTTTCTGGAGGAAGTCACCAATCTGAGTGAAGGCAGTTTTCTGGGAACGACCGAAACCAAAACCGGCGAGCGGAATATCAGAGGCATTGAATTCATTGAAAAATATGATCCGAAAACAGATATCGCCCAGGTAACCGCCGTGTTGAAACTGAGCCGTATCGCCGACATTATAGACAAAGATAAATTCAACCTGGATAAATTTCCGAATCTGGAAATGCGCCGGGTGGCATTTGCCTCCTCCACGCCGGAAAACACCAAAAAACTGGCCGCGCTTCGCGCCGCTGAAATAGAAGCTTACAAAAACCTGTTCAAGCAGATTGGCGGATTCACACTGGAAAGCAATACCAAAGTGAAAAATTTCATGCTTTCATCGGACAAGGTAAAAGCTCAGGTGATCGGGGCTGTGATGGGCGCGGAATATGATGGTTTCGTCTGGGAAGGCAAAGGCGATGACGCGGTGGCGATTGTGAAGCTGCGCCTGGATCTGAAGCGCCTGGCGGAATTGCTCGGGCAGAAAATCGTTGATTATGACAAAGACTCCATTGAAGCCGAAGGCCGCGCCGCCCAGGGCTTTGCCGTGAATGACGATAATCAGGATAATTCCGAACAGGCCGTAAAGAAAGCTACCCCTAAAATCAGCGAAGGCAATGTTGACGTCATGCCGTAATTTGTGATTCGATGCTGCAGGAGTTTGCGATGAGCAAAAAAAAATCCGGATATCTGGCTTCTGTTCTGCTCTTCTGCTTCTGCCGGCTGGCATGGGCCGGCGGCGGCAGCTATGAAGATCTTGATAAATGCATCGTCGATTCATATAATGCCAATCCCAAGCGCACCGCTGAAGTGTATGCCTGCAGTATGGAAATGATTGAAAAGAGCAGGCGGGATGGCGGACACGATGCAAAAGAATGGCGGACAAAGGCGGAAAAAATGGTTACGCTGGCATGTTTTTACGAAACAACCCAGGCGGTCCAGAACAATGACTCACTGACCGCATTTATCTGGGCGCAGCGCGGGCTGGCTAATGGTGCATCAAACGGGGAGATCGGCGGCATAAACATAAAAGAAGTCCATGAATTTCTGACGAACGCGACAAGAGAACTTGAAGCGAATGAAGCGGTGAAAAAGGCTGATTTCGGCAAAACAAAACTCATTATCGCAGACTACCGTAAAGCACCTCCGGCAGCCAACCGCGAAGACAGTGTGAAATCAGTCGCTGATCCCAAAGGCAATCTGCAATATCAACTGCTGGCCGGCCCGCAGGTTGATGAGCAGAAACAACTGTATGTTGTGGTAAGGGTTAACGGATCAGATATAAAAATCTTCAACTATCCGGGTAAAGGCTGGAAAGCGGATACATGGCAGCCGTTCTCCTCCGATACGTACTATAAATCATGGCAGGAGGCCGCGGAAAAACAGGCCGGCGGCAAGCAGGCGGAGAACAAATGAAGATGAAAGTTATATTTATCGGTTTGATCGCTGTGGCTTCCGGCAGCCTTCAGGCCATGCCTGCACAAAATAATGATCCCGGCAAAAAAACGGACACCACAGCATCGGCACCGGTCAAAGTCGACGTCAGGAAAGCGGTTGTCCAGGAAGTTAAATCCGCGGCAAAAGACAAGCCTGAGTCAAAGGCGGCAGCCAAAGTCAGTGATTCAATTTTGTTGAATATTAATGATAATACACTGAATATTGCGGTAAAAAACTCTCAAATCAATGCCGGGATAGATGCGTCAGGCGCGGATATCCGCGACTCCAAACTGAGCAATACCAATACCGGCGTTTCCAATCGTGCGTCAAATAACTCCACTATCAATTCCGGTATCAGCGTCAAAAAGTCATCCATTCAAAAATCTGAAATAACCAACCGCAATATTGACGTCACCAATACCGCACAGAGCAATTCGCAAGTGAATTCCGGAATCGACGCCGATAACGCCAAGATTAAAAATGCCAGAGTTACAAACTCCAATAAAAGCGGAACCACTTCCGCGCAGAGTAATTCCATCGTCAATTCCGGTATTGCCGCGGATAACGCTAAAATCATGGACGCCACTGTTGATAACCGGCAAACCGGCGGCATGAGTTCCGCCAGAGAAAAATCTGAAGCTAATTCCGGAATAAACTTAAAATAAACGCAGGAGACGCCGCTGATGCTTTGGGTTAAATTAATTATGAGCTGCTGGCTGGCGGCATCTGTGATTTCCGATCAGCAGACCAATGTAAAAAATGTACATGACGCCAGTTCCTCTGTTAACAGCGGAATATCTACCGGCAATGGCTCCGGCAGAGTAAAATCAGCGGGTAAAATAGTGTCTGAAGTTAAATCACTTGCTGCATTTACCGCGCTTGCGGTTGACGGGGCGCTTGATGTTGAAGTCCGGCGGGGAACCGTCTCGCAAATTACAATCAGCGCCGATAAGAATGCAATTGACTATGTTGTAATAAATGTCTCAAACGGGAAATTAAGTGTTGGATTGAGAGAGAACTGCATTCTTGACAGCAGGATAAAGTTGTTAATTGAAACGCCGGTGCTGACCAGGGTGGATTTTTCCGGAGCCGGAAATATAGTAATAAATGATGTGGCGGGTGAAAAACTGGAGATTGTTGCCGCAAATGCCGCCGGAGATCTTGTTGTTTCAGGAAAAGTTAAAGATTTAAAGCTTAAAATCAATGGCGCGGTAACTGTTGACGCCGGAAAACTTGTGACGCAAAATGCCTTGGTTGACGCGCAAGGCGCGTCCACCGCCACGGTCAATGTTCAGAACAGTTTGAATGTTAAAGCCGCCGGAGCGGCGACGGTGCGTTACCGTGGAACTCCGAAAGAATTAAAAGAGCAGACAAGCGGGGCAGCCTCGCTGGAAAATATAAAATAACGGGAGATGTATGAAAATGCGGATTTTGAGAAATATTGTGCTATGTTTTACCCTGCTGGCCGGATGTGTCCTTACGGCACAGGAGCTGAAAGAGGTGACGGTTACCGGCAGCGCGGAAGGCACCCCGGATAAAGCCGGGGAACAGGCGCTGGCGAAAGCGCTGCGGGACGCGGTTCAGCAGGGGGCAGGGGTTGATGTGATGAGCGAAACCAAAGTCAGTAATTTCCAGTTGGAATACGACCGGGTCATCACGTCGTCGTTCGGCTACATTAAAGATTATAAAATCATAGCAAAAAATTATTCAGAAAAAGACAAAATTTACAGCGTCACGATAAAAGCGCAGGTCGGCAAAGGCAGTCCCGGCATGGATCAGGTGATGGCGCTCCGGCTGCTGGTCAAACGGATGCAGTCGCCGCGGCTGTTAATTCAGGTCAAGGAAAAGATTTCCGGCGAATACAATTCCGAAATGCCGGTGTCTCAGGCGGTGCTTGAAGAAATCGCACAGAAGACCGGGATTGAAGTTTTTAAGCAGAATGTGATTCAGGAACGCGATGAAAAAGAGTCCGACCGCGCCGCGCTGCTCGGGGACGCCCTGGAAAGCAAAGTGAAAAAAGCCGGCATCGCCAGCACTTCCGATTTTAAAATCACCGCCAGTGTAAACGGCAGCGTCGGCAAAATGAAAGAACCGTTTCCGGATGTCCAAGTGCGTGACGCCTCCGTCGGCATTAATATGCAGGCGGTCTGGACTGATACCGGTGAAGTCATCTCGACGGTTAATATTCCGACGCTCTTCTTCCGCGGCGAAGGCAATATGAGCCTGCCGTATGAAATGCCGGACCAGCTTCTGCGGTATTACCTGATGGAAATATTGACTGGCAAGGCTAAAAGCGCCGAACAGGACAACGCCTATTCGCTGTTCAGGAAGATACTGGCGAAATGGGTAGTCGAACTTGATCTTGGCGCGAAAGTCCAGCTGGAGTTCAAGCAGATTGACAAAGAAACTTTCGACAAACTGATCGAAAAGCTGCGCGGGAATCCGGATATTTCCTATGCATGGAGACGTGAATTCGACAGCCGGCTGTATTCGATTATTGAAATTGAAACCAGGCTGGATGCCGCAAAAATCGAAGATGTCGTGCTGGCTGAAGTGGGCCGTAAATTCAAAATAGACACCGCGACCAAAAGACGTCTCCGTTTTATGCCTAAATAATTGCAAAACTGTCATTAAGGTCTTGTAAAAACTGTGATTCCTGCTAAAATAACATATCAAACTTGAGTTCAAGGGGCAAAAGAAGTATGAATAAAAAAATGATCATCTCCGCAGTTACGCTTGCCGGGTTGATTTTTATGCTTACCGGCTGCACTTCGCCTGGCGGTCTGGCGCCTTCGACGATGCCGATCACCGCTAAAGACAGTTATACAGTAATCCAGCGTGATGCGTATGCTGTTGACTCCAGCGTTGCGATCCTGATGATGTTCCCGGTCACGACTTGCAGCGCCTACGACGCCATGCAGAAAGCCAAGGCTAAGTACAAAGCCGATGCTTTGATTAATGTTACCGCGGAAAATATTTATAACCCGTACTTCATTTACAGCGTACAGAAGATTGTGGTCAGAGGCGATGCCATTAAATTCAAAAAAGCCGGTAACCTGCTGGAGTAAATTATGAAAAAAAACATTCAAAACTGTTTATTGGCGGCGTCGGGATGTTTCATGCTGCTGTTCATTACCGGCTGCACCAGCGTAATAACCATTTCTCCGTCCACCACCCCGATTACTGAAAAAGACACTTATACGAAATATGGCCGTGTTTCCGGCAGTTCGTCAGGTTCCATGATTCTCGGTATTCCGTTTCAACCTTCAGAGCCCTCCAGAGCTGCCCGCGACAGTGCGATCAAGAACGGCAAAGGTAATGCTATGATTGAAGTGACGGAAGAATATAATATGTTAAATTTATTAGTAGTGGTATTTTTCTGGACGAAGGTTGAAGGCACTGCCGTCCAGATTACACATGCCGGAGAGGAGATTGAATAGTGAACAGGTGGTTTTTGTTAATGATCGCGGTTTCAGCCGTTTCTTTTTGCGGATGCAGCAGCATTTACATGCCGGCGGTGGATCCAAATAAATCCGATTTGACTGCGGAGCAGACCGCGGCTTTGAGCAAAACGAAATTCAAAGTGCCATGCCGGGTGGAAGTGCATTGCCCTGACAGTATGGTCGGCAGCGGGCCGAATACGTTCACTGAAGACACGTATCATTATCCGCTCCAGGAAATACTCAGGAACGGCTTTGGCAGCGCGGCCGGCAAGATTTTTGAATCGCCGCGCAGCGAAGTGATTGATGCGTTTACTGTGTACATTACAGTCCCGGAATCGCAACTGGTCGTTTCCGGCGGGGTGGCGCAATATACACTGGATGTAATCGTTGTGTTAAAAGAGCCGGGGGAAAAGAAAGTTGACGCTTTCGAGCTGAAAAAGACGGTCGAACTGCCGCATGAAAATAAGAAAGAAGTTCCGGCGGCGATATACAAGGCGGTTCAGGAAGTGGCGTTTGAATCGGCTAAAAAGCTTTCCGCCAATCCCAAGGTGATGAAAACAGTCAAACGGTTTGAAGACCGTTGATTTTGAATCACAATTAAATGAAGGGTATGAATTATGAAATCTCGCTGGAAGTTCTGTGGACTGGTTGCGCTTGCCATGTTGACTGCAGTTATCGCTTATGCCAATGGCGCGCAAAATATAACCTCCACCATCAATACCGCACGGTTTATTCTTTTCGGCGGCAGTTATACTGTTTCCGAGACTAGAACCGACAATGGAGTATTCAAACTGGATACTTATTCCGGCAAAACCTGGATTTTGCGGACTTCCACCAATGAGAATGGACTACGCACCGAACGCTGGGAGCCGGTTTCAGAGTCCGATACTGAGCCGCCTGCAATCAAACAGTCCAACATGCTGCCGAAGCCATGAGCCAGGCACGCATTTATTTCGCGAACTGCTTCTGCTGCCTGAATTGACTGGGATATTCTCCGCTGTTGCTGAAAAAGAATCTTGAGAACGAGAAGACATCGGAGAAACCCATAATGGCTGCGATTTCTATAACTTTAAGATTGCTGTATTGAAGCATTTTGCGGGCGGTTTCGACGCGCTGCCGGTCAATAAAATCTTTCAATTTCATGCCTGCCTCTTTATGAAACACGCTGGATATGTGATTTCGGGAACATCCGGCAAAACATGCGACTTCATTTACCGTTACACGCTTTCCGGCTTTGTTGTCGATAAACATTTTAACTCGGTCGATAACCGTCAATTCCGCCGATGCGGACTGTCTGGTCTGAAGCTCCAGTTCCACCAGTAATCCGGTTAAGCTCTCTATAACCAGAAAAGATTCGCCGCTGAAGCTGTGCTTATCCAGTTCGGCCAGCAATAAATGTCTTATATTCATTGAATGATCTGATTTTTTCAGCACAAGAATGTTTTCCGGCTGAATTGCGATGTCTGCACAAAATTTAATCGACCATGACGATTGCGGTTTATTGTCATAAATAAAGCAATGAGGACATCCTGGAGGAATCAAAATGCAGTCATCATTTTCCAGCTTGAGCTTATTTCTGCCGGATTTTATTTCAACTGAACCTGAAACTATATACTCAGCCTGCCAGAAAACATGCGCGTGAGTTACCCGTTGGGCGCGTATGTTTTCATCATGCTGGATAAAAAGCAGAGTAACCGGATTCAGCAAATGCCGTTGCAGAGTAATGTTTTTAAGATAATTTTTGTGCATTTTGACAAACAACCTGTGTTTTTTGCCATTTAATTATAACTTTTTAACATCTATAATATAGTATACATAAAATGTAATGTAAATACTGGTAACAGGAAAATAAAGCAACTATAGAATAACAGGAGCAGTTGCGATGACTAAACCGATATACATCAATTGGGCATTTGAGAACGGTTCTCCCTTGGATTGGGAGGAAAACCCGGCGGGAACGGTCGTATTCCAGCCTCTGTTCGACTATGAGCGAGGTTCGAGAAACCGTCAACTCACCCATTGGCATTTTAAACTTTCAGGAACTAAAGGCCAGGCCTTGCGGCTCCGGATACCGCCGAAAGACAACATCTACGGCGGCAGGAATGGCAATGCATTTCCTGTTCCAGTCGGCGCTCAGATGTCCGGCGACGGCGTTAACTGGACGCCAATGGTCTTCCAGACCATGCCCGACAAAAGCATTGAAACAACGGTGACGCTTTCCGCTGACGAAGTTTTCTTCGCCAGAATAGAACCATATACAACGCGCCATCTTGCAGAACTTATCGAACGCATCAAGAACAATCCCCGCGCAAAAATTGAGACCATAGGCGAAACCGTCGAAGGACGGCCTCTGGAGATGATTACACTGTCCGCCGGGCCTGGACGCAAATCAGCTTTGATACGCGGACGCGCCCATCCCTGGGAGGCGGGCGGAAACTGGTTCATCGAAGGCGTCGTTGAACAAGGAATATGGGTTGATTGCGCGCTTGCCGCGCAATAACCCCTCTTGAACTG
>JBAWXM010000115.1:0-13968 GCA_037144075.1 Lentisphaerota bacterium | reverse complement strand
TAATCATTTATTTTCTGCCGTCAAACAGTTTGAATTCGCGGTACAGGCCTTCTGCGGCGGGTATTTTGCCGGAGGCCAGGTATAATTTGTTATTTTTATAGTCAAAAATCACGCTGTAGATATTGCAGCTCAGCATAACGCTTTTATGCCGCAGGATGGTTTTTAAATCCTCCACTTTGTCCGGGTCAACTTTTCTGGCGGTGTCGTCCAGAATACATCTTGCCTGCATTTTAACGCCGTACCATAAACTGTTATCCGCAGTCAGAATGCCGTCATTCGCGTTCCGGCGCTTAATGTCCGTTTTGCCGTCCCGCTCAAAAATGGCGGCTTGACCGGTCTTGGCGTCGCTCAAGCCGATGCAGAACGGCATTCCCTGCGGCATAGTCATGATTGCTTTTCTCGCCTCTTCAAAAGTGGCGCATTTTTCCGCGATTTCCCGCATTTTCATGAAAACCGGCATCTCGCATTTCTCGCGGGCAAAACCCACCTGATTAAAACTCAAGGCAATGCCTTTTTGATTGATTATATCCAGCGCTCCGATCATGCCGGGGAAGCCGATATGAACGGTTGCGAAGCGGTCTTTGCCGCCTTCCGTCCGGAAAATCGTAATCAGATAATTGCCGATTCCGCCCAGATTATCCCAGTCGAGATTGTGGGCATGGAGCAGCATGGTTTCGTCAAAAACTATCAGCATCCGGCAACCGGCGCTGCTGATTCCGATATCCAGAAAAGTGTTGCCCAGCATAAGCGCTTCAGGATCAGTGCCGGATGCTTCCGCCACCGCCTTGATCTCCTGCGTCCAGCGCGGATTGATCTTCGCAAATATTTGTTTGGCTTTTGCGCAGTAATCACTCAGCCGGTCACTGTTGTTGCCGCAGATGATGAGCTTGATGTATATTTTCTCCAGCAGTTTAAGCGAATACCTGAACTCGTTACCGTGGATTCTGCCCATTTCCGCCGGAGTTCCCGCAAGATTGAGAATCGTCGGGGATGGCGTTGGCAGCAGCGACATAACTCCGCGCTGAAAAGTCTCCCGTCCATGCGGAATGACGCAGATTATTGTCAGTATCAGAATTATCGTCAAATAGATAATCATCCGGCGCTTGCTGCCGAAGATTCTATTTATCCATGTTTTTTTATTATCCGCCGCCGCTGTCATTTATGCTCTTATAATCGATAAATATTTCCGGATTTCAGCCTACAGTGGCTCCGCTGGCGAAAGGACCGTCAACGGTAATCAGTTTCAAATCTTTGCCGTCTTTGGCGGCCAGCAGCATACCCTGCGATTCCACGCCGCGGATTTTTGCCGGTTTGAGATTGGCGACAACAATAATGGTTTTGCCGGTGATTTCTTCCGGGGCATAGTATTGCGCCACTCCGGCGACCAGCTGCCGGACTTCGCCGCCGATTTCAATCTGCAATTTCAACAGTTTGTCGGCGCCTTCAATCCGTTCAGCCTTAATTACTTTAGCGGTGCGAAGCTGCGTTTTGAAAAATTCGTCGATGGTAATTATGCCTTCAGGCAGAACTTCGGCTTTGGCGTCCGCCGGTTTTGCGGTTTTATCAGCGGCCGGCTTCTGTTCTGCCGGCGCTTCCTCTTCAGTTTTTATGCGCAGAAACAACGCGTCAATATCAGTCATCTGGAGACCGCTGAGCACATTCTGATTATTAGTCAGATCAGAAATGCGGCAATTCTCAAGTTCGCCTTCTGGGATACCCAGGACTCTGCGCAGTTCAACCATTTTCTGCGGCATTACCGGATAAAGCATCACCGATACATTCCGCAATATTTCCGCAGTATAATAGAGAACGGAACTTAACCGTTCCCTGTCGCCGTTCTTAGCCAGCGTCCACGGCGCGGTTTTTTCCAGATAACGGTTGCCTGCCCGCACGACATTCATGATTTGAGCGATGCCGTGTTCCAGCTTCATTCCGATAATGGCTTCCTCCATTTCCGGGATCGCCCGGCGGATGATTTCCTTCAAATCGGTCTCATGATCGGTTTCGACTTGGGGGGCAGGAATGACGCCGCCGTAATTGCGCAAAGTCATCTTGACCACGCGGCTGAGCAGATTGCCCAGATCGTTGGCCAGATCACAGTTATACCGGTTGATAAAAGCGTCCTCGCTGAATACGGCGTCCTGTCCCAGCGACATTTCAGCCATCAGAAAATACCGGAACGCGTCAACGCCGTAAGTCTGGATCAAATCCATCGGGTTGACGACGTTGCCGCGGGATTTGCTCATTTTTTCAGCGCCGATCATCCACCAGCCGTGGGCAAAAATTGTTTTCGGCAATTCCAAGCCTATCGCTTTAAGCATGGTCGGCCAGTAAACAGTATGAGTGGTGAGAATGTCTTTGCCGATCAAATGATACGATGCCGGCCACCATTTTTTGAACATCGCCTCGTCGTCGCCGTAACCGACGCCGGAAATATAGTTGATCAAAGCATCAAACCAGACATAACAGACGAAGTCGGAATCAAAAGGCAGTTCAATGCCCCAGTGGAGTCTGGATTTGGGGCGGGAAATACAAAGGTCGCCGAGTGGATTACGCAAAAAACCCAGTGTTTCATTGGCCCGGAACGCGGGCTGAATAAACTCCGGATGGGTCTTGATATGATCAATCAGCCAGTCCTGATACTGGCTCATCCGGAAAAAGTAATTGGATTCAACAATTTCCGCAGCCTCTCTGCCGCAGCCGTCTTCCGGACACACGGTCGCGCCGCCTAAATCCTTATCCGTAAAAAAACGTTCACAGTGAACGCAATATCTGCCTTTATACTCATTTTTATAAATCAGGTCGCGGTCATACAGATCCTGAAGTATTTTCCGGACAACAGCTTTATGTGCCGGATCAGTGGTGCGGATAAATTTATCATTGGTAATTTCCAGCGTATGCCACAGCTCTTTAAATCTGACTACCGTTTCATCGCACTGCGCCTGAGGCGTAAGATTATTCTTTTCTGCTGCCTTCTGGACTTTCTGCCCGTGTTCATCGGTACCGGTCAGAAAAAAAGTGGGAATATCGAGTGAGCGGTGATACCTGGACAGCACATCCGCCAGAATAGTGGTATATGCATGACCGATATGCGGCCGTCCATTGACATAATATATTGGCGTCGTTATATAAAAATTATCATTTCCCATAAATATGAAATCCCCGATGAAATTATTTTTGAATATTCCAGTAAATAATTTAAATCAAATCATGCTCTTTTCAAAGCTCAATCCCGGATTATATTAGTATTATTCAAATTTAAGAGAAGTCAGAAGTCAGAAGTCAGAATGGAAGACATAAATTCATAAAACAGAATACTGAAAACTGAACGGGAAGCAAAAAACAGCTCAGAATGAGCGCAATATTAACAAAGACACTAACAGCAATATTTTACAGATTAAGGAATAACTATAATGCCGAAAAAACACAATGAACTGCCGCAGCACTCCGAACTGCCCGCAAAGCTGACCTGGGATCTGATTCCGCTATATCCCAGCCAGAAGGCATGGGAAAAAGATTTCAAGGATATTGATCCGCTGGTGGTGAAATTCATGAGTTACAAAGGACGGCTGGCAGAAAGTCCGGAAATCCTGTGTGAAGCCATCACGGCAATGGATGTTATGGAACGGCTGGCGGAAAAAGTCTATACTTACGCCCATCTGAAAGCCGATGAGGACACCGGCAATTCAAAGAACAGCGCGCTGGTGGACCGCATCAGCGCCGAATACGCCAGAATCTCAGGGGAAACCGCATGGTTCGATCCGGAAGTAATGACCATACCGCTGGAAAAGATAAATAAATTTCTCAAAAGCAAAGCATTGAAATTCTATAAACGCAGCCTGGAGGAATTGCTGCGCGAACGTCCGCATACGCTTTCCGAAAAGGAGGAACGCATTCTGGGACTGGCATCGGATATTTTCAGCAATCCGCATAAAACCTTCTCCAAACTTAACAACGCGGATATGAAATTTCCCAGAGTAAAAAATGATGAAGGCAAACTGATTACGCTCACCCACGGCAACTATATCGAATTTCTGGAAAGCCATGACCGCAACGTCCGCCAGGGCGCATTCAAAGCCATGTTCGACACCTACGCCAAATATCGCAACACCCTCGCCTCTACGCTGGACGGCGCTGTCAAGAAACATGCATTCTATGCAAAAATCCGCAACTATCCGTCAGCGCTGGAGGCATCGCTTTTCGAGGACAATGTTCCGGCGGAAGTCTACAACAACCTGATCATCGCGGTCAAGACAAAACTGCCGCTGCTGCACAAATACCTGGAAGTAAGGTCAAAGGCGATGAAACTGAAAAAACTGGATATGTACGATATCTACAATCCGCTAGCGCCGGAATGCCGCGTCAAGGTCACCTGGGAACAGGCCTGTCACTGGGTGCGGGAGGCGCTGAAACCGCTCGGCAAAGAATATTGCGAATTGCTGGAAAAAGCATTTTCGCAGCGCTGGATTGATGTCATGGAATGCAAGGGGAAGCGTTCCGGAGCATACTCCAGCGGATGTTACGACTCCTATCCCTATGTGTTGATGAACTTCAACGGCACGCTGAACGACGTATTCACTCTTGCCCACGAACTCGGGCACTCCATGCATTCGCTGTATTCCAACCGTACTCAGCAGTACCATTACGCCGACTACAGCATCTTTGTCGCGGAAGTTGCCTCCACCACCAACGAACTGCTGCTGCATCACTATCTGATGAAGCAGAAACGCGATAAAAACGTGCAGGCTTATCTGCTGTGTCATATGGCGGACGAAATCCGGGGGACGATTTACCGCCAGACCATGTTCGCCGAATTTGAAAAAATGATTCATGAAAAATCTGAAAAATCAGTGCCTCTGACCCCGGATATGCTGTCTGAGGAATATTATAAACTAAACAAGGAATATTACGGAAAAGTGGTCAAAGCCGATAAGCGCGTCGAAATGGAATGGGCAAGAATCCCTCATTTCTATTACAATTTCTACGTTTACAAATACGCCACCGGCATGTCCGCGGCAGTAAAACTGTCTCAGAACATCCTCGGCGGGGACCAGGAAAAACTCGACGCCTACCTAGGCTTCCTGAAAGCGGGAGATTCAAAAGATGTGCTCGACATTATGAAAGACGCCGGAGTTGACCTGTCCATGCCGGAACCGGTACTCGATGCGCTCGATGAATTCGGCAATATCGTGAAACAACTTGAGAAAGCGCTGCTATGAAAGATTCTAAAGTAACAATCGAATTCCCTTATAACGGCGCGGCGCTGAACAAACATCACGGTTCGGAAACCGCCAGACGGTTGAAAATTCCGGTAAAAGGCAGGGCTGCGCCCAATACCGAGATTGACATAAACGGGATCAAATCTTTCTGCCTTGACGGTTCTTTCAATGCTAATGTCGAACTGAAAGAGCGCTTCAATACCATCAAAGCAAGCTCCGGCAATGAACAGCAGACTATTTCCGTAATATGGGACAAACAATCATTTAAACGCTATAATTTCTTCATTGACGATAATATTTTCTGCCTGACAGAAATTCACAGGAAATGTTATAAATCTATCTTTGAATCGTTTTATCTGGCAAAACTGAAAGAGTTCAATGCCAGATACGGCACTAAATTCGTGCTGAATATCTTTTTCCGGAACGATCATGAACCATTCGATCTCAGTCAATTATCCGAAAAGTATAAACCGGAATGGGAAGCTAACGCCGACTGGTTGAAACTGGCATTCCATGCCTTCTCAGAATTTCCGGGTCAGCCATACAGCAATCAATTTCCGGAAAAACTGCCAGAGCACTATGATCTGGTCAAAGAGCAGGTTATCCGTTTCGCGGGGGAAAATACGTTTTGCCCGCCAACGATTATCCACTATTACGAGGTGTCATCACCGGTATCGCTTAAATATCTGAAAGACAACGGCGCGACCGCCTTGTCTGTCAGATATTTTCCGGAGGCCGCTGAACAAGCCTTGACCAATATAATTTATGATCAGGAAAGTGGTTTATTCAGAATGCCGGCGGACTTTTTCTGCAATCTCTGCACTGTTCAAGCAATCAAAGACATCCTTGCCGGATTAATGTCAAAAACCTGGAAGGACACCATCAATATCGGAACTCATGAACAATATTGTTATCCGTTCTACGCCCAGTACATACCTGACCATTTCGAGAGGATGGAAACGGCGATAAGGCTGGTGACGGAAAATGGTTATAAACCGGTATTTTTCCACGAAGGCGTGCTAGGCAGTCAGTCCTGATTCAGTCAGATTTACACGGCGGACGGTTTTGGGCAGGAAAACATAGAAGGTCGTGCCTTTGCCGACTTTGCTTGACACCTGCACCCAGCCATGATGATTGGAAACAGTACCGTAAACCATGGCCAGTCCCATGCCGGTGCCTTTACCGATCGGTTTAGTGGTAAAAAACGGTTCGAAAATTCGCAGCATAGTACTCTTGTCCATGCCGCACCCGTTATCTTCAATCATGATGCAATAGTAATCTTCCGGATGCACTTTTACTTTGACGCCGACCGGCTTCAACGGGATATTGAAATTTTCCGCGGAATCAACTTTTACCGCCAGCCGCATATCTTTGTCGACATTGCTCTCCATTGCATCCCTGGCATTTATAAGCAAATTGATAATCACCTGCTGCAGTTGAACTTTGTCTCCACGGATCGGCATTTCGCCGGAAGCAACTTCTATAGTCAAATCCAGGCTTTTCTGGCTGTTAGGAAGAAAAAGTTCAGTGCTCTTTCTAATCAGCTCGCTCAAATCCAGAATAGTTTCCTGATATTTGCCTTTTCTGGCAAAGCCCAGAAGTTGTTCAGTGAGCAGGCCGGCCTGTTCGGATATCTGGGTAATTTTATCCAGATGCTTACATACTTTCGGGTCATCGAATTTATAGAACAGCCGGATCAGATCGAGATGGCCGAGAATGGCATGGATATGATTGTTAAAATCGTGCGCGACGCCACCGGCAAGCTGCCCGACCGCTTCGAGCCGCTGTGAGTGCGCGAGCTGTTCGCTGAGCATCTCTTTTTCACCTGCCAGGCGGCTTTCTTCAGTGATATCGCGGCCCAGCAGCACATGCATTCTAACGTCTTTAAATTCAATTGCGGAAATCGAGATGTCCAGGCGGAGCGGGTCTTTATCCTGCCCCAGATAGCATTTGAAATGATTGGCATTAACCCTGGTGGCAGTGTCCTGCATATTTCTGGGTTCATGCGGGAGCATAGCCGGCAGCGGCAGCCGGTTTTCAGTTCGCAGCATCGCCATAAAATTAGAGCCGATAATCTCTTTTTTGGATTTGGCCTTAAGCATGCCGATAGCGGCATAATTGGCGTCTATAATGCATCCCTGCTGATCCAGCAGCATAATCATTTCACTGGCATTTTCGACAACCATGCGGTAGCGGCCTTCCCATTCGCGAAGATTACGCTCAAGTATCTGGGCCTTGCCGTAGCCGCCGAGAAAAGCAAAAATAATGTCCAGAGCGCCGCGCGGCTCATTGGCAACCTCTTTTTCAACCAGAAACAGATAGATTGAAATGAGTGCGCTGATCCAGACCGTGGCTACGGATTTTATCAGAAATGAATTATTAATATACAGCCACCATTGCGGACGGTCCCAGTAAGTCACCGACAGATAAATAAAAGAATCAATCAATTGAGTAAACAGCATGGCGCCGAGGACGCAGAAGAAAATGCGGCAGTTGGCATTGCGCAAACGCTGAAAAAAGATCGGCAGCAGGAAAAGGTCAAAAAGTTGAGCCAGAGTTGACGCGGTCATGGAACGCCTGGATTGCTGTAACAGATAATCCAGCGAGTCAGCGGAAGTTCCCTGTGAAATCGCAAACCCGAGCCAGTTGCATTGCAGACTGGTCAGCGTACTCAAATAAATAAAAAGCCCGAAACCGGCAATTGCGCCGGTAATCATCCGCTGCGCCTCCAGCGTGCCCTGCGTCGCATACACCAGCATCAACGCCCCCAGATATGGCAGAAAAAGCGCCGTCGAGCCAACGCTGAAGTTAAGATTTGCGGAAAAAACATTAACACTCAATTCAGAGGCGCTGACAAACTGGGTGAACACAAACAGCAGTCCGACCGCAACATAGAAAGCCGCGCTGCCAATGACCTTCCGCTGATTGTGAAGCAAGGCAAGGCCGACAAAAACAAAGGTCATTTCCAGAAATGTCAGGAGTACGGCATATAAGCTTTCCAACATAAACTGCAGCCTTAAGTATTCTTGAGGTTTTTAAGCCGGTCACGAACCATCGCCGCCCGGAAAATATCACGTTCTTCAGCGTTCAATTCCTTGCCGGCGAACTTCTGCAGATGCGCAGGATGAATAGTCAGAAATAATTCGTTTACAGTATGCAGATTCACCGTTGAAAACATCCCCATATCCACGCCGACTCTGATGTCGGACAGTGAATTCAGCGCCTCTTCACTGGAAAGAACATATGCGTGCCGGAGTATGCCGTATGCACGGCCCACATGGTCGAGCAGAAAATGCTGATTTTTTTCAATAAGCGTCAGCCGGGCGTTTTTCTCGTGGCTGATCAACTGTTTGATGACGCCGCATAACCGGTCCATAATCTGCTGTTCAGATTCGCCGAGCGTGCTCTGATTGGACACCTGAAACAGATTCCCCTGGTTATCCGAACCTTCGCCGAAAATACCTCTGACGGCCAGACCAAGCTTGGTGATTCCCTGGATTGCGGCATTGATCTGACTGGAAAGCACCAGTCCGGGCAGATGCAGCATTACCGAAGCGCGCATGCCGGTTCCGACATTAGTTGGACATGAAGTCAGATATCCGAGCTTGGAATCATAAGCGAAAGGCAGATGTTTTTCCAGCAGGGAATCAATTTTAGAGATATTCTTCCATACCTCCTCCAGTTGAAATCCCGGAGAAAGCGCCTGCATTCTGATATGGTCTTCCTCGTTGATCATAACCCCGGCCGATTCATTGCGTTTCACAATCAATGCCGCCCCGACGTCACGGGCAATAAACTCATTGCTGACAAGGCGTCTTTCCAGCAACAGTTCTTTTTCCCAGCGCGACAGAGTTTCCATCTCGAAACAAAGCGCAGAAGCGCCAAGACAATTCGATTTTTCCACTGCCATCCGGATCGCGCCTCTGATGTTATTCAACTGCTCCGGCGAAGCCGCTATCGGAAAAGGTGTGCCTTTTATATTTCTTGCCAGCCGGATTCTGGAACTGATGGCGATATCATCATCAGGGCCGCTGTCTTCAAGCCAACTGACTTTATGTTTCAGAAGACTGTCTATTTTCTGTTTGTTGTCCATAGCCATAAATCCTGAAATTACTTTTTAATTTTTTTCTTCAGTTCATTGATCGTGTCGCGCACTTTCGCGGCCTTTTCATACTCTTCACGCTGAATTAGTTCTTCAAGTTCTTTTTGATAATTCATCAGTTCCAGCATAAGCCTTGGCGATTCATCAGAACTGTCAGAACCAGGTTTTTTACCGACATGAAGTTTGCCGCGGTGCATATTCTCCAGAGCCGCTTCCAGAATATCCCTGAAAGTATTGTAACATTCCGGACATCCAAGCCGTCCGCTGCTTCTCAGGCCTTCGGTAGTCCAGCCGCAGGCTGGACAAACCAGCGCCTTTTCCTGTGCAGGAGCCCCCCCGCCCTGCTGCAATGCCTGCTGAAACCCCGGAATGTTCAGCTTTTCGGTCAGATTATATAACATTTCCGCAATATTGAAGCCTCCGATTTCCATCGCCGGATTGTCCCCGGATTTCCTGGCGGCACATTCGCCGCACAAATGAATAGTTTTCTTCTGTCCGTTGATAATTTCCTGAATATGAATAGTCGCATCATTTTTTTTACAGCCGTCACACAACATATCCTCTAACCTTTCTTGCAATGACGTTAATCCTACAAATATAGCCTTAATGTAAAGCAAAAGCAAGAAATTGCTTGCTACTAATGGATCAAACCCTTCCCATCAGCACGTCAAGCCCGCGGAGTTCAGACGGTGATAGCGGCGAAACCCGGTCTTTCAATACGGACTCGCAAATCAGGTTGATTCTGGCGGTGTTTTCCAGCACTTCCAGCCGGTCAAACGCTTCCAGCAGTGTTCTGCCGACTGCCAGCGCGCCGTGATTTTTCATAATCACGCAGTTGGCGGCGGAAGCCGCAGCGGCAGTTTCACAGGCCAGCTCAGATGTGCCGATGCAATGGTATCCAGCATACGCAATTTCGCCCACTATGGCATAAGATTCAGCCAGCAGAGTGGTATTGATCTTCCGCGTTGATGCCGCATAGGCGCTGGATGCCAGCGGATGAGCATGCACTACCGCCGACACATCCGGCCGGCGGCGGTATATTTCCAGATGCAGACGGGTTTCAATGGAAGGTTTGAGGTTTTCTGTTTTCATATTACCTTCCATATCCATCACGCCGATCTGCTCCAGCGTAATTCTGCCCTTATCCAGCGCTGAAGGTGTAATCAGCACAACATCTCCGGATCTGGCCGATATATTGCCACCGGAAGTTGTTGTGAGCTGCTGGGTGTAAAGGCGGCGCATAAAATATGCGACTTCCTCGCGTATTGCATCTATGTCAGACATGAAGTTCTCCATAAAAATAAATTCATCTGTTTTACATTGTTCCTTTGAGATAATATATTTATGGAATAATTAATTTAAAGCGCAATTGACAACAACCTGGAGATATTCAATGAAACTTGGCATCATCGGCGGCAGCGGACTTTATCAGATTGAAGGCATGGAAGACATAAAACAGCAGCAGATAGACACTCCGTTCGGGCCTCCGTCCGACAAATTTGTCTGCGGCAGCATACATGGGGTTGAAGTAGTTTTCCTGCCGCGGCACGCCCAGGGACATCCGCTGATGCCTGGTGAACTTAACCATCGCGCCAATATTTATGCCATGAAAACACTTGGTGTTACCCATATACTGAGTATTTCAGCGGTCGGCAGTCTGAAAGAAAACATGAAACCGCGTGATGTCGTCATTGTTGACCAGTATTTTGACCGTACCAAACGCGGTTCCGAACATACTTTCTTCGGCAGCGGCATCGTCGGACATATCGCATTCGGCCACCCCGTATGTCCGGAACTGGCTGAACTCGCGACAGCAGCGGCGACGGAAGCCGTAAAAGCTTCAGACAGCACTTCCAGAGTTGTTCACGACGGCGGAACTTATGTCAATATGGAAGGTCCGGCGTTTTCCACCATGGCTGAATCCAAATTCTACCGTGCAATGGGCTGGTCTGTCATCGGCATGACCAATCTGGCGGAAGCCAAGCTGTCCAGAGAAGCCGAAATATGCTACTGTACTGTAGCGATGGTCACCGACTATGACTGCTGGCATCCGGATCATGACCACGTTACTGTGGATATGGTCATCGGGCATCTCGTCGCCAATACCGCGCTTTCCAAAGACATCATCAGGCGGGTGGCGGCAAAAATTGAAAATCTGAAACGCGCCTGCGCCTGTCCCAGCGCCCTCGCCTGCGCCATTATCACCAGTCCGGACGCCATGAACCCGGAAACCAGAAAAAAACTTCAGCCGATTATCGGCAAATATGTCAAATAAATGCGCACGGCGGAATCGCGGACAGTTAAGGACTTTATGAAAAAATATATTCGCATCGCAATTGTCATTGCGGCTATATCTCCAGTCTTGACCTGTCCAGCGCAGGAGAAAGCTTCCGGCACAATCAGCCGCGGCAAACCAGGCTTCTGGGAAAGTATCAATAACTTTTTTCTGCCGCATCCTGAACAGCGGGAGATACTGCTGGAAAAGCAGACGCTCTATTTTCTGGTGACAGTTGAGAAAGGTGAAAACGGCTGGCGTCATCTGGTCTTCAATCCCAATCGCGGTTCTCAGGGAATATGGAATCCGGAATCACCAGATGAACTGATTTCCAATTACTGTAAATATACAACGCTTTTCCTGCAATGTACAGATCAGTATCCGCGGCGGGTGCTTTTCATCGGGCTCGGAGCCGGCGTCATACCGCGCTTCATCCGTAAACATTTCCCGGCAACCATTATTGACGTCATCGAGATTGACGGAGAGATTCCCGGCATCGCGGCGCAGTATTTTGCTTTCAAAAAAGATGATAATACTAATATAACCATTGGCGACGGCCGCGATTTCATCAACCGGAATAAAGTCAAATACGACATAATTTTCATTGACGCCTATAGCGCCGAAAACATTCCTTTCCAGTTGACTACCGAAGAATTCTACCGGAGAATATTTGCATCTCTAACCCCGGGGGGACTGATGACCGCCAATATCGCCAATCTGGGCAAACCCGACTTTATAGCCAGTGAGCTTAAAACTGTTCAACGCATTTTCCCGAATCTTGCGGTCTTTGTCTGCTCCGGTCAGACCAATTATATTCTGTTTGCCCAGGTCAACCGGAAATTCGACAACGCCGCCATCAGGCCCAAATGTGCGGAATTAGAAAAGCTATCAAACCCGGAACTGGATTTCAAAGCAATGTTCAGCACAAGAATGACGGAGGAAGCGCTCAAAGCAATGACCGGCGGAGCGACTATTTTAAAAGATGATTTTGCGCCGGTTGAAACTATGAAATAATGCTTTAAATTTATGCTTGAACCGTAAATTAAGGAAAAACATAATATGCATGTTGCCAATAAAAATATCCTCTATGCAATCGCATTTCTGATGGGATTTTCCCTGATGAGCTATGAAATCCTGGGCGTCAGAGTACTGTCGCCGTATTACGGCAGCTCGATTTACGTATGGGGAGCGATTATCTCGGTTTTCCTGGCAGGCCTGGCTCTCGGCTATGAGCAGGGAGGCAGAATTGCCGATAAGACGGCGGATTTAAATGTTTTGCGCCGGATAATCATTTCTCCCGCATTGCTGATTACCACATTTCCGGTTTACGGACAGCGCCTTTGCAAATCAATCTATTCACTGGAACTGGATTCCAGAATGAGCGTGCTGCTGCTCTCCATGATTCTCTTTTTCATTCCATGTTTTTTCATGGGGGCAGTAATCCCGATTCTGGTAAAAATACGGGCAGTAGACAGTAAAAAAATCGGATCCGCCGCAGGCGATGTTTACGCCATGTCAACCGCCGGCAGTATTGCCGGCACACTGTTCACATCATTTTTCCTGATAAGCTGGCTTAGTATTCCAAAATGCTTTCTGCTCCTGGGCATGGTGCTGATTGCATGCTGGCTGCTCTGCGTTATTTTCCAAGTGAAAATTTCCAAGGAATGATTGTTGCGGCAATCCCGTTCCGGAGTTATTTTAAATTGTACCCAATAATCAGGAGCTGGAATGAAGAGATTAAAAAAGCGTTCAGTCGCATACTGGTACTATAAGATACTACGGGAAAGAGGCACGCCGGATTTTATCGCCCGCGGCTGGGCGGTGGGCCTGTTTGTCAATTTCTTCGTTCCTTGCTTTTTCCAGGCGGCAGCGGCAATCCCGCTGGCGTTCCTGTTCAGAGGCTCGCGCATTGCCGCGTTTGTCGGCACATTCATCACTAATAACTTTACAATTCCTTTTATCTATCCGGCGCAATGCTATATTGGCGGCTATCTGATTTGCAAACCACTGTTTTATGAGCAGATAAAGACTTCGCTGAAAGAAATCATGCTCAATCCGTCTTATGACGCGATTTATCAACTGGGAACGCATCTGGTACTGGCTTTTTTCGCCGGCGGGGCTTTCATGGGAATCATCTCGGCGATACCCGGCTATTTCATCGCGCACCGCCTTACCGCGAAATATCAGCAAAAACGCCATGAGCAGCGGATGCAGAAACGCCAGGCCAAACTTGACGCCGGCAATAAAATATAATCCTCTTCAAGCCTGGAAGCTTGAGGTACTATATTTCTTTCAAAGTACCGCAAGCATCCCTGCTTGCGATTCTCTTTCTCAAGCTGGAAGTTTACCCGCCGGAGGCGGCGCCATAGGCG
>JBAWXM010000114.1:0-14038 GCA_037144075.1 Lentisphaerota bacterium | reverse complement strand
AGAACTGGCGCTCAAAAAATAATTGAACCGTATAGGAATTTGTATTTTAACAGGGATAGACAGGATAATAAAAACCGTTTCACCATGAAGAACAAAAAGCCAATACAGATTTACCACAGACACAAAGGCACAGAGAAATCCATTTTAACCACGAAAAACACGAAAAGACACGAAATAGAAACAAAAAAACGGAGTCAGCGGATGATTGCGTGGAATGCAATCATCCGCTGACTTGTATTTCTTATTCCTTCATTTCTGCTATTTTTTTCGTGCCTTTCGTGGTTAAACATGTATTCCATTCATGGTGAAACGGATTTTCTTATCCTGCATATCCTGTCTATCCCTGTTAAAATACAAATTCCTATACGATGACTTAACCGTCTGTGCCGGGACTTTTTCTGTCAGGCGCTACGGCCTGACTTGGGACTGCGGCGACCCTGCGCTGCTTTGGTTTTGTTGCAGGGCTTCTGCATACCCGCATCGGCAAAATATTCCTGGTATCATACCAAATCTAAAGCGGCGCAGGGTCGCCGCACTCCAAAGATTGTTTCACAATCATAAAGAATCCCCCCAATAAGATATAAATATCAATGCATAATTATGCTCAAAGAATTTGGATTTTTTGGAAAAATTTAGGCATAACGGGGGGGTGAAAATGCTAGCATTGAACAGCCCTGATGCGCTGGGAAGATCGGGAGTGAGCAGAAAGATTTTTGTCTTTACTCCCAGTATTCTCAGTCCTCTCAGTATTCCCGGCTTTTCGCATAATAGAGCCATCCTCTTTTTTATTATAAATAATTGTGCTTCGTAGAAATTCAATAACGATGCAGAAAATACTTTGGACTTTTCAGTCAGGGTTGCATTCGGCAACCACAAGTCTATATTGATTCATGGATTCAAACATCTGTAAAAGATAAAGCGATGTTTTATATGGCAGAGCACGGCGAATGGACTATGAAAGGGGCGGCTCTCGGCGATGTGACCGCCGAAGCTGAATACGGCGTAGACAGGAGCTTCATCATCAAGGGGATTAAGTCCGCCGATCTTGAATACCGGAACGGGGAAATGTGGGGAAATCCATACCTTAGAGTCTTGAGGAGTCAACTTGAGAAGTACATAAGCAAGGAGCTTGGAGACGTCTATTTGGCAAATGTGAAACATCAGGCGGAATTGCGCGAGGTCAAGAAAAATATAGCCAGCCTGAAGAAAAAACTGAAAGTTCTTGAGTCCAGGAAAACCGATATAGAGTTGTTGTTAAAGGAATAGCGATCGAGCCGAAAGCTGGGAATACTGGGAAGGAGCGGAAAAATCTCTTTCTGCTTTTCTCATAGCACCTCGTGCCGCTTGATTGAAATTCAACGACGATGGAGAAAATAAAATTTTCACTTTTCCGTATGGGTTGCATTCGGCAACCCAAAGTATTATAGTAACAAAAGGTCTTATAGAAGAAGGTAAACTTGGCATTGAGCCAATCCCGATTAATCTGTGTTGTGAGGATTTGAATACAAAGCGATAAATCATATGGGAATTGATTAAAATGATTATTGCTTAAGGAGAACCTGTGACAATAAATAGCAAAAAAGAAGAAGGAGCGCAGTTTGTGCGCTATTTAGGTCCCATCTTGGATGCGTTACGAGAACTTGGATGTTCAGGAACGCCGGACGAAGTAGTTGAAAAAATTGCCAAGGACCTGAAAGTTTCTGAGAAAGATCAGAATGAACTTATCTCATCAGGGCAGTCTCGTTTCAGAAATCAAATAGCATGGGGCCGCTTCTATCTTGCCAGGGAAGGCTTGATTGATTCTTCTCGAAGAGGTGTATGGAGTCTTACTGAGCAGGGCAGAAATACATTACTTACTCAAAAACAGTCACGTGAAATATTTCTCAAATGGGTGCGCATTTTTCAGGAACAGAGGCGCTCAAAAACAAGCATTGCCGAACCTGCTGGAGAACAAGAACCTTTTGAAGAACAAGTTGCAGAAGCTACTGGTGCAACTTCAAATGATTATAGAATAAATGTTTTAAAAATTCTTTTATCGCTATCTCCGTCTGGTTTTGAACGTTTAGCACAACGGATTCTTAGAGAAGCTGGTTTTACTCAGGTTTTTGTAACTGGCAGTAGCGGAGATGGTGGCATTGATGGCTATGGTACTCTACAAGTAAATCCTTTGGTTTCTTTCAAAGTGCTTTTCCAATGTAAACGTTATACAAAATCAGTATCACCATCACAAGTACGAGACTTCCGTGGAGCGATGGCTGGACGTGCCGACAAAGGCATAATTGTTACTACCGGAACATTTACTTCTGAAGCTCGTCGTGAGGCAAACAGAGATGGAGTGCCGCCAATTGAGTTGATTGATGGCGAGAAGTTGGTAGATATGTTGGAGAATCTCGAGCTAGGACTCAAGCCGGTAAAAGCATATGAAGTAGATGAAATATTTTTCAACCAGTTTAAGAGCTGACAACTATCACAAGCAGATATTGCTATTTTCTCCGGATAGTATCTATTGTAAACTACATTTGTCATTCCCAAGTCTATATTGATACTGAATTTTTCAAAAAATTAACCAATATGTTTTCAAGGAAATAATGATTGAATTTATTAAAGAGATTGCGCGGGAGGCGGGCTGCACGGCGCTGGCGGAAATGAAGCGTCTGGACGCTTCGCGGATACATGCCAAGGGCACCGATAAGGATATGGTTACGGAAGTTGACCGGATGATTGAAGATCAACTGATTGCCGCAATCCATGCAAAGTTTCCGGCGCATGACATTTACGGGGAGGAGACCGGGCGGAGCGGCAGCAATAGCGAATTCTGCTGGATTATTGATCCGATTGACGGAACAACTTCATATATTCACCAGACCCCTTATTTTTCCATTTCTATCGGTTTGCAGCAGAATGGCGTAAATATCGCCGGGGCAGTCTGCGCGCCGAAACTCGGCGAGTTGTTCTGGGCGGAAAAGGGACAGGGGGCGTTCCTGAACGGCGACCGGATAAAAGTGTCGCCGCGGAATGCGCTTGGCCAGTCGCTGGTGGCCACCGGCTTTGCCTGCATCCGCGCCGGCTGGAAAGAAAACAATCTCAAATATTTCTCCCGGCTAATGCCGGATATTCGCGACATCCGCCGCTGCGGTTCGGCGGCGGTGGCTCTGGCTTATGTCGCCGCCGGCAGATATGACGGCTTCTGGGAAATGTGCCTGAATATTTATGATGTCGCCGCCGGAGTATTGCTGGTGGAGGAGGCTGGCGGCATCGTCACCGATATGGCTGGCGGAAAGAATTTTCCGGAGCAGGGCATTGCGGCATCCAACGGGCTGATTCACGACAAGTTTTTAAGTTATTTCAAGGGCTAGAAAAGAGAAGACAAAAGATAAAAAAATGGGAAAATTTGTCCACTAATTGCACGAATGAACACGAATGAATATTTTGCTGTGAATTTGATTTTGCGTCACAAAATCAAACTCACAGCAAGCGCTTCTGTTTTATTAGCGCTCCCGCTTTGCGGGATGCCATTCGTGGATAAATTTGAGTTGAATATCGATAAATTTCAGAAAATGTAACCGCATGTTTTACATTTAACCCATATACGGTTACAAGTAAACTGGTTGAGATATTGAACTACACTTTCGCATCTCTGGACGATGATGCCCCAGTTTATCCGCGATTATTTTTGAGACCTTTGACGGAATCAGTCTTTTCTTTCGGTCGCTTCATTTTTATACACAAAACAAGTGTCGGCAAATGTGTAAGGATAGTCCGGGCGGCAATCGGCGATGCGTCCAAGTTTCGGACGGAGATTGCCGAATGCCCGGTAAACCAGCGGATACGGTTGGCCCTTGAATTTCTCCAGGATGTCGCGCCACATGCGCGGCGCGGCGCGAATATAATCCGCCATGCTTTGAGTAAGTTCCTCTTCGGTCATGGATTCAATCTTCTCCGGCAGATTTTCTAGTGGTTCGGCAACGGTGGATTTTACAAAGGAGAAACGGTCAAAGTCTCCGACTAGCGGCACGGTGCAGTCAATCCCGATTTTTGCCGTATTTACCGGCGGATGATTAGTTTGCGCCATCGGGTCCAGCGGCAGGATGTTTAGGTCAGGAATGATGACAATATCTATTTGGGGATTGAAGCGCCAGGACATTGCCCATTTGACTTGCTCGTCGTCATAGATGTCAATGTCTTCATCAAACACGAACGCCCATTTGGGAAACCACTGCCTGGAACAGGTCAGCATAAGTCCGAGCGTTTGTTTGGCATCGCCGCCTCCGGAAGTGCGAATCCGTGCGTAAACCATATTATGGCTTCCCCCTTCGGGTGCGTATACGTCCAGCGCCCGGATACCCGCCGATCTCAGCGCGGAATAGATGTCGGCTTCAATAATCGGATTGAAAATATTCAGGTCGGTGCGTCCCGGATGAAGACCGCCGATAGTGGCATATTGATAAATGCCCCCTTTACGGTATGTAATGCAGTCAACAATAAAGCGGCAGTTGCGCGGCAGTCCGCCTCCATATGTTCCGGTATATTCGCCGTAAGGGCCTTCGTCATAAATCCAGCCTTCGGAAGTCATCATGCGCCCTTCGATAACGATTTCGGCATTGGCCGGAACAGTAAGGTCGCTGGTTTCGCATTTTACCACCTTGGCGGAACTGCCGTAAAAGCCGCCGAGAATATCCCAGTCGTCAACTCCAGGGAACGAGAACATTGACGCAATTTTGTCAAGGGTTGGGCCGCCGATAACCACGGCTACCGGCATATCAATGCCTTTTTTCAGATATTTTTTGGCATGAATACGCCCGTTGTGACTGTCATTGCGCATATCAACGTTGGTTTCGTTCTTTGACCGGTACATGAAACGGTAAATACCCCAGTTAATCAGGCCGGTTTCAAGGTCTTTGGACACCACGCTGGCATCCTGGATAAAAGCATGTCCGTCGTAGGGATGATATAAAAACAACGGAAATTTGGTCAAATCAACCTGATCGCCTTTTAAGATTACCTCTTTGCACGGCGCGGAGGAGACTAGTTCCGGCTTAAACCGTTTAATATTCAGTTCCGCAATTTTCCTGCACAAATCTTTCTCGCCGCATTCGAGTGCGTAGGCATATTGCTGCCGGGTGCAATAACCGCCTGACAGGAATTGAAACTCGCAGTCTTTCACTTTTTCGATTAAAACAGCTTTATCATGTACAGAATCCATAATGAAAGGGATTTCGTCAACGCGTTTTTCATCGGTGATCCTGACCAGTTGCCCGATCTGCTCAAGTTTACTGATAAAATCAGTCATACTTTGCTGTTGCATTATGAATCTCCTTAATTGAGATTTTTAAGAAAAAATAATTGCTTTATTGGCAGGGCTAAGATACGTTGAAGTTTTGAGATGTCAAATGCACGGTAAAAATAGCTTAAAGATGATTTGACTATAGCTTCAACAGGTTTAATGTAATCGTTACGCATTCATAATGATATCAATCACAGGACAGGAGGTGGAAAATGGCTGCATTTGAGAGAAAATACCCGGATTTGTACGAGCACCTCGCAAGATTGGATAAATACGGGTTGCTATATACCGTGGATACTGAAATCAACAAAGACCGCCATCTGCATCCGTTTGTCCGCTGGAGTTATGTTTCCAATATTGAAGCCAAAGACCGCAAAGGGTTCTATTTTACTAATGTCACTGACAGTAACGGGCGTAAGTATAAAGGGGATTGCGACGTCTGCGTGGCGACAACCGCCGGCAATGAAAAAATCTATGCGGTTTCACTGGGTCTGGACAGCGAATTTGATGTTACGCAGGACGTGATTGACCGGAAAAAGCTGCGTGAATGTGTAACTGCGAAATGGAAAGCAGCCATTGAACACCCGATTCCGGCGACAGAAATTCCTTCCGCGGAAGCGCCGGTTCACGAGATTGTACTGACCGGCGATGAACTCATCGGCGGCGAGGGTAAAGGCCTGGCCGGACTGCCGATTCCGAACAACACTCCCGGTTTTGATACCGCCCCCTATTTTTCCGCCGGATTGTGGGTTACTAAAGATCCGGACACCGGCCGGCAGAATTTCTCGCAGAACCGGGTCAATATCAAAGCATCAGACCGTATGAACGGCATGTGGCTTATCCAGACCGGCGGCGATGCTCACCGGAACTGGGCAAAATACAAACAGCGCGGGGAGAAAATGCCGGTGGCTTTAATTGTCGGGGCTCCGCCGTCAATCCAGGTGATCGGGCCGCAGAAGACTCCGAATGATATTGAAGATATGGACATCGCCGGCGGCCTGGCCGGAGCGTCCATCCGTCAAGTCAAAGCGAAGACCGTGCCGCTGATGGTTCCGGCTGACGCCAGTATCATCATTGAAGGCTGGATCGACCCGCGGGAACTGGAAATGGAAGCTCCGTTCGGTGAATCCCACGGTTACATGTCAACAGAGGAGTATAACCACTGCATTCATTTGACCGCCATCACCCGCCGGAAACATGCCATTATTACTTCGATGATCTCACAATTGACCCCGTCGGAGTCAGGCGTCATCAAGTCTCTTGGTTATAATGCGATCATGTATGACTTTTTGAAGAAGACGCTAAAAAACGATTATGTTAAAGATGTCGTGCTGTATGATCACTTAATCGGCGTGGCCCGCTTTACGACCATTGTTTTTCAGCGCGACACTCCAAAGACAGAGGTTTGGCGCGCAATGCGCGCGTCAACCGTACTGATGCGTTCCGTCGGCAAAATAACAGTGGCGGTAGACGAGGATATTGACCCGGACAGCATGGAGGAGATCATGTGGGCGGTTGCCTACCGCTGCAATCCGACCACCGATATTCAGATATGCGACTACCAGGCCAACGGTCACGCGCCCAAGCTGAGAGGCGGCAGAGAATGGGAATCCCAGATATTGATCGATGCCACGATGAAATATCCGATGGCGCCGGTTTCGCTGCCGAAAAAGCAATATATGGAAGAAGCAAAAGAGCTGTGGAAGCAAGCCGGCCTGCCGGAAATCAAGCCGGCCAGAAAATGGTTCGGCTACAGTCTCGGCGACTGGTGCGACGAATGGGACAAATGCGCCGAACGCGCTGTTGCCGGCAAATGGCTGTTGAATGGTATCCGTACCGCAGCGCTGGTGCGTACGGACGCTGTCGGCGGACCGACGGCCGGAGTGCCGCGGAATGCGGCGGTGACTTTGAACGAGGAAACTCTTGATGTTCAATATCCGGCAGGGTTCCCGCAGGTTGATGACTTCAGCACAGATAAATAGTTTATTGAAAGAAACCCGATATGCAGGGAGTTAAAAACAAACCGGAAGTTTTCACGGCTGAATCCGGAAGCGGCAAGTACCGTCTGTACGCGGTGGTTACGCCGGCCGGCAAAGATATTGCCGTCTCTGTTACCGGCGGCGACCGGCCGCACATCGGGGCGGTGGCTGTAGCCCAGTGCGTTCCAGGCGTCAACCGGAAGGAACGGCTGGACGTATCAGTTTCGGTCATAACGCTGGCCGGACACAAGGAGGACGAAATCGCCAGAACTATGGCGATGAATCTGTCGCGTGAATTCAGCGTGAATGTCATGGTGTCCGCCGGGATGCACTGGGACGGGATTCCGGCTCGCGGCATCGCCGCAGTATGCGAAAACAGCCATAAACTGTGCGATGTCATAATTCAAGAAATCAAAAATCGCATGCAGCTTTAACAGCGGGGAGAAGTGGAGATGTCAAAAAACGATCATGTCCGTACTTACCGGGATTTACAGGAGCATATTGAGTTGCTGGATAAAGCCGGCCTGCTTCACCGGATAGAGCGCCCGATAAATAAAGATACGGAAATGCATCCTCTGGTACGCTGGCAGTTCTGCGGCGGCATCAGCCAGGAGGAGCGCAGGGGATTTCTCTTCAGCAGCATCACCGATGGTAAAAAACGGAGTTATCCCGGTTTTAAAGTCGGGGTCGGCGTATTGTCATCCAATCCCGCCATCTACAGCATCGGCATGAACTGCCCGGAGTCGGAAATAGGGCAGCGCTGGCTAAAAGCCATCGCCAATCCCGTTCCTGTGCGACCCGTTGATAAAGCCGTCTGTCAGGAAGTTGTACTGACCGGAAAAGACGTCAGCGGTGAGGGCAAAGGCCTGGAAGCGCTGCCGATACCGGTGTCAACTCCAGGTTTCGATACCGCGCCGTACTTTACCGCCGGTTTGTGGATTACTAGAAACCCGGACACCGGCATTCAGAACATGGGCTTGTACCGCGGCAACTTAAAAGCCTCTGACCGGCTTTGCGTGATGACCGAAAAAGCCACGCTGGCCGGAGCTTACGTCCACTGGAAACGTTATCGCGAGTTGAAAAAGCCGATGCCGGTGGCAATTGTGCTGGGAGCGCCGCCGGTGGTGGAATATACCGGACCTCAGAAACTGCCGCTGGATGTTGATGAACTTACCGTGGCGGGCGGACTTGCAGGCGGGCCGGTAAATGTTGTAAAATGCATTACTTCAGATCTTTTAGTCCCTGCGGAAGCCAATGTGATTGTCGAGGGTCTGGTGGACATTGAATTCCTTGAACCGGAAGGCCCGTTCGGCGAAAGCCACGGTTATATCCAGATAGAAGAATACAATTTTATCGTAAAAGTCACTGCCATCACCCGCCGTAAAGACGCCATTATCAGTTCGATAATTTCACAGGTCACGCCTTCTGAATCCAGCGTGATCAAACGTCTGGCTTACGAGCCCCTGTATCTTTCGCATTTGCGCGACGCCCTGGGACTGAAAGGCGTCAAACGGGTCTGCATGCATGAACCGCTGACTAACCTCCGTAAAATTGTTACTGTGGTGGTCGACCGGAACATGGCCAAAACGGAAATATGGCGGATGTTCGAAGGCGTTTCATCGCTTCAGCCGGCGGTGGGAAAAATCTGTATTGCGGTGAACGAGGATATAAATCCGGACAATACTGACGCCATTTTATGGGCGATCGCCTATCGTTGCAATCCGGTTGAGGATGTGCATATAACTCCCTATCGCGCACTTGGCCATGCCCCGCATACCAGCGGCCCGGGGATCGAGTCCACCATGTTTATTGACGCGACTTTAAAATTCGATATGCCTCCGGTAGCGCTGCCGAAAAAAGAATACATGGAAAATGCAAGAAAGATATGGGAGAAACTTGGACTGCCGGCATTGAAACCGCAGGAACCGTGGTTCGGCTATTCGCTCGGCATCTGGTGTGACGCCTGGGACGAATGTGCCGCCCGCGCCGCGGCCGGCGACTGGACCGCCAACGGGTTGCGCTCCGGAGCCGCCTCCAGACGGATGGAAGAACCGCAGACTTTTATTGAAATAGCGGAAGCGGAAAAGTTTGGACAGAATGAACATAAAACCGACAATTAAAAGGAGTTTATGATGCCGGAAAGCAAAACCAGAATTATCGTCGGTATAACCGGTGCATCCGGCAGCATTTACGCTGTTAAACTCCTTGAACAGCTAAAAGCGCTGAGAGTCGAGACGCATCTGGTCATCTCCAGCGCCGCCAGGCAGGTTATTCCGATGGAAACCGGGATTACTCCGGAAATTGTCGCGGCAATGGCCGATTTTCAATACTCGCCGGAGGATATCGCCGCCGCCATTTCCTCCGGATCTTTCCGTACTGCGGGTATGGTGATAATACCATGTTCAATGCGGAGCATGTCGGAAATAGCCTGCGGCGTCACCAGCTCGCTGCTGACCCGCGCCGCGGATGTGGCGCTAAAAGAACATCGGCGGCTGGTGCTTGTAGTCAGGGAAACCCCGCTGCATCTTGGCCACTTGCGTTCAATGACCGCGCTGGCGGAAATGGGCGCGATTATTGCTCCGCCAGTGCCGGCAATGTACACCCGCCCTCAGACGATTGATGATATTGTTCAGCAGAGTGTCGGAAGGGTGCTTGATTTATTAGGTATTGAATCTGAACAAACGATCAGATGGAGTGGTTTGCCAAAGAAGGAAAGCAAGTTATGCGGACAGTAAAATTGACCGGAATCCGGCAGATGGCGATGTTTGACCTGCCGGAGCCGCGGATAAAAGACGATAAAGATGTGCTGATAAAGATGACCCATGTCGGAGCTTGCGGTTCCGATGTGCATTATTATACGACTGGACGCATCGGTTCGCAGATTGTGCAATATCCGTTTACGGTCGGACATGAATGCGCCGGGATTGTCGAAAAGGTCGGCGCCGCGGTGACACGGTGACGCGGGTTAAGCCCGGCGACAGGATTGCGGTTGAGCCGGCAACGGCCTGCCATCAGTGCGACCAGTGTCTGGCCGGGCGGCCCCATACCTGCCGGAAACTGACTTTTCTGGGTTATCCCGGACAGGCGGAAGGCTGCCTGGCGGACTATATCCTGATGAAAGAGGAATCCTGCTATCCGATTCCGGAGCAGATGACGCTGGAGGAGGCGGCTTTGTCCGAACCGTTGTCCATCGGCCTTTACGCCGTTAAACTATCCATTCCCATGCGCCATGCCCGCATCGGCATTCCGGAAGTCGACCGCATTGCCTTCAGCATGGACAATATGCGCCGCAAAGAAATATGCATCCAGAATGTCCGCCGCCGGAATCATTGCGTACAGGCCGCGCTTAACATGATTGCCGGAAAACTCTGCGATGTGAATATCATGACAACTCATCGCTTTCCGCTGGAACGCACTCATGAAGCCTTTGACCTGGTGGAGTCGTATCAGGACGGCGTGGTAAAAGCCATGATTGAAATTTAAAGCTAAGGCAGCATTTTGCGCTTGCGTACACTTCCGGGACTGACGGCGAAATGTTTCTTGAATACCCGCGAAAAATAAAAGACATTCTGATAGCCGGACAGTTCGGCTATTTCTTCCATAGTTCTTGATGAATTAATCAGCATGCCGTATGCCAGCGCCATGCGTTTGCGCTCCATGTACTGATGCGGGGAGACAGCTAAATATTTTTTAAAAAGCCGGTGAAAGTAAATCGGAGCATAATTGGCATGTACGGCAATTTCCTCCAATGATGGATTCTGCGTGAAATGACTATTGATAAAATCGAGCGTATTTTCCAGCTTAGGCGGGATTGGCGCCGGACTTTCCTTGTTTTCAAAGAAACTTAATACTTTGGCGAGAATAAAGTTTGCCATGGCATGCAGTTCGAGCCAGTCGCTGTTCAGTTCCTCCAGATCTATTTTCCCCAGGCGTTTGAACGCGGTATCGAAAACCGCGAATTCAATGAAACTCCATTTCAGCACAATATTTACTTTGGCAAGCATCGTTTCAAACCGCGGATTGGCAGGAAGTCCGTGCAGCCAGCTTACGTTCATGCGTTTGTCGCAGTGATTGATAAACGGCTGGTTGCCGGGAATGAAATAAACAAATCCCTTTTCCAGTTTATAGCGTTTCCCGCAAACGGTTACAGCCCCTCCTCCATCCTCAATGTAATAAACTCTTAAATGCGGCACCATGAGTTCAACACTAGTACTCCACAGAGGAGAGCAGTTCGAATGCCCGGTGGCGATAATTTTTAACGGATACTCTGTCATTATCTTTCATGAAGTTAATATTGTATATATTAATATTAACTTTCTTAATATAAAAGTCAATTGAAAAGTATTATTATTATAAAAAAGGAGATTGGAATGATGACATCAAAAGAACGGATAACAACATCGATGAAATGCGGAATTCCCGACCGTGTGCCGGTTTGTCTGGGCATGAGTGAAATGGTTCCGGTAAAATATTTTGGCAACGACTACATTGAGTTTTTTGTCAAAAATCCGGTGCCGTTGTGGAAGGCCAGGGTGGAAACCGAATATGACCGTTTTCACGGCGACGCTTTTCTGCATCTGGGGCCGGGGGCGTCGCCGCATGATCCGGAACTGACGCGGAAAGTGACACGCGAAACCGCCGATGAAATTTACTATACTCTGACCTATAATACCCCGGAAGGAAAGTTGTCGGGCGAATATTATATTTCCAAAAACAGTCCACCTTCCAGAATCACGCCTTTTGTCAGTGATCCGGAAACGGAGATGCCGAAAGTCCGGGAATTACTGAAGCATCCGGATACCAAAGATTTAAGCAGTATCCCGGCAGCGTATGATGCAATTGGCGGCCGCGCCCATGCCGGATTGTGGATTCCGACGCCGGTTGACTGGTGGGACTGGCTGCGCGGCACACAGAACATGATCATGGATCTGATGCTGATGCCTGACTTAATGACGGATATCTTTAAACAGTATACCGAATACTCCGCGGCACTGGTGGATCATGTATTTAAAAATACAAAACTTGATTCAGTCGGGCTGGGCGGGTCAAGCACTTCGATGAGCGTGATTTCCCCGGATTTGCACCGTCATTTTACCCTGGATTTCGGCAAGGCGGTTTGCGCGGCGGCGCATAAATTTGATGTTCCGGTACAATATCACATGTGCGGCAAATCACGGCAGGCGCTGCCGATCACGGCGGAAATGGGCGTGGATGGATTTGACGCGCTGGAATGTCCGCCGACCGGCAATGTTGATCTGGCGGAAGTGAAGAAAACTTTTGGAGGCAGGATTTCTCTCAGAGGAAATGTCAACTCGATACATGTTATGCTCAACGGCACTCCTAATGATGTTGAGAACGCAGTCAAGGGATGTATGGATGCCGCGAAAGAGGGCGGCGGATACATTCTCGCGGTTGGAGACCAGACCCCGCGCGATACCCCTGAAGAGAATATCCATGCTTTCGTCGAAGCGGGAATCAAATACGGCAAATACTGATTAACAGGTTTCCGCAATGATTTCGCGGACGAGTTTCACCCAGTTGCGGATGCGGTCGGGGTCGGATTGTACAGTCTCAACGTCTTTCAGGGTGATATCGAAAAATGTGCCTTTAAGATATTCCAGATCACGTTTCAGGATTTTCCTGATTCGTGATTCATCGAAGCCGTATGCGACCATGTCTGCCGGGCTGGGCCGGTAACTGATGACGTAGTCCGTGCCGATCTGCTCCGCGCATTTTTTGACATCCGCGAACGGGCTGACCGCGATGCGGCGCAGATTTGGAATCTGTCTCAGCATAGCTATTTTGTTAGTCAGGTCTTCACAGCAGCCGTAGGCCACCAGTCCGAATTTTCTCATTACCGGCAGTTGATACCGCAGCAGAAACTCTTCGTGCATTTCCGGCGAGACCAGCGTGTATTCCTGTGCCGCCGTGAAGCACCATAGCTGTTCACGCTTTACGCCGTTAACGTTCGGAACGGGGTCAGGCAATTCTTCAGCATAGGGCATTGCCTGATTATAAGTGAAAGTTAATCCGATATCGCCGGCGGCTTCGGCCTGATCATGCGTCCGCAGCACGCCGTCGCTCATGAACTGGAGCAGATGGCGCAGCCATTCCGGGTTTTCATACATGTCCAGCATGATATTCTCAATGCCGCGCAGATGCCCTAAACTGGTGGACAGATCGGCGGAGAAATTGTGGTAAATCGGCCCCCGGCTCAAATTCACGGCAATGATGTCGCCGATGAGGCCATGCACCTGTTCGAGATTCCTGGCGGTGTCGTCTTCGTCTATGGCATGGAACGGAGCCCGCAATTTTCCGGTATCCGCCAGGTCTTTCAGAAAGTAATCGATTTTATAACTTTCCAGCGTATCCAGTTCCCCCGCAAAATGCCGTTTATAGTCCACCCCCCAGCCGCCGGATTTGTGTGTGCAGTTAACCGTGTACCAGGGCTCGAAAATATAATCGTCGGCAAAGGTGGCGCGATACAATTCATTGCGGAAGAAATTCTCAATCTGCCGGCTGACCGGGTCGGTGGTTTGCAGTCTGGACATCGGCATTTCATTCCACGCATACGCCCGGATGTAGATCAGCGGTTCGGTCATTTTGAAGCTGTTTTTGGCCCGCCACATATCGCGTTTTTGCTTTTCCGACGGTGCATTAGCCAGTTCGATATATTGCATCGCCAGTTCACGCACAATAGCTTTGTCATGATTATTCATAATTTTCATCTCAATTTGTTATTTTAAAATATATAAATATATTATAGTCCAGATTA
>JBAWXM010000113.1:0-14101 GCA_037144075.1 Lentisphaerota bacterium | reverse complement strand
CTCTGCATCGCTGAACATTTTAAATTTTGTGAGTTAGAAACTTATGAAAATGGCTGCATGAAAATCTTTCTAAAAAAACAAGGAAAATGACGGATAGTAGTACAGAGAAAACTTTGTATTCTTAATTTTTTACCAGCCATCATTCACCAGTCACGCTTTATTTTTATCTTTCGTTTTTATTTGATAAAACTGCGGTCACAGCAACCCGCCGCATCTTTGAATCCTATTCTTCATTTCCTTTGAAAGGCCTTTCAAATTCCTGAGCATTCCTTATTCCTGAAACTGCGGATACCGCAGTAAAACGCTGTCTCCTGTCTTCCGGCTGTCCAACTTGGACATTGGATATTCCTTGTTGGATATTGGATATTGAGAATTGGCTGTTCTGCTGGATATTGGATATTCGGTTTTCCAAATGAATACCTTAAACCGTAATAGTCTGAATGCCGTTCAAACTCCATTTACTGTTGGTGCCGGCAGCTCCGGCCAGCAGGATCAGCTGATCGCCGCGACGGGCCAGCTTCTGCTCAAGCAATTTCTGTTTCAGCAATTCAAGCGGAATCGCAGCTTTCTTATCAGCGGCGGACTCGCTGTTGCTCAACAGCAGCGGATAAACGTTGTGATAAGCCGCCATCCTCCGGTAAATCTTTGCACTGTAAGTAGCGGCGTAAATTACGGTATCCGGACGGCATTTAGCCAGATTCCTGGCGGTATCGCCACTGGAAGTCAGGACGACCATGGCGCGTTCATTCAATTCATGAGACAGAAAAGACGCGGCCAGGCACAACGCCTGCGGCACTTCCAGCTGCTGGTCGGACTGACTCCAGTTGCCGCGGTAATTATCGCCGTTAATCATGACTTCCGCTTCAACGGCGATTTTGCTCATGGCTTGAACTGCTTTCAGCGGGTATTTACCGGAAGCGGTTTCATTCGACAGCATGATCATATCGGTACCGTCAAGCACGGCGTTAGCCACATCACTGACCTCCGCCCTGCTCGGTAGCGGATTTTCAGTCATTGAACTGAGCATTTCCGTAGCCACGATGGACAGCAGGCCGCGCTCATTGGCCCGGCGGATAATATGCTTCTGCGCAGTCGGCACATGTTCAAAAGAAATTTCATCGGCCAGATCGCCGCGCGCCACCATGACACCGTCAACTACGTCCAGTATTTCTTCCAGATTATCCAGCGCTTCGGGTTTTTCCAGCTTGGCAATTACCGGAATATCAGCATTTTTACTTTTTATCAGATTTTTCAATTTTGCCACATCTTTCGCGGAACGCACAAATGAAAGCGCCATAAAATCCACTCCCTGTTCAATCCCGAACAGCGCATCCTGAATATCCTTCGGCGTCAATGCCGGCATGGATATTCTGGTATAAGGCAGATTGATGCCTTTGCCGGTAAGCACGGCGCCGCCGGCGACAACCCGGCAATGCACTTCGCGGCGGGCCTGGTTCACAGTTTCGACAGTCAGGATAATCCGTCCGTCCGCCAGCAGAATTGTCTTGCCGGTTTGAGTGTCGGCGGCGATATTGCGGTAAGTTGTCGGCAGATACAACTCCTCTTTATGAACCGAATTTCCGGACAGCGTCACTCTGCCGCCTTTGCACAGCGTTACCGGAGCGTTCAGCTTGCCGATCCGGATTTTCGGCCCCTGCAAATCCAGCATGACCGCCACGCTCCGTCGCAGTTCACTGCTGATCTGCCGTATCTTCTCAATGTTTTTGCGGTGATATTCGTGATCGCCGAAAGAGAAATTCAAACGGCACACATTGACGCCGGCGCTGATGAGTGATTTCAAAATCTTATAATCGGCGCAAGTCGGCCCGACCGTGGCGATAATCCTGGTTCTTTTCATTATGTCTTTCCTTGTTTCATTATGCTTTGCTATATTAATAAGCGTATATTATATTAATGCAAGCCGGATATTCAAATATGCAGACTTGCAGACTATCCAGAACAGGAGCGTAAAATGAATACATTGCGTTATATGCTGTTTCTAACGTTTTTCATCCGGATGCTGAATTTAACCGCCCAGGAAGCCGCCGGAGAAACTCCACCTCAGCCGAAAAGAGTGATCATCCGGGGGGATGTCGAAGAAAAGAAAATCTACAAACTGATCCCGCTTGCCACGCTGGATTTTAAAACTATTGAAGTTGTCTGCTCCCAGTGGCTTTCCAAAGACGGCAAACTGGTTAATGAGGGAAAACGCAACTCGGTACTGGTTTACGATACGGAATATATCGTCAACAAAGTTGAGACTTTTATCCGCGACAATGACCGCGAAGCCGTAAATATCCGCATTGATATTGATAAAACCGCCGGCGGCCAATCCACCAGAACTAATTTCGGCGTCAGCCAGCAGCCGGTAGTGATGTATCAGAACGGTAAAAAAATTACGGTCAATCAGCAGCCAGGGCAGAGGCTCGATCTCAGCAGCAGAAAAAGCTATGAGTCCGGCAACTCCAGTCAGTTTATCGTGACTAAAAGCGGCTGCGCCGCCTCGCTCTGGTCGGGGATAACGATGGTTGACCCGACCTGGTTCCGTAACCAGAAAATGAATCCGGCAGTCGTCGTGGCGGACGGCGGCACCGTCACCAAAATTGACGGGGTTCCGGATGATCCGGTATGGACCGATGTCGGCACTTCGCTGATGGCGCTGCCGCGACAGCTTGAAAACGGCTTGATCGAAGTGGAAGTATATCCTGAAATCAGCTATCTCGCCGGCAAGGGCAAAAGACAGTCGGTGAAAGTCGAAAGCCTGTCAACTAAAGTCGTTGTCCAGGACGGGGCCAAAGTTAATATCGGCGGAGTAATCTCCGCGAAAAACCAGGAATATGTCAACATCTTCGGACCTGACTTTTTCAAAAGCAAAGATGTCAGTCAGGTCATGAGCATGTATCTGACCGCAACCGTATTGCAGCCTGGAAAATCCGGCAAGTTCGGCGGCAAAAACTGGCCGCCGCGCTGATAACATGTAAAATTCCAATATATACTCGCACGGAGACGCAAAGACACGAAGATAATGGCAATCTAGCTTTTCTTTGCGCCATTGCGTCTTTGTGCGAGACATCTTTATAAAGATTTTATCTTATCCTTTATCGCTGGATAATGGATATTCTTCCGCCATGCTGGATCCCGCTTTGCGGAACTGGATATTGATATTCTGTTTTCCTAACCCAACTTCCGCGGGTTAAAAACTACGAAAAAAATTTTCCTCCTCAAAATCTGATTCTTTAATTTCTCCAGATTTTGTAAGTCGCTTATTATCAATACCTGCCATTTTATATAGCGTTTTGTAGTGCCACCTATTTTTTAGAGCTGTGTTTGATTTTTTTTATAACTCATTCTATCATTATAGTAAACTCAGGAGAATTGGTTTTCTTCTCCCGGAACTCATTTTTCTTGCATATGATGTAATATAAGATGATTTGCATTATGCCAGCAACTAAAAAACAGCTCATTATTTGGTACATTGTCTTTTGTATCGATTCATAACTTCTTGATATATCCCCGAAATAACTTCCGAGTATGCCCAATAGTATAGCTATCGCAAAAAAAGAGATTACGGAGTACCGCCAATATTTATATATTTTCGGCTGATGGGTGAAGGTGCGTTCCGGCTGATTACCATTGCCTACAAACAAGCCAATACTCCAGACTATAAATGAAATACCCGTAAAAAACAATAATAGAACAATGATTTCAGAACTGTTGCGACAAGCAAATCCGCTTAATAATAAAAGCACTCCCAATAATAAAACCGATCTGGCATGGCGAGTAAGAACAGCAGTAAAAGTACCGATCATAAAAATAGTCATAACCAGCAATGTAATCATGGTTATTATTTTTTCGGTACGTACCTGGCTCACTATATCTCCAGTTGCATGATAAACATTGCCAAAATATCCAAGTGAAAGGATAATCAAGTTTATAATAATTAATGCAGGCGGTCTTTTCATCGTTTTTTAATTCTTTTCAGTGCTATTCACTCGTTTTTCTTTGTGTTCTCTAATCTTGCACAAGATGTAATATATAACGAATTGCAGAACGCTCAATAACAACAGTATCCCCATTATTTTGTACATATTTAAAGAGATAGCTTCATAGCGTTTTAGCAGTCTACTCCAGAATGAATAGCCCAGTCCGCCAAAAAACATACCGCCCGCACCAAAACAGATCGCCGAGTACAGCCAATATTTATACTTCTTGGCGCATTTGCTGCAAATATCCTCAGACTGATTAAGGGCATCAAGTAAAATAATACTCCAAATAACAAACAATATTCCCGTTATCAAAAATAAGCAAACGGTGATTACCGCAGTTAGCTTATTTGAAAAAAGATCACTACAAGTAAATATTCCAATTAAGAATAAAAGCGTTCCCCAAAATAAAATTGATTTGGCCTGGCGCTTGAGGACGGCGATATAAATACAGATTATGCCAAAAGTAAAAAACAACAATGGAATAAGGTAAGGTCTTACTGATGTTCCGCATCGCATCTCATCAATTATTCTTTCGAAGTATGGATAAACACAGAAAAAATATCCTGCTGAGAGCAGTAACATGTTTATAATTATTAGGATTGGCGGTTTTTTCATGTTAAACATAGTTTTACCGCCTTTCCTGCAACTGCTTATTTCGGTTTTTTGGCCATGGACATGGCTACATTGTAGAGGGGTTCCCACCACTGCGCGGCGGGACGCTGCTGATCTTCGTCCACCATGCGCTGAATGCTGTTCATGTCGCTGATGACGGTTTTGCCGCCGCTCTGGCCGATAAAGCAGCAGCGGCTGTCGCCCTGCCTGACGCTTTCCATCAGCAAATTGGCGCCTTCATAGGCCATTCTAACTGCCTGGATGCGGTCGAACGGCGACGGCGAGCCGCCCTGCTGCATCGGGCCTAGGATTGATTTGCGGATGGCAAAAACGCCTTTGCCTGCTTCCTGAAAAAGTTCGCAGATGAAGTCGGTGGTATAAGTCGGATTGGCATTTTCATTTCTGATCATCAGCGCGACGTGCCTGCCGCCTTTTTCGAAGCTGTAAAGCAGTTCTTTAAGATGCTGCTGCAGGAGTTCCAGCGTAACGCCTTTTTCATGCAGATAAATATATTCGGCGCCGGTGGCGAGTCCGCTCATCATCGCCAGATAGCCGCAGTAACGCCCCATCACCTCCACGATGAAAGCGCGGCGTGAACTGTCGGATGAATGTTTGATTTTGTCCACGGCTTCGACAATCGTGTTCAGCGCGGTATCGGCGCCGATCGCGAGTTCTGAACCCGGCAGATTGTTATTGATGGCGGCGGGAATGCAGAGCATCGGTATATTGAAAGCCTTGAAGTTTTTCCGCATCAGAAACAGGCTTTCAATAACTTGATAACCTGCCCAGCCGCCGATCATCAGCAAGCCGCTGATTTTGTGTTCTTCAATTGTTCTGGCGATGCTGTAAAAATCTTTCTCCTCCGGTTGCTGGCGGTTGGTGCCGAGAACAGTTCCTCCCCGGTTGTTCCACTCTTCAACATCCATCCAGGAGAATTCCTTGACTTCACCCTTGATCAGGCCGTTGATACCGTCTTCCACGCCCAACACGCCATACCCCTGATCCATAGCAATCCTTACCGCCGCCCTGACCGCATTGTTCATGCCCGGAGCCGGCCAGCCGCAAGTCATCACCGCCAGCCTGCCGATATTCTTTCCGTTACACGGTTTTGACGGTCCGGACTGAGACAGAATATTGAAAATATTGAGCATTTTAGACCATGACCCGCCGCGTAATTCCTGCGCTTTGTCATATTCATGCGCCTGGATCGCGGCCGCGATAGCCTGAGTTTTCCGGACTGACTCCATAAGCGGCGCAGTCCTGACACGATTTTCTTTCAAGACTACTACAGAGGATTCGGTGGACGCGTCTTTTTTCAGCAGTTCCTGAATGGAAAACCAGCCGAAAGCGGTGCTCATATAGCGGTCGAACGCGCTCGGAGTGCCGCCGCGCTGAACATGTCCGAGAATCGTTTCACGGGTATCCCATCCGAGTTTTTCCTCAATAATCTGCTTGATGTATGAACTGGGAATAGGATTCCCTTGAAGGTCCTTTGCGCCTTCGGCGACAATAATGATGCCGTCGCGGCGTCCTGCATTGCGTCCGGCCACGAGTTCGGCGCACATTTTCTCCTGCCAGTTTTCGACTGGGGGATGTTCCGGCACAAACACATATTCGCTGCCGGTGGCGATGGCGCTCATCAACGCCAGATAACCGCAATTGCGCCCCATCACTTCAACCACGAAAATGCGCTGATGGCTGGCGGCGGTGCTGATTAAAGCGTCAATCGCTTCAGTAATGCGGTGAAGCGCGGTGTCCGCGCCGATCGTCATATCGGTGTTCGCCATGTCGTTGTCAATCGAACCGACCATGCCGATAATGCGCAGTTTCGGGTGGGCGGCAGCCTGAATCACGGTGATTTTATTCGCCTCGACCAACTGTTGAAGCATGCCTGACCATTCTTCGCTGAAAGTGTTAGCGCCGGTCAGACTGCCATCGCCACCGATGATAACCAGGTTGTCAATGCCGTACTTTATCAGGTTCTGAGCGCAAATCAGCCTTCCTTCGTAAGTCCTGAACTCTTTGCATCTGGCGGTGCCGATAATGGTTCCGCCCTGCTCCATAATGCCGCCGACCGATTCCCAGTCCATTTTAACGATATGATCATCCACCAGTCCCTGATAGCCTTCGCGAATAGCATACACATCAATGCCCATGGCAATACCGGTACGGACAACCGCCCTTACCGCCGCATTCATTCCCTGAGAATCACCGCCGCTGGTCATTACCCCGACAGCGCCTTTTGTTTCCGACATTATAACTCCTGCTGAATAAAATTAATGTTTGATATCTTCAAAATTTCTTCAATCAACTGACTGTTCCCGCAACTGCGGGATTAGCTATTTGGCATTTCAGAACTTCAGAACTTCAGAACTTTATAACTCCCCCTAATCATCCGTATTCGCCGCCTGGAATTACAAAGTATCGCGGCGCTTCCGCGACAAAATCGTTCGTTCCTTTGAACATTCTAAGCAAAGGCCGCTGGGCAATAAAGCCGATATGCCGCATGGCGTCAACGAAATCGGTATGGGCGTCAATCACATCCAGCACCAGTGAATTATCCCCTCTGCAAACCGATGCGGCTTTGAAAATCTCAAACGCATCAAGCGAATTTCCGGCCACAACCGGGCCGATCTGGCGGTATTTATGACCGTTGCGCCCGAAACAGAAACTGGTGATTTTACCGCTTTCACTGTTGGTTATTTTGAATGCCAGATCCGGATACTCGCGCAACAGTCTCAGCAGCAGACAGGAACGGTCAGCGCCGAAAACATTCGCATCCAGCATGCAGATTTCGCCCATGTCATCTTCCCATACCGGCTCCGCTCTGGACTCCACATTTTTAGTCTTGCAGACAAATTCGGTGTTAATCATTCTGGTAATGCTCCATTCCGGAACAAAACCCATTTTTTCATAAACCGGTTGCCCGGCAGGTGTCGCGTCAAGCTTAATGCATTGGCAATCTTTCATCGAATCCAGCACAGCATTCATCAGCAGTTTGGAAATGCCCATACCGCGGAATTCCTCATGCACCATGACCATGCCGATCCAGGAAATCTTGTTTTCATAGTTGATGCCGGTCGCGGAACCAATCACCCTGGCCTCGGAAAATGCGGTAAAACAGTGCTGTGGATAGTACTCTATCAGAAATTTAAAGTCCGCATCAAGCTGGTTCCAGCCGATATGATTTTTTATATCCATCAAAGGCACAATATCATTCATGGTCATCGGAAGAATTTCAACGTTCATCATTATCTCCTTAAATTATAAACCTGCGCCGTGCTATTGCAGTTCATATCCGCCGGTTTTCAGGCGTATTCTCAAATCTTCCTTGTCAACGCATTTAAGCATGGCCTCCGCCACGTCAATATAACCTTTATCCAGCAATTCCATAAGATGAGCATTGAGCATCTGCATGCCAATCTTCTGTCCGGTCTGCATGATAGAGGGAATCTGATGAATTTTATTTTCGCGTATAAGGTTGGATACCGCGGAATTGACAATCAGGATTTCCAGCGCCGCGATTCTGCCGCCGCCTCTTTTCTTCAGCAGCGTCTGCGCCACCACGCCTTTGAGCGATTCTGAAAGCATCACCCTGATCTGGGCCTGGCGGTCGGCGGGAAACTGGTCAATAATGCGGCTGACCGTGCTGGGCGCGGTGGTGGTATGCAGCGTGCCGAAAACCAGATGCCCGGTTTCCGCGGTCTCAATCGCGATTTCAATCGTTTCCAGGTCGCGCATTTCACCGATGAGCACAATATCCGGGTCCTCGCGTAGCGCCGCCCGCAGCGCGCCCTTGAAGCTGTCAGTATGGCGATGCACTTCACGGTGGTTGATCAGGCAGTTTTTATTATGATGCACGAATTCAACCGGGTCTTCAATCGTGATAAGATGGTCTTCGCGGGTGTCATTGATATAATCAATCATCGCGGCCAGCGTGGTGGATTTACCGCTGCCGGTCGGTCCGGTGACCAGCACCAGGCCTTTGCTGAGATTGCACAAATCCCGGATCGGCTCCGGCAGATTCAATTCTTTAAATGAAAGGATTTTAGCCGGAATCAGGCGCATCACCGTGCCGATGCCGTAAAGATCCATGAACACGTTAACCCGGAAACGGCCGAGTCCCTCAATCGCATAAGCAAAGTCGGTATCGTGAGTCTCCTCAAACTGTTTGCGGTTGCGCTCCGGCATAATTTCATATACCAGTTCGCCGATGGCTTCGGAAGTCAGCGGCTCGCTTTCCGTGCGCACCATACTCCCGTCAATGCGGTAAATTGCCGGATTGCCGCTGGATAAATGCAGGTCAGAAGCTTTCTGCCCGACCATGAATTCAAGAAACATGTCAATTGCTGCCATGATGGAAGTTCCTTTCCTGCTTAATTATTCGGTTTCTGTTGTAATTGCCGCGCTGGAAAAGATATTTCCGCCACCGCATGGAAAGGCACGATCACAATCCGCTCGTCATCGGATTTAAGCATCAATTCCAGACCATGCTCGGTGCGGTCGGCTTTCAGCAGCGTGCCGGTGATGGTTTTTCCGGTAAGCAGTTCGATGGCAAGCCCGATATTATCGGCAATGAGCCGGTTGTAGTTCAACTCCACGGCGCCGCTGATCTGCAATCCCCAGCTTGCAGCCTGACGATACATTTCAGTAGTGGTATTAAGCCTGGAACTTACGGTTTGCAGCAGATTGAGGATCAGCTTGCGGCCGAACTCAGGATTATCTTCGGCAAGTTTTTTGAACGCGACGCGTTCCAGTTCGATCATCACCGTATCCGAGACCGCCACTGCGCCTGCCGTGCGGTGGTCGCCGGAAATTACTGAAAGTTCTCCGAAAACCCCGCCACGCCCCAGCGTAAGCAGCGTGCACTCAACGCCTTCGGTAATTTTTTTGGAGATTTTTACTTTGCCGTCCAGGATAACCAGCAGACTGCTGCCGGAATCGCCTTCCTTGAAGATAGTTTCCCCTGATTTTTTCTCCAGTTTTACCGAAGCATCCGAAACCAGTTTGAGTTCCTGTTCTGAAAGTCCGCTAAATACCGGAATCCCGCTCCCCAGGTCCATGATTTCAGCCATAATCACCGCTCCTATGATAATTTTCCGTTTCGAAAAAAATGCAATTCAATAAGTAAAATAAACCTTATGCCAAGACGTTTACGAAACTTGCAAAATATGGAACAGGCCAACCATTCAACAATATAAAGATTGAAGTAAGCGAAATCAAGAACATTTACGGCAAACATGAAGAAAACTGACAATAATCTAATCCGGCAATTTATGGGAGCGGGCAGACATTTTTCCCGCATGATGCACGGAAGCTGAATTGAAAAGCGGCTGAAAAGCCGTATTGTAATTAAATATTCAAGCAACCTGATGTGAGGTTTTTATGATGAAAAGATTGACAGTCGCGATATTTACCGGTATGATGGCGGCAGTTTTATTTCTGACCGGCTGCGGCGAAAGTGATTCTTCAGCCAAAATGAAGACTATCGGGATCAATCAGTACATGGAGCATCCACTACTGGAACAAGCTCATGAGGGCATGATGCTCGAACTGGCTAAACTTGGAATAACAGAGCAAAACGGCTACAAAATCATTTACCGGAATGCCGGTGGAGATCAGCCTACCGCCGTTCAAATCAGCAATCAGATGGTCAATCAGAAAGTTGATATGATTGTAGCCATCGCCACTCCGGCGGCTCAATCAGCATGCAAAGCCACCAAAACCATTCCGGTTATTTATACAACTATTACTGACCCGGTCGCTTCAGGACTGGCGGACAGCGAGAATGCGCCAGGCGGCAACAAGACCGGCGTCAGCGACCGCTGGCCTTATGATAAACAAATTGCCCTTATTAAAAAAATATGTCCGGACGCTAAAATTGTCGGAATTATCCTGAATCCGTCGGAGTCAAACTCGGAAGCCAGCATGAAATATATCCGGCCCGAACTGCAGAAAAACGGGTTGCAATGGCTTGAAGTGCCGGTCGCCAATTCTTCGGAAGTAATGGGCGCCGCCCGCAGCCTGGCAGGACGATGCGATGCCATTTACTCTCCACCTGACAATACCGTTGTTGCCGCTGCTTCAACTCTAGTGAAAGTTGCAAATGAAAATAAAATTCCGTTCTTTGCCGGTAATGTTTCAACCGTGGAACTGGGTGCAATCGCGACTTACGGCAACAACTATCATCAGATCGGGGCCGCTACCGCCAGGCTTATCGCCAAAATATTTAAGGAAAATATCAAAGATATCGGAAGCCTGCCGGTAATTGTGGATTCTGACGCTGAACTCGTGGTCAACCGGAGCGCAGCTCAAAAACAGGGGGTAATAATTCCTGAAGAACTGCTGAAACAGGCGAAACATATATATTGACGGAGCATGATGAGCATAAATGAATTGATTCCGATAGTTGGCAGCGTGCTGGAATTGTCCAGCATTTACAGCATAGTGACGCTGGGCTTGGTCTTCTCCTTCCGGATGGTCGGATTTGCCGACTTGACGATTGAATCGTCTTTCACCACCGGCGCCGCGATTTACGCAGTATTGATAACTCAGACTTCAATTTCTCCGGTGATTGCGCTGATGTTGGCCGGTGCGGCGGGTTCCGCTGCCGGAGTTTGCACCGCGCTACTGCATGTAAAGGGACACATCAGCCGGTTGCTTTCCGGAATCATCATGATGACAATCCTCTATTCTGTCAACCTCCAGATCATGGGGAAGGGCAATCTGCAGCTCGTAAATGCCATCACTGTATTTGATGCGGCGCCGGCCAGTTTGCGTCCGGTCTGCATGGTGCTGCTGGCGCTGCTTATCTATGCCGCCTCTTTTCTGTTGTTGAAAACTCACTTCGGCTATCTGCTGCGGACATCCGGCGAAAATCCATCAGTTGTGGAAAAGCTCGGATACCGGGCTGGCGGCTTTGTAATCCTGGGGCTGATTATCTCCAATGCCCTGACCTCATTTTCCGGAGCTGTTGCGGCACAATACTATGGATACTCCGATGTCGGCATGGGAACCGGTCTGATAGTAGCCGTCTTTGCCGCACTTATTCTGGGAGAGTCCGTCTGTGCGCCAAAATCCATTTTCAGGCTGCTGGCTGCGGCATTTATCGGTTCAATTCTCTACCGTCTGGCATTTGAAATCGGCTTGCGCATGAATATCCATCCGTGGAATCTGCGGATTGCGGTGGGACTGTTGCTGGCGGTCGCCCTCGTACTGAAACAGGCCATCAACCGGAAGCATGGCAAATTATTCGTGGGAACAGGCGGAATATGATCAGACTGGAAAATATCAATGTAACATTCGGACATGGAACTGAAACTGAAGTCTGCGCGCTCGACATTCCGGCTCTTGAACTTTTCGAAGGCAGTTGGAATAACGTGATCGGACCGAACGGATCCGGTAAATCCACGCTGCTGAAAGTAATCTGCGGGCAGATATTATCGCTGGAAGGAAAAATTTTCATCACCGGAAAAAATATTACCGGATCCGGAGCTAGCAGGCGCTTTGATTATGTTCAAATGATTGAACAGGATCCTAGTAATAACACCGTGGCGTCCATGACTATTGAAGAAAATCTCCGGCTGTATGCGTTCCGCAAGGGCGCTCCGTCATTATCCTGCCTGAAATCCGGCAGTATGGTCGAAATACGCGAACTGCTGGCGAGATTTGACATGGGGTTGGAAAACCGGTTGCATTCCCAGGTCGGACTGCTTTCAGGCGGACAGCGGCAGGCTGTCGCGGTTGCGGCAGTGCTGCTGCGCAATCCCAAAATCCTGTTGCTGGATGAATTTACCGCCGCAATTGACCCCAAAACTGCCCCGAAGCTACTAAATATTGTAAAACAACTGGCAGCTGATTTTAAAATTACCGTTATAATGGTTTCGCATGACTTGGAGCAGGTTATCAATTCCGGCGACAGGATTTTTATTCTGTCATCCGGTAAGGTGGCTGAAGATATATCAACCGCATCCGCCGGAACCACCAAAGCAGAATTAGTAGCTAAATATACCCGCGTACTTGAAGATGAAGGAGTGCTCTGACACCCGGAAAATCAAAATGCTATTGACATTATCGCATTCCGGCTGTATAATGCTTATTAAGAGTCAGTGATATAACGGGAATGAGCCATTAAGCGCCCCCGCATTGATCTCCAATATCAAATGTTATCACTGACTCCTTAACCTGATGAATTCCTAATCCGCATTTATCTGGACAATTCTGCCGCCGATGGACTGTACTTTTTCAGTGATGTTCTCATAACCGCGGGCAATAACGTCGCCGGCGTGAATGGTGCTGGAGCCTTTAGCGCACATGGCGGCAATCAGCATGGCCATTCCGGCGCGGATGTCGGGACTGGACATGGAAGTACCATGCAGACTTGCGGGGCCGTTGATTACCACGCGGTGCGGATCACAGACAATTGCATTGGCCCCCATTCCGATCAGCCGGTCAACAAAGTAAATACGGCTTTCAAACATCTTTTCAAAGAACAGCACGGAACCTTTGGATTGCGTGGCAGTGACGATAGCGCAGCTCATCATATCGCTGGGAAACTGCGGCCAGGGACCGTCGGAAATAACCGGCGTGTGACCGCCAAAATCGGTTTTTACCCTGGGTTTCTGTCCGCCAGGCAGAAAAATGCAGTCGGGACGCAGTTCAATAACTATGCCGAGACGTTCAAAAACGCGGCGGATCATCCAGTAGTGCCGGGGAACGGTGCCTTTGATGAGAAGTTCGCCGCCGGTGGCGGCCCCCATGGCGATAAAACTGCCAGCTTCAATATGGTCGCCCTGAATGCGGTGTTCCGCGCCATGAAGCGTTTCAACACCGTCAATAGTGAGAGTATTGCTGCCGAGACCGGAGATATTCGCACCCATTTTGATCAGGAGTTCAGCCAGATCGGTAACATGCGGTTCGGAAGCTGCATTGCGGATGATGGTCTGGCCTTCAGCGGTGACGGCAGTCATCAGAATATGCTCGGTGGCGGTAACGCTGGCTTCGTCGAGAAACAAGTCCCTGCCCTTCAGCCGTTCATGTGCGGAGAACTTGAAAGTCAGCCCGTCCGCATTAATATTGATGCCAAGTGTCCGCAGTCCGTAAAAATGACCGTCCAGCCGCCGGCGTCCGATAATATCGCCGCCGGGAGGCCACAATTCGGCTTTTCCGGCACGGACAGCCAGAGGTCCAGCCAGCAAAATGGATGTTCTGACTTTCGAACACCAGCTTTGCGGGATGGAGGTCGTTTTGATATTCCCGGCCTTCAGCCGTAAAACGTGATTGCTGAATGAGACATCGACGCCAAGATGGGCAACTATTTCCAGCATGACTTTCACGTCGATAATATCAGGCACGTTGCTGAGGATGATTTCTTCACTGGTCAGCAACGCCGCCGCGATCATCGGCAGCACTGCGTTTTTGTTCCCGCCTATCGTGATTTCGCCTTTAACCGGCGCACGTCCTTCAATCTTCAAACTTTTCATTAAACTGCTCTGGTTCTTAAA
>JBAWXM010000112.1:0-14102 GCA_037144075.1 Lentisphaerota bacterium | reverse complement strand
ACCCCGCACAGACTGGCACTTGAGTTATTATCACTGCGGACATGTCCATACCGCTTATGTAAGCAATGAACAACTTGAAAGCGTACGCCAGACGGGGCAGGCTGCAATAGACTGAAACAACGACTTCAGTTGGTTATCAGAATCCGGCATGCCGGACTTTTCAAAAGCTATCCCGTCAGCCGTATGCTCCATTACAATCGCAGAAACAGGAAAGCCCCTCGCGTCGGTGATTGTGCGTTGAGCCATGGGCGGCGCGATTGTTGTCTATATTTGTGAGCTTAAAAAAAACATTATTTTTTTGTTGAATTACACTAAATGCTTATTGACAAATCGGCAGTCATCGATTAAAATCATTATATAGCTTTTATAGCTTTCACTTTTAGTATATAGGGAATGCATGATGATAGAATCGCTGGAAATAGTTAAGCGGAAATCACAGCGGGCGCAGATTACGGATCACTTGAGGGACGCCATCCAGCGCGGAAAACTCGCGAACGGCACCAAACTGCCATCCACCGTCAAGCTGGCTGAGCAGTGGGGAACTCCGGTTGCCAATGTTCATGTCGCGATGACCCAGCTGGTCAAGGAAGGGCTGCTTATCCGCCAGAATGGCATTGGCACGCTGGTTAATAACGGGATGGATAAACTGGATACTGTTCTGGTTTACGAAAAGTCAGACCTGCATTTGCCCAGTTCAAATTTTAGACGACTTCTACTGAATTATATCAAAGAGGAATTAAGTTCGCGCCAAATCAAGTGCCGGATTGTTTATCAGAATCAGTCGGAAAACGCGATGGATGAAATCAAAGAACTGCTGGATAAGCGGCTGGTACAGGGGATCATTCTGCCTTCAACAGACCGGACGGATCTGGCTTTATTCGAAAAAATGCCGGTTCCGTTTTCATGTATGACCGGTGCGAGAGTAAAAAACCGGGTGTCGTTCAACCATTTGTCCATGGCTGAAAACGCAGTGGAAGGCCTGCGGCGTCAAGGATGCAGGCGCGCTGGACTGCTGTTGTCCATCCGGGATTATGCCGCTCCGCAGGAATCAGGTGAAAAAGAGTACCACAGTCTTATAGAAACCTTGCGCCGCAAAATCACTGAAAGCGGTATGATTACCTGCAATGAATGGATTTATACCTCGGATAAACATGGAACTGGCGCAATTGACGATTATACAAAATACGCTTTTGACGGCTTTAATTCGATTTGGAGTCCAGCAGAAAAGCCGGACGGTTTATTTGTCTATACCGATGACTTGACTTCCGGAGCACTTATCGCGTTGATGGCGGCCCGTGTCCGGGTGCCGGAGGATTTAAAACTTGTTTTTCACCGCAATGCCGGACATAACGTCCTTTGTCCAATTCCCTGCTGTTTTGTGGAAAACAGTATTAAGGATATCGCGGCGGGGCTGGTTCAACTGGTGGCCGATCAGTACTGCGGACGTGAGATAAATCATTACGAACTGGAATATAAACTGGTCGAACAGAAATATATTTAAACATATAATATCTAACGTAACACTAAATTTATGAAAAGGAGAGTTTTAGAAAATGAACAACTGGCCCGGTGAACAAAAAACAATGGTTTGCGAAGAAAATGAAGGAGAGAAAAACATGCACAGATTGATTAACAGGACAAATATTATTAGTGGTAAAGCATCAATAAGAAATATTTTCACACTTATAGAACTCCTCATCGTGATCGCTATTATCGCGATTTTGGCGGCAATGCTGTTGCCGGCGTTGAATAAAGCCCGTGAAAAATCAAAAAGCATAGCATGTATCAGCAATTTCAAACAAATCGGACTGGGCTTGATGAATTACATAGATGATAATAACGGGATGGTGCCAGGATCCGGACAATACGATAGAACAGGTACTTTTGCGCGCTGGACGATTATTCCCGCCTATTATAACAAATTGCAATCTGATCTTACTATGGCGGCGTGGAATTCACAAGTCGGAGGAAGTCCAAAGAAATATAGAATTATGCGCTGTCCTGGTGACAATACTTTGTTCAACGGGACGACGGCTTGTAATATCGGACTGAACAGCAACAAAGCCGATTACGATCCGGCTGTAGGAAATGGTATCGACAAGCGCAAGCTGAACCGTTTTCGTTTTCCTTCCGAAATGATGATGGCCGGCGACAGTATCAGCAACTCATACGGCGGCGAAGGCACTTCTTACCGTATATCTACCGTCCAGTTGAATCCAGCAACCGATGGCTACAAGACGGTCCGCCATCCCAGCCTGATGGCCAGCTTCGTCTATGTAGATGGTCATGCCGACAGTCGCAGTCTGCCATTTCTGCTCCTTGAACGAGCCAAGGTCAGTCTTGCGGTTTCCATGAGATCTCATTTTTACGATACATATCAGGATTTTTGAATATTCATACACCCGGTCGCAGGATAAATACAAATTAAGGGAAAGATGTTATGTTAATACTGAATGCAGGCAAGGCAGTTGCCGGAGCATTTTTAATGCTGTTCGTGTTCAATGCCTTATGTGCGGACAATTTGCCGGATAAGAGTTCTGCCGGTTTGCAGGCCACAGACAGCGGCTGGCAGGTAACAGCGGGGGAAATTGTGGAACGCGACAAGGCTGCTGTACTGTCGGCAGGAACAGAATTGAAGCGAACCGCCAGCCTGAAACCAGGATTGTATGAGTTGCAGATCAAGGGATCCGGGAATGGAATGTTTACCATCTCCGGCGGTGTCCGGAAACGGACGATTCAGGCCGCCGGCGAACCCGGAATTTACGGGCTGCTTTTCGAGGTGACGCAAGCGGGTAATGTCGAGTTCACCCTGAAATATAAAGGCTCAAGAACCAATCGTTTCGTCATTGCCTCCACGGTGCTGGTTCCGGCGGATGCGGAACGGCAGGCGGCGTGGGCGGCGGCGAAGAAAAGTTATGAATTGCTGGGTTATTTTGGAACGGACCCGCAGCGGCGGGCTCCGGGATCGGCGAAGGCTTCGGGCGTTGCGGCGGTTTTTTCCCGGGAGGAAATAGAGCGCAGCGCCATCCGTGAGACGGTGGTGTTCCATGATTCCGGTTATGATGCGGTCTGGGTGGATGGAGATGCCGAGGTGGCTGCTTTCTTCACGCGCCGCGGACTGGCTGCCCGCAATGCGGTGGAGACTGAGGCGTGGTTGAAGGCCCGCTCGGAGGGGGACAAGGGTGTGGGCAGTTCGATCATCTTCACCATGGGCACTGCCCCCGCGAATATCGTCTATCAACCCTATGATGACTGTCTTCTGGCTAAATACTTGAGGGCCGGCGGGCGGGTTGTCTGGATGGCCAATCTTCCGATGGTGATCGGTCAAGGGGTGTCCGGACCGACGTTCTCCAACACCACCGAAGCGGGAGGGAGCGGCGGGGCGCCTGCCGAAGCGATGCTCGGGTTAAGCCGGGACAAGCAAATCTTTTACGGGGTGCCGGGGCCCACGTTCACGGCGGCGGCGAAGGCATGGGGGCTGGAACCCGGTTTGTCGCTGGTCCGCCCTTTCCACGCGGGAGGCGTCACCGTTCCGTTCGTGACCGATCCCAAGGGGGACTACTGCGGGGTCGGGCTGGTCAGCCTGCGCGGGGATGTCCCGTTCAGCGGACTGATCTTTGTGCCGGATCAGGCAAGTCCGAAGAACGAGGCTCTGCTGCGCAATGTATATCGCTTCGCCCGCTACTCCGGGAAGCCGGTGGAGATTCCACCGGTAGCAACTTCATCCGAGTGGACATTGCCGCTGGAAGTCAGCTTGCGTTTCGGCAGCGAGAATCAGCGCATGGTCTATCTGCGCGGGGAAACTGTTCCACTGGTTTTGCGCATCCATTCACTGAAGCCCGGGATTGGCAGGATTCAGGTCAGCTATGCCTTGCGCGAAGGCGATGCGATCCTGTGCAAAGGGACCTCCGAAATTTCCGTGGCTACACAAGAAAAGGATGAATCGCTTGGCTATCTGAACTTGAGCGATCTGCGGGCTGGCCGCTACATGCTCACCGTTACGATTGACAGCAATGGAAAAACGCTGGAATTGAGCCGCGAACTCCGCATTGCTCCGCTTCCGGATCATCGGGGCACGCATGTAGCCATCTGGTGTTCCGCATCCACGAAAATGAAGCGCACCGAGGATCTTCTCGACGACCTGGAGGCGCACAACCTCGCTCCGCTCTTTGCTGACAAGCTCGCATTGGGCCGCGATTTGGCGCTGTGGTATGGATTCAGCTTTTCGACCCGACGGCATGGACAGGCCGAAAACGTCCAGAACCCGCCCGGTTACAGCAACGACCGGCTTGGAAGCAGCGGCCAAATCCTGAAGGTGCGCTCACAGGGCGACAAGCGCGCTTCCAAGGGGTATGCCAGCCCTTTGCGGCGGCAGGCCGAGGCGGATGATTTCAAGACGCAGATTGAGTTCGACAATATTTTCCCGGCGTTCCGCCAGCGCACGGTAACCGCGGACGACTACAGCCAGTGGTTCGGCCTGGATTACAATCGCTATGCGGTTGAAGGTTTCCGTGCCTGCTACGGCTTCGAGCCGCCGCGTCCGAAAGGCAGCGAAGACCCCTACTGCACCGTCAGTATCGAGCGCGCCCTGGGGATAATTCCCGACGATGATCCGTGGATTCAGCTCAACCGCTATTGGAGCGAGACTCTGGGTGATTCCGGCAGGCGTCTCTCGCAGGCGATGGAAGCGGCGACGGGTGGAGCAGGCAAAGTCGGCCCGGTTCCTGGTGGTATGCAGCTTCCCCTCCTCAACATGGCTTCCGGTCAATATCCGCCGTTCAACTTCGGCGCAAAGAACGGATTCAATCTCTCATCATTCTACTACTATAACTCTTTCTGGCAGCCGCTGTTGACCCATCTCTGGTGGCTGGAGTGTGCGCGCATGGGCAATCGCGGCATTGAGCAGTGGATGATGCCAGACTGTTATCAACTCCATTTCGAATCATTCTACCGCAACAGCTTCTGGCTCATGATGGCCGGCGGTGTCCATGGCCTGCCTTATTTCCATTATCCGGAACGCCAGCCTGAACCGATGAATGCCTTGAAAGATTTCGGCGCTTTGTCGCGGCGCTACGGCCTGATGCTCGAACAACTGCGCCCGGCGCAGAAAAAAGTCGCCATGCTGGTGCCGTTTGAGAACGTCACCTATCGCGTCGAGAACGGCTACGGGATGGCTTACCCTTTCATGAATCTGCTGCTGGCTAAAATTGATGTGGAGCCGGTAAGCCCCGATGAACTGGATGTCAATAATATCCGCAGTTACGATACGGTGGTGCTGGGACAGACGAAGTGGTTGAAGGCCGGAACCGTGAAAATGCTTGAAGACTACATCGCGAATGGCGGCAAAGTGGTGCTTGACAGTATCACGGCGGCGGCGATTCCGGTCAAGGGTGCAGCAACCCTTGGTTTTCCATTCGGTGAGGAGGGGGTCACTCAATATGGCCGGGCCGAAGCGATTGCCCGAGTCCGGCAGGCGATGCTGCCCATCGCCAGGCCGCCGGTGGACTGCGATCAACCGTATGTCACCGTGCGCCGCGCCGTCCTGCCTGACGGCACGCCAGGCGCATGGCTGGCAAGCAATCTGACCCAGGACGAGTATGCCAAACTGAAGGCTGCCAAAGACGCCAATCCAACCGAAGCCCGAGCTTTAGAAGACAAGCTGGGTTATCGCAGGGAAATCGTCAATACCACGCTGGCCAGGGAAGATGACGGACGCATTCCGTTTGATGTATTCGGCGGCCGCGCACTTGAAGCCACCCGTGCCGGCGGGCGGATGACCGTAAAAATTGATATTCCAAAATGGGAAGGGAAGCTGCTTGTCTTTCTCCCGTCACTGCCGTCGAAGCTTGAAATTGCCGGGGTTCCGTCCGAGACTAAGCCCGGAATGCCGGTGCATCTTGAGTTCAGTGTCTGTGATAAAACAGGAGCGGCTATTTCTACACCAATGCCGCTGCAACTGACAGTGCGGGATCCGCAAGGCAAAGAAAACCGCGAATATTCCCGCCGCCTGCTGACTGATAAAGGTCGCGCCTCTACGAGCTTTACGTTTGCATCTAATGACCTTGAAGGTGTATGGGTACTGGAAATACAGGATGTCTTAACCGGAATAAAGGCAACTCGGGAACTTCGTATGAAGCACTGAAAAACGGTCATATAATACGTGATTTTTTCATGGTAACTACATCCGTGTGTTAAAAAACAATTAAGGGGAGTTTATATATGCATCCGCTCAATTTTGGTGAATTAGCCGGTCACGCGCTCGATGCGGACTGGGGTGTGCTGCCCGATCCGATGGGGCGCTGCCGCCGTCAGCAGTGGTGGCGCAGTGTCCGCAAGGAGAACTACTGGTTTCCATCTTACGATGATGATGCATTCTGGCCGACGGCAGTGCCTGGAGCATTCACCCGGCTGCATCCTGAACTGGCCTATTACGAAGGGACAGCGGTTTATCTTAATCATTTTACTTCTGTCCCGGCGCAAACAGACGAAAAATTATTTCTGCATTTTGAAGGCGTGGCCGAGCGGGCCGATATTTTTCTGAATGGTTCATATCTGGGCCGTATACAGACTGGCTTTGCGCCTGCATCATTTGATGTCACTACTGAACTTGCGGAGAATAACCGTCTTCTGGTGCTGGTGGATAATCAGCGCCGCCCGGGCGATGTGCCAGGAGAAATACACGACTGGTGGCAGGACGGTGGTATTATCCGCCCTGTCCGTCTGTATCGCCGCCCAGCCTCAATCTTCGTCCGCGAAGCGGCGGTCGAGACCCGTTTAGTACCCGACGGGGTTGAACTCAGTTTTCGCGTTCTGTTGGAAGCGCCCTCGCGTGGCAAGGCGGTTCCTGTTCAGTTTTATCTGATTGATCCGGCAGGCGGGAAAACGCTGCTCAAGTGTGAACATGCCTGCCGCTCCGGCGCATGGCAGGATACGCGTGTGGTATTGAAACGGGAACAGGTGCGACTCTGGTCGTGCGACGATCCGCATCTGTACAAACTGCAGGTATCGGCCGGGGATGACTGCTGGCACGATACTGTTGGATTGCGCGAAATCCGCACCGCCGGCCGCGAAGTGCTGGTTAACGGCGAACCGGTTATCCTGCGGGGAGTGAACACGCTGATGGATGACCCGGTATGCGGCGCGATCACCACATCGGATTCCACCGCTGCAGTACTGATTGATCTGATGCGGCAGTTGCACTGTAATTTTGCCCGTGCGCATCGCCCGCTGAGCCGCAATTTCGTCAGATCTTGTGACCGCGCCGGGATTCTGGTCTGGCAGGAAGTGCCGGCCTACTGGCTGCCAGCCATGGCCGAACCGTCGGAAAGCCGCCACGCGCTGGAGACATTGAGCGGGCTGGTGCGCGATTTCCGTAACAGTCCGTCGGTGATTATCTGGAGCATCGGCAATGAGTGCTTGAACCACAACCGGCAGTCAGGGCAATCCAATCTGGCCTATTTTCTGGAAGCTGCCGACTTTCTTCATCGTGAGGATCCGTCGCGTCTGGTCACCTATACCGGCGGGTTGGAGGGCAACCATGATTTAAACTTTATGAATACCGTTTTTCCGCGGCAAATCGCCGATAAGGTTGACATCGTCAGCTTTAACAGTTACGCCGGCATTGATGAGGGTGCGTCTGCGGAGGAGAAAGATTCTTTTGAACGTCAATATGCGATTGCACGCTTCGCTTCCAGTTACGGCAAACCGGTAATCCATGCCGAGGCCGGTATTGACTCTGTATTAGGTGAAAAGAGTTTCGATTACGGCGAGCAGCGCGGGGCGGAATATCATCATAAACTCCAAAAATATTTTGCCGCCGGGATCGCTGAAGGCTGGCTGCAGGGGATGGCGATTTTTGTGCTCTCCGACTACAGGACACCGATCAAGCTCAATCGCCACCAGCGTGGTTACAACCGCAAAGGACTGCTTACAGAAAAACTGGAGCCCAAGGCTGCTTTCGCAATCGTCAGTGACGGTTATGGATCATTAGAGAAGAATCATATCAGGAAACCAACATGAACACATATATTCCTCAACAATTACAGAACGAACGCCGCGAACTCTGGTTTGCAGCGACCCGCAAAAACATTGATAAAATCATTAATGCCGACGGCACCGGAAAGACACCGCGTTTTAATGCCCCCTGGCGTGAGCCGGTGTGGATTCTGCCCTCGCTCTATACCGGCAGCCGGGAATTTGTCGACCTTGCCAACCGCATGGTGGAACAGTATGTAAATGTGACTGCGGCAAAGTATAAAGATCTTGGCACGCGCAGCGGTATGGATTGGAATATCTTCATATCAAACACTTTCAGCCATAATTTACACCGGTTTGAAAAGCTGCTGACTCCCGCGGCACGCGAAGTGATGGAATGGCATGCCCGCGAAACCTGCAAGCTCGTCCGCGGTTCGCGTCAGCCGGACTACAAGTTCCACGGGGCAAACGACAATATGCCGATGATGGGCACCTGCGGAATAATCTTCGCCGGTGAAGTGCTCGATATTCCGGAAGCCATTGACCACGGGCTGTGGAATTTGCAGGAGGTACGGCGGCTTTTGTCGCGTTCAGCATGGATGAGCGAATTCAATTCATCCACCTATTCAGCCATTACATTGAGCGGCGCGGCTAAACTTTCAACATATTCCCGTACTTCGGAGGTTCGCGAGCTGGCGCTGGAAATTGAACACCGGCTGTGGGCGGAAATACTGCTGCACTACCATCCCGGCACTTTCATGCAGTCCGGACCGCAATGCCGGGCGTATGCAATCGATACTGCCGGACATACTCATACTCTGCAGACGCTGCTGTGGATGGCGTTCGGAGATGTCTCCGGCCGCGACCCGCTCAAGAGTTACTTTGAACCTGATGGCCGCGAAGTCATGCATTTTCAAGGCAATCCCTGGCAGAATATTGCTGAGTTCTGCGATGCTCTGGATGCTGAATTGCATGTGCCGGAATATCTGGGCCGGCTGGTGACTGAACGTCAGTATCCCGCCACCCTGCGCGGCCGCAGCGAATGCATCTCACGCTTCGACGGCATGGCTGCTTCATACCACACCGAAACTTATATGGAAGACGCTTTCTCACTCGGTACTGTCAACGGCCCGCTGTGCGGCGGGGAACAGACTTCCACCTGTTATATCACGTATAAACGGAAACCAGTAGTGAAAAGCTTTCGCGACGCTGCCACAGTCTTCTTCAGGTATCTGACATCTGATGCTCCGGCGGCAAGCTTCGAGACGTCGGAGGACGGCGCTTATGAGGGGGAAAAATTTACCAGCAACCAGAGCTGGTGGTATTCGCTGCAGAAACGGAACACCGCGCTGCTTTTGACCACACCGAATCTGAAGTTGTTGAAAGACAAGCCGCTGGAGACTGAAAGTCTGCGCCTGTCGGTCGTATTCCCGGCGCACTACGGCAGGATCACCCGCAGCATTATTGGCAATGCTCCGGCACAGGACGCCGCCGGCGGCGAATCCGACGAGGTGGTACCCGTATCCGTCGAAACCGGCGAGGTTTTTATTCACATCCGGCCGCTGCTGCCGACCAGTCTCCCCCGCAATGCAGCAGTAAGGTTTACGACTGTCTCCAACTCTAATTCCGGAAGCCGGAATCAGGAACCTGTTTACGAGGTACTGGAATTAATCAACTACGAGGGGCCGCAGCGCTCCTTCAATCGCAAACATGCGGCGCTGGTGTTTAACGGCATGGTACTGACCATCGAAGATAAAGCCATGTTCGATACGCTCGAAACTTTTCACCGGCAGATGTCAGACGCAGTCATTCGTGATTATTTCGCCATGGAGCACCGCTATTTACTGTTCCAGCGGCAGGATGTGGAGTTCGAAGTTGCCTATACGCCTGATCCGTTCGGGGTACAGACGGAAAGCATCGACGGACGCACCATTTCACGTCCGGTATTCGAATCCAGCCAGCTTGATGCAGCGCAACTGCCATTCATGTCCGGACCGGTTCCTCCCGGCCGGGTATTCTTCCCCTGGAAGACGATGGAAATCTGCTGGTACCCGGAATACTCCTCCATCATCGGCTCCCGCGGTTTGCCTGACGAGATACCGTACAGCCGTCGTCAGGAAGATATTAAAATTAAAAAAGACATTGCGGAGTAATTCATGAGCGCGAACAAACAAATTAGCTACGGGATTGTTGGAGTTGGCGGTTTCGGCGCTCAACGGCGCGAACGGCTGAGAAAAACCGGCATGTTCCAGATCGTTGGCGGAGTGGACATCCGCGATGAAGCATTTGTCAAGGCGGAAACCGATGAGGGTAGACCGCTTAAACGCTACGCCTCTGTCGAAGAACTGGCGGCGGACCCGGCCATCGAGTCGGTGTTTATCGCTACTCCGGCGAATTTGCATGTCTCTCAGGCGATGATTGCTGCGAAAGCCGGCAAAGCGGTGTTTTGCGAGAAGCCATTGGGGCCAAATCGCGATGAGTGCCTGGCGCTGGTGGAATATTGCGAACAGAACAATATTCCGCACGGACACGGCTTCAGCGCCCGTTTCCTGCCGCTGTGGCAGGAAGTCAAGCACATCGTTGATGCAGGAACGCTTGGCCGGATTGTGAGTGTATCAGCCGCCTCCATGCATACTGGCGGACTCGCCTTCAGCAGCGACAACTGGCGTTTCAAAGCCAGTGACAATCCCGGCGGTCCATTGTTCCAGTGCGGCATTCACAAGATCGACACCTTGCGCTTTCTTTTTGGTGACGGCCACTGGCTTTCCGGTGTTGTGAATCGCATGATTACACCGTCTCCCACCGACGACGCCTATGTCCTGCTTGGCGAGTTCGGCGGCATTCCGGTAACCCTCCACAGCCATTATGTTGCCAGCTACCGGCATGCGATGGAAATTTACGGAACGAAAGGCGATCTGTTCATAACTGAATTCCCCGATAAACTCGAACACAAAATCACTGATCTGACTTCCGGGTTCGAGCCGGTTCACGACCTGACAGCGCAGATTCCTCCGACCGATGCCGAGGCGGAATCGTTGCGTGACTTTGCCAGTGCTGTGCGCGAGCGCCGCCAGCCGGCCATGAGCGGCCGCGAAGGATTGAAGTCGCTTGAACTGGTCTTTCAGGCAACGAAGATAGCCGTTGAGATTAAATAAATGACGATAAACGGAAAACGCTATTTCCACAAATCATCAGGAACAGTATGACACAAATGACTTCACGCGAACGTGTACTGGCCGCCTTGAATCACCGGCAGCCGGACAGGGTTCCAATTGATTTATCCGGACACCGTTCATCCGGCATCGCCGCCATCGCTTATGCACGGCTAAAAAAAGAACTGGGCATATGCTCTGGCGGAATCTATGTTTATGACATGCTCCAGCAGCTCGCCATTGTCGAGACGCCGGTACTGGACCGCTTCGGCATAGACACCATTGAAATGGGACGCGGGTTCTGCCTCAACGACTCCGACTGGCAGGATTGGATTCTCCCCGATGGCACCTACTGCAAGGTGCCTGCGTATCTCAAGCTGGTTCAGGATGGCGAGGATTGGTATCTGAACGCTGACGACGGCACGCCGATGGCGGTGATGAAGCGCGGCATGCTGTATTTCGAACAAATTTATTTTCCGCTGATGGAGCGCGGCATTGAAGAAGATGATTTTAAAGATTTGCCGGCGATGTGCGCCAGGACGATGTGGGCGGGAGTACCCCATCCGGGAGCTCATTTTCCGCTTGATGCCGCCGGACTGGTCCGACTCGCCGAAGGTGCCCGCATGGCGCACGAAAACTCTGGCGGACGTGCCGTCATCGGCTTGTTCGGCGCCAATATGTTCGAGCTGCCGCAATGGCTTTACCGTATGGATAATTACCTGCTTTACATGGCACTGTACCCTGATGCCGTAATGCGTTTATCCGAGTCATTGTGCGCTATGTATATGGCTAACCTGGAAAAGTGGCTGCCTGCGGTAGCTCCGTTTATCGACGTTATCCTGTTTGGCGACGATCTTGGTTCGCAGAATGCTCCGTTGCTGTCTCCCGCGATGTACCGGGAATATTATAAACCTTATCATCGCAAATTGTGGCGGCGCGTCAAAGAACTGGCGCCGCACGTCAAGATCCTGCTCCACAGCTGCGGCGCCATCGAACCGCTCCTGGAAGACCTGATTGACGCCGGACTGGATGCCGTAAACCCGGTACAGATCAGTTGTACTGGAATGGACGCGGCAGCACTGAAACGCAAATATGCCGGACGACTCACCTTATGGGGCGGCGGCTGCGACACTCGCAATATTCTTCCCGATGGCGCACCTGAGCAGATATACCGGCACGTCAAGGAGCAATGCAGCATCCTCAACCCCGGCGGCGGTTTCGTTTTTCAGCAGGTTCACAATATTATGGCAAACGTGCCGCCAGAGAACATCATCACCATGTTTGATGCACTTAAAAAATAAAAAATTTAAAACCTATATAAGGGTTATGTTAAATGTACTATGAGAAAATTTTAAATTCCCACTGTCTGGATGTGCCGCGCCCGCATATTCCGGCCTTTCATATTCAGTCCGAGGGCGAAAACTGGCGTGTTTTTGACAGCGACCGTGCGCTGGCCCTGTTCTACCCGAGTCGTCCGGTCTTCGACATCTGGGCGTTTTCACCCTTTGAACCAGACGAGATGGCCAACCCCGAACCGCCGGGTAAAGTTGTGGATCTGCATACCATTCACAACACTTGTCTGGGCGTCGGCAGATCGGAATGGCCGAAACACTGGAACGGTCTGCCGCTGACCTGGAATTGGGTGAGGGCGGCCGGATCCGAACTTGAGGCGCTGGTCAATCTCGCCGGACCAGAAGGCGAGACGTGCCAGTGGCGGCTGCAGGTTACCTACGATCCTGTCCGTGGGCGTTACCGGTATCACATAACCATCGATGCCCGCAAGATGGATCCCGACTGGTTCGAGGGGTTCAATCTGATGGTTGCGGGGGCGCTGGCGGATCGGCCGGAAAAACGCCGCTGGACGCACAGTGTATGGGAAAATCCAGATGGCAAGCTGCGGCGGATTGTCCATTCTAACGCGCTTTTCCAATGCACCGACTTCGCTGGTTTTAGGAACAGAAAAGGGCCTTGGCGCTGGCGTCATCTGCCGTATCCCAGGGCATGGATGGCGTATGCCGCACATCCAACCTTCAATCCGGCGTTTCTGATCCATAACACCACCGTGCCGCTTATCGGGGCGACTTGCTCGCAGCTCTTTGACGAGCATATCTGCTGGAACCGCGCTGGTCAGGACAACCTTGGCGAGGACGGCTATTTCCACTTCCACATGGAACTGGAGTTTGTGAACCTGCCGGCAGCGCTGGCAAAAGAGCTGCTGGAACAGGCATCCGATCCTGTGCGACCAAATAAATGGTGGAACGAGACGGTTGCGCTGCCGTTCCACATGGATATCGAGAACCAGTTTGAGACGGCGGTGGATCCTTGGCAACCGGAGGAGTGTCCGATTCTGGAAATACCGAATGGAAATGAAGGTCAGATTACCTGGACCGACGAAACAGCTCACAGCGGTTCGCATTCGATTCGTTTGTGCAGTACAGACCAGGGAAGGCTCCATATTTTCCCTGCTGGCGCAGTATGCCGTGTCAAGCCGAACACCCGGTATCTACTAAGCGCCTGGGTAAAGACGGAACAGGTTATCGGCGCGGCTAAAATCGAACTCGCGGGTTACGCATACACCTACAACAACATCAGTCACAAGGCAGCCAGCAGCGAACTTAACAACACCAATGATTGGACTAGGCTTGAAGTGGAACTGGATAGCGGAGATCAGGTGTATCTAATGCCGTACATGATACTTGAAGGACCTGGAACGGCGTGGTTTGATGATGTGTGTTTGACGGTGGCAAGTTGCAGATAAAGATATTCAAAGAGTGCATCACACAACTAAAAAACTGAATAATCAATGATTAATAATACAGCTCCTGTAAACAATGATTACCGTTCCCGTCCGGAACTGGCCGCTTATTATGCCGACCGCAAGCTGATGTGGCGGAACGTCATTCTGATCGGCATCAGCAATTTCGGCTGGGGGATGGCCGGCACGCTGACCGTGCCGCTCATCACCTTGAAACTGCT
>JBAWXM010000111.1:0-14281 GCA_037144075.1 Lentisphaerota bacterium | reverse complement strand
AAAAGTCAAACTTTGCTAGTCCCCCGGCGGAGCTGGGGGTTTACCTTTGTAATTATGGCGGCGAATCCGAAAAATAAAGAATTCACTTTGGGGAATTACGGTTCATGCCCCTGCCGCTTCGACGATGTGGTCGTAGCGGTGGTTTGGATTCGGCCGCCCCGGACTCAGGCAGCGCCAGGCTAGAGTAGTGGCCGCAATACGTTCCTTGCAGACAGCGGCAAGCGTTTCGCGGACAATTGTATCCAGATTTTCCGGCGGCATCTGAACTCGTGCGTTGATGGTCAATCGGGCTTCTGAACCGGTTACAGTTGAGCCGCGAATGCTGAGAGTATCGCCTTTGCCGGTCAGGTTGCCGATCAGGAAGCTGTCGCCGGCTTTGAGCATGAGTTTAACATGGCCGACTGATGCGCCCATGCCGTCAAAACGCCGGCTCAGGCCGTTTAAAAGGCTTTCGGCAAAAAAGTTCCATTCTGCCGGCTCCCCGTGCAGCATGATGGTGGCGTTCAGCCAGCCGAGCACAGCCTCCCCATCCGCATAGATGTCGTAATCAACTTCGGCAAGGCGCAAACCGGCGCCGGAACGCGTTGTCACTTCATCCAGCCACGCATCAAGCCCTTCGCCGGTCTTCGCGCTTACGGGGAAGACTGGCGTATCCGGGTATGTCAGCGCCATCCGTGTCTTCAGGATGTCAAGTTTAGCCGGTGAGAGCATATCTATTTTGCTGATTACAATAATATCGGCTTCCTCAAGCTGCTTGCGGAAGATGTACGCGGCGCCGGGATGCAATCCGGCCGTTCCGCCGTCCAGAATATTTGCGAGTCGTGCAGGATCGGCCATGACCGACAGCGGGGAGATTATGAGTTTTTCCTGGAAATGATCCTTCAGCGGCTGAACAATGGTCGCTGAGAGGTCGGTGCAGTTGCCTACCGGCTCGGCAATGAGCACATCGGCGTCCGCTTCCGCGCGGACTTTGGACATGGCGTCGAGCAGCCCCGGGAAATTGCAGCAGAAACAACTGCCGTTGACCTCCGCGACTTTGAGGCCGTCGCGGGCGAGAAAAGCAGTATCAACGAGTTCGGGAGCCTGGTCATTGGTAATCAGCCCGGCCCGCAGGCCGCGTCCGGCAAGCCGTTGCGATGTTTCCCAAAGCAATGTGATTTTTCCGGCACCCAGGAAGCCGCCTACTAAAATCAGTCTTGTTGTCATTATTTTTTGCCTTTCGTTGATTTAAGTTTATTTGCCTGGCAATCGCAACGGCTTGACGGGTGTTTCATGGCTGTTTCCAATATGCGGACGAAAAACAGCGCGGCAATCACGCCGCCGGCCAGCGGCGCTAAGATGTAGACATGAAAGAAACCGCCGATACGGTCGGGAAACGCCGCGTCACCCCAGCCGGCGAGCCAGGCTATCAGCCGGGGGCCGAAATCGCGTGCCGGATTCAGCCCTGCTTGAGTCAGCGGCGCGAGGAGACAGATGATCGAGGTTACGGTCAAGCCGATAAACACCGGCGCCAGGGCATTATCCGGACGCCCCACATTGCATCCTTCCGTCAACGCGAAAATCATCAGTACCAGCAGGAATGTGCCAAAGGCTTCAGCGCACATTGCCAGGGGCAGGGAAACAACAGCAGTTGTGCAGGGATTGGGATAGTATTCGCCGAACATCATGGCCGTCTTTACAGATTCAGTTGTGCCGCGCACGATGCCGTGGGCTTGTTCGTATGCCGTGATTGAAGGCGCGAACAGCAGATACAAGGCCAGTCCGGCGAGGATGGCCCCGGTGAACTGAGCCACGATATAGACCGGCATTTTTCGCGCCGACATGCGTCCGCTTACGACCATTGCCAGGCTCACCGCCGGGTTGAGATGAGCACAAGATAAATGCCGGGTGAGATAGATGGCAAGCGTTACGCCTATTCCCCAGGCCAGAGCCACCTGCATCAGCCCCTGATGCGCATTAAACAAGACTGAGACCGCGACCGATCCGCACCCGAACAGCACCAGCACAAACGTACCCAGCGCTTCGCCGATAAATTCACGTCTGTAAATCATGTTTTTTGAACTCCGGATATAAGGTTTGGGGCATATCATTAAATTGGAGACGAAATATAAGATTTTTTTCATAAACAATCAAGTCAAATTATGATTTATAAATAATTATTCAAGTGAGCCGGTGTTCTGTTGGAACATTATATACAGAAAGCGTGTCAAAAGCAATGCATTATTAGTGGATTTTTGCGATCCGCAATGTATACTGAATTAGTAGTAAATTAAAATTAAGGGGGGATTACTTATTGTATTATGTTGAATGTGATGATTAATTAAGTCAGGGATTCTATAAAAACAAATAACTCAGGAGAAAATGAACATGAAAATGCTTTTAATCATGGCCGTCGGCTGCTTGCTAATGTTTGGAACTGCTCAAATTTACGCTGCGGATGATGCTTCCGGCAAAGACCGGAAAGCCGATGCCTCAAAAGCCGTTAAATCAGATAAGTCAGCAGACGCTTCTACTGCCAAAGGCAAAGTTCAAACTCTTTGTCCGGTGATGGGCGAGGAAATTGACAAAAGTATATATATAGATGTAAAAGGCAAAAGAATCTATGTATGTTGCGGCGGATGTGTAAAAAAAATCAAAGCCGATCCCGATAAATATATCAAGCTATTGGAAGATCAGGGAGTAGAACTCGAAAAAACTCCGGCTGCGGGTTCAAAATAACCGGACTTATAACGCAGGTATGCAGCAATGAAAAGGCTGAATATGAAACACTGGCAGTGGACTGTTCCAATGACTGGACTGACCGCAGTTTTTCTGTCCGGCTGCATTGGTCTCCAGACTCAGAGCGAACGACAGGCCAGGAGCGATGTTAAAACGCTGGCTGAAACTTATCGCCCGGGTGATCGCAAAGTTACGCTGCCTGTCCTCGACAGCAATGCCTCGCTGGCAACGCTGCTTACTTACGCCATGCTCAATCAGCCGCGGGTTGAAGTTGCCTATTACGAATATGCGGCGCAAGTCGAACGCATCACGCTGGCGCGTTCGCTCTCCGATCCGCGCTTCACCTTTCAGATGGACATCACGAATGTCATCAGCACCATAATGCCCGGACTGATGATTGATATTCCATGGCCGACCAAACTCACTGCCCGCGCCGACGTTGCATCGGCCGTTAGCCGGGCGCGGTACTTTGATTATGAAAATGCAGTTCTACTGACGGCGTTCGAAGTAAAGCGCCCGTATTATCAGCTTCATTTTATCATTGAACGCATCCGCCTTAACCGCAAAATGCTGATACTGATGAACGAGGTGGAGGAAATCGCCCGTGCTCAGAATGAATCAGGAAAAGTCACCATGCAGGACGTGCTTCGCGCTCAGATCGAACAAGAGCGGTTGAAAAATGATATCGCCAACCTTGAAGATTCACGCAATCCGCTGATGTCCAAACTAAAAACCTCGCTTGGGATGGCCCCCGGACAGCCCAATCCGCCAATGCCGTCGCGGTTCGAGCCGACTAAGCTGAATATAAGTTCCGATCAACTTTTTGCAATCGCCATGGCGCAGAATCCGCGGCTCAAAGCCATGGAGGCGGAGGTGCGTGCCGCTGAAGATGGCATTAATCTGGCTCATAAAAGCCAGTATCCCGATTTTACCGTCGGCGTCGAAGCGGATGTGAAAGCCGCGCCGATAATGTGGCGGCCGAAACTTGATGTCACGCTCCCGATCTGGCGTGATAAGATAGCGGCGGAAATTGCCGCCGCGCAAGGAGAAAAGGGCGCCGCCGCTGCCAAACTTACGGCAGAACAGCTTCAACTGGCGGTGGAGTTTGCCGACAAATCATTCATGTATCGCGAAGCCAGCCGCAATCTGAAACTGCTTACGGACGGCCTGCTGTCGAAGGCGCAGCTCTCGCTGGATGTGGCGCTTTCTGCTTACTCCTCGGGGAAAATTGATTTTATCAATCTGCTGGAAGCCGAGCGCGTACTGCTTAATTTCCAGTTAGCCGAAGTTGAGGCGCGTCTCCAGTGCGAGATGGCGCTGGCCGACCTTTCACTGATTATCGGTCTTCGTCCGCCAGGCGCGCCAATTCCGGACTCCGCTGCCACCAAAACATTAACAGAGGAAAATAACTCCCATGAACATTAAACGTTTTCTAATTCTGTCGATCACTGCTGCCTTGATCGCCGTAGCGGCTGGATGCGGCAAATCTGACTCAGCGGGCGGCAGCGCAGTCAAGGAAACAAAGAAGCAGAAATATCATTGCCCTATGCATCCAACCTATGTCAGCGACCGGCCAGGCGACTGCCCCATCTGCAATATGAAATTAGTGCCAATTAAAGATAACGAACAACCGGCAGCCGTAAACAATGCTCCGGATCCGATAAATAACGTTAAACCAAGCCAGTTCTACTGCCCGATGGCAGCTGAATTTATCAGTGATGCTCCCGGACGCTGCCCGAAGTGCGGGATGAAGCTTGTTGAGAAAAAGCCTGATGCAGAGCTCCGTGGCGTGGAAGGCCGCACCAGAGTATATATTCCTGCGGACAAGCGGCAGATGATCGGAATGCGGCTGTCGCCGGTTGAAATGCGCGATCTGGCATTTATTCTCCGCGCTACCGCGCGGGTGGAGCATGACGAATCCAGATTGACCAGGATAGCTCCGCGTTTCAGCGGCTGGATACGCTCGGTAAAAGTCAACTTTACCGGTGCCCCGGTGGAGAAAGGCGAGCCGTTATTCATGGTGTACAGCCCTGAGCTTTTTACTGCTGAAAAAGAATATCTGCTGGCCCTGAAGAATTATGATAAACAGAAAGCCAGTCCTGATGACGATCAACTCCAGTCGGCGAAACGTCTTATGGAGTCATCCCGGCGGCGACTGACGTTATGGCAGATCAGCGACGAGGAAATCCGTGAACTTGAAACACGCGGCTCACCTGCCGACGAACTGCTGTTCAGAGCGCCGTTTTCCGGCCATGTGATCGCCAAAACGGCAGTGGAGGGTAAATCCTTTATGGCTGGCGAAACGTTATATGAGATTGCCGATCTTTCACATCTGTGGCTGCGGGCCAGTGTTTTTGAATCTGAAATGCCGCTGCTTGCTATCGGACAGGATGCCGTCATCAAGTTTCCATACATTGGCAAACAATCTCTTTCCGCCAAAATCACCTTTATTTATCCGCACATTGATCCTTTGACGCGGCGCGGCGAAATCCGGCTGGAACTGGACAATCCCGGTCATTTGCTCCGTCCGGACATGTGGGCCAATGTTGAAATAAATGTGGCGCTGGGTAAAAAAATGGCTGTTCCAGCCAGCGCTGTCATTGATACAGGCACCCGTTATGTAGCTTTCGTGGATGGCCAGGACGGACATCTGGAGCCGCGCGAACTGAAGATCGGCGCTAAAACTGATGACTATTACGAAGCGCTGGACGGGTTGAAAGAAGGCGAAAAAGTGGTAACCCGCGCACTGTTCCTGGTGGATTCTGAAAGTCAGCTTAAATCCGCCATCTCCGGCATGGGTGAAGAAAAGCATTAAGTTGAAAGTTGAAATCGGAAAATATGGAACCCCTGAACGTGTGAAATGATTATAGAAAAGTTGAAACCCGAATAGGAAATAAATGTGAAATCCTTGACGACTAAAGACAGCTTCATTGAAAGCGTTATCGAGTGGAGCTCCCGGAACAAGTTCATGGTCTTCATGCTGGTGGCGGCATTGACCATCGGCGGCGTATTCTGCATGCGCAACACCCCGCTGGACGCCATTCCCGACCTCACCGACGTGCAGGTTATCGTTTTCACCCAGTGGGAAGGGCGCAGCCCGAACCTGGTTGAAGACCAGATTACCTATCCGATAGTAACGAAACTCATCAGTGCGCCGAATGTCCGGGTCGTACGCGGCTATTCTTTCTTCGGATACTCGTTCGTGTATGTGATTTTCAAAGACGGCACGGATATCTACTGGGCGCGTTCCCGGGTGCTGGAATATATGCAGGGACTAACCGACAGCCTGCCACCGAATGTTGCTCCGACGCTGGGGCCGGACGCTACTGGCGTCGGTTGGGGATTTCAATATGCGCTGGTGGACAAAAGCGGGAAACATGATCTGGCTGAACTGCGTTCGTTCCAGCAATGGCATCTGCGCTACTGGATTCAGAGTGTGGAAGGCGTCGCTGAAGTCGCTACTGTCGGCGGCTTCGAGAAGCAGTATCAGGTTGAGATAGACCCGGACAAACTGCTGGCTTATAATATCCCCATTACTAAGGTTGTATCTTCCATCCGCAGCGCCAATAATGACGTGGGCGGACGCGAAATTGAGCGCAACGGCACAACCTATTTGGTGCGCGGCAAAGGTTATATAACGTCGCTGGATGACTTGCGCCTTGTCGTGGTCGGCGCTGATGCCAAAGGTACGCCTGTGCTATTGCGTGACGTGGTAAGAAGCATCGCGTTCGGGCCGGAGATGCGCCGCGGCGCGGGCGAATTCAACGGCGAAGGGGAAACTACCGGCGGCATCGTGGTGGTGCGCTTCGGGCAGAATGTATTGCAGGTTATTGACCGGGTCAAAGCCAGACTGGAGGAGATTAAACCATCGCTGCCGGCGGGCGTGGAGATCGTCACCACCTATGACCGCTCCGACCTCATCAACCGTTCCATCGACACCCTGACCCGGACACTCATCGAGGAATCAATTATTGTTTCACTCGTCATTATTATTTTTTTGCTGGACTTCGGCGGTGCGGCGCGGGCTATTGTCACGCTTCCGGTTGCCGTCACGCTGGCGTTCATCCCCATGTATTTCATGGGCCTGACGACGAACATCATGTCGCTGGCGGGTATCGCCATCTCCATCGGGGTGCTGTGCGACGAGGCAGTGTCAATGGTAGAAAATGTGCATAAGAAGCTTGAACATGCCTCGCCAGGACTCGACCGCAAGGCGCGTCAGGAAATCATCATAAGTGCATGCAAACAGCTTGGGAAACCGCTCTTCTTCGCTCTGCTGGTCATCACCGTGAGCTTCATGCCGGTTTTCGCGCTGGAATCGCAGGAAGGCCGTCTTTTCAAGCCGCTGGCGTTCACGAAGACTTTCGTGATGGCGTGGGCGGCGTTTCTCTCCATCACCATCGGACCGGCTCTGATTGTCCTGATGACAGGCGCTAAAGTCATTCCGGAACACAAACACCCGATCAGCCGCCTGCTGCACAAAATGTACTATCCCTGGGTCAGCATGCTGATGACGCGGCGCATCCTGTCCATTGCCATTGCCGTGGTGGTGGTGGCTTCCTCCTATCCGGTTTACAAGGAATTAGGCTCGGAATTCATGCCACCGCTCAATGAAGGAACCATCCTCTACATGCCGACTTCGCTGCCGACCATGTCCATCACCGAAGCCACCAGAGTGCTGCAGATTCAGGACCGCATTATCAAGCAGTTCCCGGAAGTGCTTACCGTGCATGGCAAAGCCGGACGCTCCGAAACCGCCACCGACCCCGCGCCGCTGGAGATGTTCGAGACCGTCGTGCAGTTGAAACCGGAAAATGAATGGCGGCAGGTACCACACCCTCGCTGGTATTCCGGCTGGTCGCCGGAGTGGGCGCAGCAGGTATTGAAAAAGGTCTGGCCCAATACTCGCCTGATGACCTGGGATGAACTGATTACTGCAATGGATGAAAAGCTGCAAATGCCGGGAATGGTCAATGCCTGGACAATGCCGATCAAAGGCCGCATTGATATGCTTACCACCGGTATCCGCACCCCGGTCGGCATCAAAATATTCGGCCCCGACCTTAATGAAATCAGCAAACTGGGAGAACGCCTTGAAACCGTGATCCGGGAGATTCCCGGCACCCGCAGCGTGTTTGCCGAGCGCACCACCGGAGGTTACTATATTGACATAATCCCGAACCGCGCCCAAATCGCCCGCTACGGCTTGAATGTCGAAGACGTTCTCTCGCAGGTGGAGACTTCGATCGGCGGTATGGCGGTTGCCCGCACTATTGAAGGCCGCGAACGGTACACGATCAACGTCCGCTACAGCCGCGAACTGCGCGATGATATCGCCAAACTCAAACGTGTTCTCATTCCGGTCATGCCTGCCGCATCAGGGCAGCAAGTTTCTGCAAACAGCGGCAACGGCATGCCGCCAGGTGCAAGGCAGGATGCTATCCAGCAGGTACCGCTGGGACAGCTCGCGGATATCCGCATCACCAGCGGCCCGCCGCTGATCCGCAATGAAAACGGTTCGCTGACCGGATGGGTCTATGTGGATATGGCCGGACGCGACATCGGCGGATATGTCACGGATGCTAAAAAACTGGTGTCGGAAAAAATCGAGAAAGCCGGGTTGCTACATGCCGGCTATCGTCTGGAATGGTCGGGACAGTACGAACACATGCTGCGTGTCAGCGAACGCCTGAAACTGGTGATACCTGTCACACTGATGCTGATTTTTGTGCTGCTTTACATGAATTTTAAGAGTGTTGCCGAAACCTTCATTATTCTGCTATCCATTCCGTTTGCCATGACCGGCAGCTTCTGGCTGCTCTGGCTGCTGGATTACAATATGAGCATTGCCGTCTGGGTCGGGATCATTGCGCTGGCCGGACTGGCCGCGCAAACCGGCACGGTCATGATTATCTATCTAGATGAAGCATTTCACGCCTGGCAGAAAGCCGGGCGGATGAACAACCAGTACGACCTGTTCGAAGCCATTACCTACGGAGCCGTCCAGCGTGTCCGCCCGAAATTGATGGTTGTTGGAATGACCACTTTGGCCCTGCTGCCCGCGCTCTGGGCCCACGGTGCCGGAGCGGAAGCCATCCAGCGCATCGCCGCACCAATGATCGGAGGACTGATCACCAGCACTATTCTCACCCTTGAAATCGTTCCAGCAATCTATTCCATCTGGCGAGGCTGCCAGGTGGAATGGATCAAAGGCCCCAAGCCGCCGCGCAAAAAATGGGATGAATTGAACGCTCAATTCGTGGAGTGGGAACGCAAAGAACACCAGTCCCGGTATCCGGATCAGTCGTAGCCGGTTAATGAAATTGAATACCCCATATCCAATATTCAAGGCAAAAATACCGTCAAAAATCAGATAACTGAGATTACAGAATTTAATCAGTCGGGATTAAATTCCCCGACCCTCCGGGTCGCTTAAATTACCATACAGGTTGTACCGGGTCGGGGGCCGGCAACGAAAGCGCTGGTCGTCCGCAGGACTAAATCCGGATACCTCGCGGGCTCCGCCCCGAGGTAGTTCAGTTTTCTTCATGATTGCGTATAGATTGCGCAGATTTTGAAGATTGGTTAGTATTCTGATAAACCGCCGATACCGTGGTATCAAAGGCATTAAGGGTACGAATCCAAATTCAAAAGATCGCAATCTAACTCGTCTATGCGTAATTTTTGGCTTTACAGAGTTCTAGTTTGATATTGGATATTCAAACAACAGATTTTAAAAACCTGACAGTCGTTACTGCTTCTGATACCATCCGCCCTGTTCATTCTGCAGCCACTGGCCTTTGCCGGCTTCTTTCGCGAGCTTGATGGCGCGCCGTTTGCCGACCAGTTCCGCCGATGTGCCGTTTTTGGCGGCAATCGCGGCATAAACCTGTTTGCGGTCGCTGTTTTCAGTGTCAACCGCGTTTTTAGTATCGGCGCTATCGTCTCTGACTTCGAGATATCCCAGATTATTTTCTCCGACAACTCCGGCATTCTTCAGTTGTTCGATAACAGGCAGCCGTGCTTTCATCCTTGCGATAATTTCATCTTTAGAGCCGGCGTTCAAATTAAATACTGCGGTAAGCAGCGCCAGCGCGAACAATGCTTTTGCTGCGGCATTGATTATTGAGTTTGTTCTCATTTGGACTATTCCTTATGTTTTATTTAGTTGCTGTTTCCGTACTTTTAGCTTTTTCCGGTTCCGCGGTTTTGGCTTTTTTCGCATTATCCACGTCGTCAAAGAAATCATCCAGTGCGCGGTCCACCTTGACATTGACATCAATAGTGATATGGATTGGCTTGATCTCAATCGGCTTGACATTAACCTCATTGCGGGTGTCAATCTGATGGCTGCTGGAAAAACATCCAGCAAGCAGTACCGGCAGCAGCGCCGCCAACAATTTCGTCTTCATGTTTTCTTACCTCCGAAAAGTTTTTTTACATTGTTATTAAATTTCAGCATCTGGTTAAGCGGAATATTGGTATTAATATCCAGCTTTATACCCTGAAAAATTGCTTTCTCGCCATTGACCCTGACAAATCCGCCGCGCTGCCCGTCATATTTAAACGGCAGCGGTTCCGCGGGATGCCCGTTCAACTGCATTTCCAGCCGGAGCGCGTCTCCGACATTGGCAAAATTAATCTTAACCCATTCATAATCAAAGTTCTTCAAAGCCTCTGCAGCAATATCCATCTGGCTGAACTGGACGGAATCAGGCGGCAGCCCTTCCAGCATCCTGTCCATGCCCTGAACCCGGAGATTGTGGCTGTCGCCCGGTTCCGAATATAAGTATCCGGGTTCCAGAATGATACCCTGATCACCGATACTCACCGGCATGCGTCCTTGAATTGACCCGGCGCCGGACGCCTGGGCAATGCCCATTTCAGCCAGCAGCCGCGACAGAATCAGACCGTCGCAATACACTACGGCTTTCAGATTCCGCTGTCCCGGCGCTATGCGCATCGCCTGAGTGTAAATCCGGCCGCCGCACCAGTTCGCGGAAAAATTTTCCAGCAGAAAAGCGCAACCCGGTTCAATCTGATATTCCGCATTCAGATTGCTCATGACAATGGCACCGGCTTGCAGCGACTTGCAGCTTAGCATTTGCAATGGCGGCGTGCGCACTTCCGGCAGTCCGGGCAATACTAATATGCCTTCAATTCCTTCCGCAGTCAAATTCAGCGGCGTACTTTTAAATGCTCCTTTGACGACATGCAGGCTTGCGCTGCCGGAGCCGCCGGCCGGCCCGAAGCGGTATTCCGCGCGTCCTTCAATATTACCGCTGAAACTTGTGCCTTCAAGCGGCTGGAAATATTTTCCCGGCAGCAGCGGTTCCGTCAGATCATAGGGGCCGAAGCCTAGTTCAAACCGCCCGGACGGCACGGGACGCAATTGTAAAACAGCCCGGCAGTTCCAGTCTGCCCCGGTCATGACCAGAGGGTGCAGGCTGCCTTCAATCAGCAATCCGGATTCGCGCTCTTTTACTGCAAGATCAATGTCCAGCAACAGGTTGTCCCGCAGGCTGATCTGCCGCAACTGAATCCTTCCGGTTCCGCCAGGCGCGGCGAGATGCGGCAGCGGCAGTTCAATTTTCAGCCGGCCGGTCTTAAACTTAAATTCCGCCAAGCTGATGCTTTCCGCATCCAGGCTCAGGCTGCCGCGCCATTGCCCTTTTGACTTCGTTACCAATATTCCTGCGCGCGGCGCATCCAGCGCGACTTTCAACGGCTTCGCCGCTATTTCAAATTCGGCGGCCGGAATCGCCGAAATTTCCATACTTATGTTTAAGTCGTTTTCTGTGTCGTCCGGGTTACAGTTTATATCGCCGGAACCACCGATTTTCAGCGTTTTAAGCCGAAATATGCCGGAACCAATGCCGGCCTCTATCATTTCAACGCCGGATGGCAGCTCCGGATTAGCCGAATAAGTCCAGTGTCCGCGCTGTTTTAACCGGTTCCAGTTTAAATCATATCGATGGGTCAGCGGCAGACTGGCCTTAAGTTGCATCATCTGCTTATTCGCGGCGTCAATCCGGCTGAAAATATCGCCCTTCACGTTGATATTTTCCGGAGTCATGGCAACCTTGCCGGATATTTTATCCAGCAGCAGCGTCACCGGCCCGGTCAGAGACAGATTGGACAATGAATATTCGATGCCGCCATCGTTCTGCTTTACCCGCAGTATTGCCGGACTGTCTTTCGCCGGATTAGTCAGCATCCATCCGGAAGCGCCTGCCTGCAGGCGGGTAAATTTCACTGTTCCCGCAAGCTGATGCAGACCGGCGGAATCCATATCGCCGAAAACCTCTCCGGCAAATATTGACCTGGCTGTGACGCCTTCAGCCTGCGGCAGCACGAATAAGTAACTTTCCAGATTCCCTGAACCGCTGAATTTGAATTCAAAGCGTCCGCTGCGGCGATACCATTCCCCCTGCCCGCGAAAAACATCCCCGGCACACTGCACTTTACATGATCCGGTTACTTTACCTTCCGGGCCGCCGGGATTTCTCATTCTTATTGAGAACGGAACCTCTGTCCGAACCTTCCCGACATCTATCATCAATACGCAGCGGTTCAGCGCGACATAGTTCAAATCCAGTTTGTCCGCGTCCGCCGCGGAAGTTGACGGTTTCGCCTGGACTGCGGCCTTTTTCACAAACAGTTCCGGATAAATTCCGGGAATGCGCCAGCTATCGCCATCTTTTACAATCTTGACACGGGCGCCGTTGATGTCCAGCGCTTTGAGTTTGATACCGTGACGAAACGGCCAGAACGGAAGCTGATATTCCACACGGATTGAATCTGCCGCCATCACCCGGCTGCCGTCAAGCTCCAGTTTGACTTTTTCTAAAATTGCTTCAGTCAGTCCGATGGAGCGCACTTCAGCGCTGATTCCATTAATCCCGGCCAGCGCCGCCAGCCGCGGCAGCAGCATGCCGCCAAGATAAGTCGGCATATGCCAGTACAGCAGCATCGCGGCAACAGTCAACCCCATCACCAGAAAATGCGACATGCTCAACGTAAGACAGCCCCAGCGCCGCCCGATTTTTTTATTTTCGCTCATGATAACTTAATTAAATCTGTTTTGTCCGTAAAATACCGGAGATTATGAATAGATCAACAACACGCGTTATTCAAACAGTTTCGCCGGTTTTAACCGGTAAAAATTACAGTTCAAGGGCGGTGCGGACTTTTTCCACCATATTCGGGGTGCCGGCGCAAGTCCGGTTCTTCGTCACTCCGACTGTCAAACCGGTCCTCGCATCAGCTATCCCGACAGTCCCGCCGTAACCGCCGTGACCGAAAATCTGTCCGTAATTTTCTTCAGGCCCGTACAGCCCATAACCTAAGCCGAATTTATTGGGCAGCTCGGCAACTGGAATGCCTGCCGGACTTGTCAACGCAGTTGCCTCCCGAACGGCTTCCGCCGACAGCAGACGCACTCCTTCAACCCCGTCTCTGATCAGCGACGCATAGTGACGCGCAATTCCGCGCGCGTTCATGATGCCATTGGAGGCTGGAATGCAGGCGCGACGCACTTCCGGATCATTCATGAACACTTCCAGCGGACAAACCCATGGAGGGATGGACTGATCGAACACCGGAGCCGGCTGCTCCGGTCCATAGACCGGAATATCCAGCATCGCGACATGGTCAGCCAGCGCGTCCGGAATACCGATAAAGATTGAGTCAATACCGAGCGGACGGCAGACTTCATCCTGTATGATGGCGCTGATATTGCGCCCGTCCTGCCGGCGCGCCGTTTCGCCGACAATCCAGGAAAAGGTAATGGCATGGTAGAATGTTTTCGCGCCCGGCTCCCATAACGGCTGCAAGTCAGCGATTTTGCGGCACATCAATTCCCAGTCGCAAACTTCACTGACATCTTTCGAAAACGGCATATAAGGGAGGCCTGCGGTATGACTCAACGCCTGCCGTAAAGTGATGCGGTCTTTGCCGTGTTTGCCAAATTCAGGCCAGCAGGCGGCAATCGGGGTATCATAATCAAGTTTGCCTTGTCCGGCCAGAATATGAATAGCGGTGGCGGTAATGCCTTTGCCTGCGGAAAAGACCGGGAACAGAGTCTCGCCGGTCACTTCGCGACCGGTTGAAGGATCGGCAATGCCCGCCCAGGCGTCAATTACCAGCCTGCCGTTGAGGTAAGCCGCCACTTGAATTCCGCGGTCAATATTGCGTTCCACCAAATCGTTCAACAGTTCCTGAATATAGCGCTGCGCCGGAGTGTCAATACTCATTTACTTTCCCTTTTTTCCATATCTGCAATTATACTCTGCACGGTTGAAAATTCAACACAGATTGCGAATATTTTGAGAATTGGCTCGTATTCTTAGAGGCTGCCGATACCGGGGTATCGAAGGCCTCAAATAGCGCTAATTAAGACTCAAAAGATCGCAATCCCGCAGTCGCGGGATGAATGCCTTGCGGCTGTATATTTTTAACAACTCCTGAATCAAAATATCAAAAGATTATGAATAGGCCAGCAAACCCGTTTAGGAGCTGTCAAGAAATAAACTTGACAAGTCTCGCGAAATATCCCGAAGAG
>JBAWXM010000110.1:0-14310 GCA_037144075.1 Lentisphaerota bacterium | reverse complement strand
TTAAGATTTGACCTTTGATATTTTTACTTTTGTCTTTTATCTTTTCCCATTCTAGCTTCCAGCTTCTGAATTTCCCGTTTGAGAAATTACATCTTTTCCAGCCAGGCGGCGACGGATGCGTCGGTCGGCATGCGCCAGTCGCCGCGCGGGGAAAGACTGATCGTACCTACTTTCGGACCGTCCGGAATACAGGAGCGTTTGAACTGCTGAGCAAAAAAGCGCTTGAAGAAAAGTTTCAGGAATTTCACGATGGTTTCGCTGGCATAGACTCCGGCGAACGCCTTTTCCGCCAGGAATTTTATTTTATCCGGCGGCGCGCCGTATTTAACGCAATGATAGAGGAAGAAATCATGCAGTTCGTATGGGCCGATGAGTTCTTCAGTCAGTTGATTAACGGCCGCGTCTTTGGCGTTCGGCAACAGTTCCGGGCTGACCGGAGTGTCAATGATGTCCTCCAGCACGGCGCGCAGTTTCTCGCCGGAGCTGTCGGCCACCCAGTGAATCAGGTAGCGGATCAGGGTTTTCGGCACTGAACAGTTGACCGCGTACATGGACATGTGGTCGCCGCAGTAAGTGGACCAGCCGAGCGCGATTTCCGACAGATCGCCGGTGCCGATGACCAGGCCGCGTTCCCGGTTGGCAATGTCCATCAATATTTGAGTACGTTCGCGGGCCTGCACGTTTTCATAAGTCACATCATGGACTTCCGGATCATGTCCGATATCCTTGAAATGCTGCAGACAGGCGGCTTTGATGCTGATTTCACGCAGGTCGGCCCCGATCAGTCTGCACATTTTAACGGCGTTATTATAAGTCCGGTCAGTGGTGCCGAAACCGGGCATGGTGATGGCGATAATATCGGATGCCGGTTTCCCGAGCAGTTTGAAAGTTTCCGCGCAAACCAGCAGCGCCAGCGTGGAGTCCAGTCCTCCGGAAATGCCCAGCACAGCCTTCTGCGAGCCGGTATGCTCGAAGCGTTTCGCCAGCCCCGCCGCCTGGATGTTGAAAATCTCCCGGCAGCGGCAGTCGCGGACCGCCTGGTCCTGCGGCACGAACGGATGCTGCGGAATGACGGCATATTTCAGGTCTGCGGGAGTATTGACTTTTTCCATCTTCACATAGCGGAACTGCGCGTTTTCAGGGAGTTCAGCATCCGAGAACGAGCTTTCGCTGATGCGGGTATTCAACAGCCTGGCGCAATCGACATCGGCGTAAATCAGCGAACTGTCGCGGTGAAAACGTTCATTTTCAGCAACGGTCCGGCCGTTTTCGGCAATAATCGAATGTCCGCCGAACACCAGATCGGTGGTGGATTCATGCACCCCCGCGGAAGTATAGGCATAGGCGCAGATGCAGCGGGCGCTCTGCTGTTCCACCAGCTGCCTGCGGTATTCGGATTTTGACGCCAGTTCATTGCTGGCTGAAAGGTTGAAGATCACCGTTGCTCCGGCAATCGCCTGATATGAACTTGGCGGAATCACCGTCCACATGTCTTCGCAAATCTCGATTCCGAACTTGAAAGCGCGGCCAGATTCAAAAATCAGGTCGGCTCCGAACGGAACGCTGTAATCCAGCCCCGGCAAGGAGACTTCCAGATTGCGGACATTTCTGCCGGACTTAAACCAGCGTTTCTCATAGAACTCCCGGTAATTCGGGTTGAATATTTTCGGCACGATCCCTTTGACGGTTCCGTGCTGGAGGACAAACGCGCAATTATAGACGGCGTTGCGGAACATGAACGGTGCGCCGGCAATGATGATGATATTCTTTTTTGCCGTGGCGCCGGCAATCGCGATAATTGCTTCGACAGACTTATCCAGCAGTACGGGTTGATGAAAAAGATCGGCGCAGGTGTAGCCGGAAACTGCCAGTTCAGGAAATACCGCCGCGGCGGCATGATGCCGTTCCGCGGTCAGCGCGGCTTCGATGATCTTTTCGCTGTTGAACGCAGGGTCGGCAACCCTCAATTCGGGAGATGCTGCCGCCAGCCGGTAAAATCCGAACATTTCGCACCTACTTTATATTTGATTCTGCTATTACAGTAACATTGTTTTGCCTTTTATGCCAGTTTTAACGATTTTTTTCGGGTTTTGTCAAAAAAAAATTTGTCTTGCCGCAAAAGCGGATTAGACTTTTGTACTGGTGACTGGTGACTGGTGACTGGTGACTGGTGACTGGTGACTGGCAATTAACTAATCACTAATTACCATTCACCATTTACGAGTAAGATTTCTTTGTGCCTCTGTGTCTTTGTGGTTAAACTGCATTATGGAAACGGATATTTATGATTAGGAAAATACTGCTGGCCTATCCGCGCGGATTCTGCGCCGGAGTACGCCGGGCGCTGGATACCGTGGATAAGGTACTGGCGGTCTCCGGAGTACCGGTCTATGTTTTTCACGAGATCGTGCATAATGATTATATCGTGAAAACGCTGCGGGACCGGGGCGTGATTTTTGTTGAATCAATCGCGGCGGTGCCGCCCGGCGCGACGTTGATTTTCAGCGCACACGGCGTTTCCCGCCAGCTTGAAGCAACTGCCGCCGCCAACGGCATCAAAGTAATTGACGCAACCTGTCCGCTGGTCAGGCGTATTCACCGCAAGGCCGGCGGATTCCAGGCTAAAGGCCGGATGATCATTCTGATCGGGCATAAAGGCCATCCGGAAATAATCGGCACATTGGGACAGATTGAAAGCGGCGCATTCGTCGTCGAAAACATTGCCGATGTCGCGGCGCTGCCGGAACCCGCGGCAGGCAGCCGCGCTGCCTATCTTACGCAGACCACCCTGAGTCTTGACGAAACCCGTGAAATCGTTGAAGCGCTGGAACGGCGTTTTCCCGGCGTCGAAGGCGGCGGGGACATCTGTTATGCCACGCAGAACCGCCAGAATGCGATCAAGGCGCTGTGTCCGGAATGTGACCTGATCCTCATCATCGGTTCGAAAAACAGTTCCAATTCCAACCGTTTGCGCGAACTGGCGGAACGCCGCGGCTGCCGCGCGGTTTTAATAGACGGCGCGGCCGATCTCAAGTCATTCGATTTTACCTGCATCGGCAACATCGGCATTTCCGCCGGAGCCTCAGCCCCGGAATGTCTAGTCGCCGAAGTAACGGATTTCCTACATGCAAAAGGCTGGTCAGCCCCCGAAGAAATCCGCTTTACCGAAGAAAACGTGAAATTTCCGTTGCCGGATGTAAAAATCTGAGAGCAAGAATTAATCACAAAGACATCCCGCAGCCGCGCAGAGTATAGCAAGACACAGAGAGAATGCTTTGTTTTGAAAAACCATATCCCATTATTTTCAGAACTCCCAATAACCACTATAGCAATTACATTTTGATCTTGAATTTCCGCTGCAAATCTTCGCGCAGTTTAATGATCGCGGATTCTTTGGCTTTGGCTTCGACATCCAGGGTGAAACTCATGTTCAGCCAGCATTCCGGGAAGTCGTTGACGTCGATATCATCGGCGTGCGGATGTACTCTTTTAGCGGATAACGTATTGAATTCAGTTTAAAGATTGACATTCCAACTGTTTCGAGTTATGATATATACAAGAGTAAAACGGGATTGAACATAATGAAAAAAACTTTTGCAGCAGTAGTTTACAAAGAGAAGAAGTTCTATGTTGCCGAATGTCCTGAAGCCGGCACCGCCAGTCAGGGCAAAACGATTGAGGAAGCCTTGCTTAACCTCAAGGAAGCCACCGAACTTTATCTCGAAGAGTTTCCTGCCACGCAGCGCTCCCATCCTTTGCTTACAACGTTCGAGGTTCCGGTTCATGCCTGAGTTGCCTGTCATTTCCGGAGAAACAGCCGTAAAGATTTTCGGCAGGCTCGGTTTTATTCCAGTTCGCCAGAAAGGCAGCCATATTGTGCTTAGAAAAAAGCAGAAAGGCTGTGTTATTCCGATGCATAAGGAACTTGCCGCAGGCACATTGAGAAGCGCGTTAAGGCAGGCCGGGATAAGCGCTGAAGAATTTATCGCCGCGTATAAAAGCAAATAACGTCATTACATTTTGATCTTGAATTTCCGCTGCAAATCTTCGCGCAGTTTGATGATTGCGGATTCTTTGGCTTTGGCTTCGACATCCAGGGTGAAACTCATGTTCAGCCAGCATTCCGGGAAATCGTTGATGTCGATATAATCGGCGTGGGAACGGGGAGTTTTGGACTGCCAGCCGCCTTTGGGGGAAGATATGTGGAAATGCGGTTCGCGTCCGAGTTTGCGCCATAACGCGGCGCAGAGTTCCGCGGCCTGCGGCACGGACAGACTGTCGGGATTGCAGCGGTGATGGTGGACATCATATACCAGCGGAATATCGAGCTCCGAACATAGCGGGTAAAGGTCTTCCACCGTATAGGAAATATCGTCGTTTTCCAGCGTCAGATGGTGTCTGACGGCCTCCGGCAGCGCAGGGAATCTACCGGCAAAGCGCTTAATCGTTTCCGCTTTACTGCCGTAAGCGCCGCCCAGGTGAATATTCACATTTTCCGCGCCGGTCAGATCTGCGACCATGCATTGATATTCCAGTTCGCGCAGCGAATTCTTAACCACCTGTTCATTTGGCGACGACAGAATAATGAACTGGTCGGGATGAAAACTCAGCCGGATATCATGTTCCTCATGGAATTCCCGGATTCGCGCGAAATTGTTTAAAATAGCATCGGCATCCATGAGTTCTTCGAGCTTGTATCCGGCCTGGGGATGAGTAAATAGCGGCAGGATTTGCGAGTTTATCCGGAATGCGCCGATACCCAGCGAATCCACGGTCAGCAGCGCTTTTTCAAGTTCAAATGAATTATCCAGGCAGATGGCGGAGAGTTTGCGGCGGCGCTCATCTTCCGGCAGCCGGGTCAGATTGGCGGCGGTAATATGCCGGAATTTTACCGGATGGTCATGGAAAATACAGCATAGTCCGAATCTGATCATAATCTGTTTTAAACTCCTTTTAACCACCTTTTTAACCACAAGACACAAAGAAAACTTTTTAAATCTACTGTTTACCAGTCACTATATTGAGTTATGCTTTTTTTTGATAAAATTGACGTTTCCGCAGTCCGCCAAACCGTTTGAATATCCAATATCCAACACGGAATATCCAATGTCCAAGTTTAAAACATAACAGCCGGCAAACCCAGTATTCGATTATTCAATATTGTTTGTATTTCCTTCATGCCTTGCCGGATATTTGCCTTTATCCTTCATCGGTTGGATATCCCTTGCTGGATATTGGATATTCGTTTTATCCGTATAGGAAGATCCGTAATGACTATAAATCAGGTTTGCGGAACTTTGGGTTTTTCTTTTTCCTGCTCTTCTTTCTCTTTCTTCTGCTGTTCGCGCCATTCACGGGGATTGATTGGATTGGGATCGCGCCATAAGCCGGCTTTCTGGTCCCTGGCGGCCTCCTCGGCCAGGCGGAAAGCCCGCTCTTTCGGGGCGAAATGCTGATACCACCAGGCATGGCCGTTCTTCAAAACTTCCAGATTGACATAAAGATTTTCCAGGTAAACTTTGCCGACGACCCTGCCGTATTTGTCCTGGTCAACTTTTTCCACTTTGACAAATCTGTCTTTTATCAACCGGATCAGGAATTTAGTCGCCTCTCTGCCGCCTGACTGTTTATATTCGGGCGCGTCAATGCCCCACAGCCTGATTTCAACGGATTTCAGGCCTTCCTGCATCAGGAATGTATCGCCGTCATATATCAATGTGACTTTCCCGGATATGGATTCCGCCGCCAGGGAAAATGCCAGCAGCAGGCATAAGATTAACGCTGCTGTTGTTTTCATGGTTAAATCTTCCTATGGTAAATATGATCAATGCGTTAATATAACGCCGGAAAGAAAATGATTCAATCTTTTTGATGTAATTCAAAATACCGTGGAATCGCCGTTAGTCTCTTTATTTTACAAATTCCGTCACTTGTGGTAATTTTCAGCGGAAGATTTTTTCATAATTAACGGCCTGAAAAAATCGGCATTAGCGATAACCATTTGCGGATAATAAGTCGCTTTGTGCTTGACGAATTCAATTACCGCCGGCCCGGCCGTCAACGCTTCATCGTATTCAATTGTTACATTATTCCCCATGTTTTTAAGATAGCATGAAAACAGAATTTTTCACCAGATTGAAAGTGCGGTTGAAAAACACAAATAAATGACCCGAAAGCGGATTGCCGAGCAGATACTGGTGGACCGCTCCCGCCAGACCGATGGAGCTTCGGCGCAGGCGGCATGGGCGACGGCATGGGCAGATGAACAATATTCTGAAACGGAATAACAGGGAGCTCGCGACCGGTTATGCCGGATTGCGACCTTTACGGCATCCCGAATCTGTTGCATTTTTCTGTCCTTCGTCCTAATAGTTAGCCATGAAATCTAGTCAAGACCCATTTTATAACAACTCCTAAAAAGGAACCTTGGGAGCATTTCTAACAAAAGTTTATTATTTTTCATTTTATCTTTGCGATATTAATATTATAGTAATAAATAGCGGGAATCACTGCTGCCGGTGAGATTCTGTTTTCGCTATATTATCCTGACGCCGGGTGAGATATCTGTCCGGAGTTTGATTGAATTTGAATTTTTTTGACAAAAATTGACATATTTTTATTGTTTTTGCAGTTATTTGTTATTTTGCGGACTTTTAAATCCGGCTGTTTCATGCTAACTTATGGTGGTTGCATAGCCGTATTCAATAGCGCTTTTTGATTTTTAATTTTATATAAACAGGGAATCTGGCAACATGAAAGTCTTGGTTTTAAACGCGGGAAGTTCGTCAATGAAGTTTACCCTTTATTCAATGGGTAAGGAACAGATGCTGGCCAAAGGGCAGGTGGAGCGGCTGGGATCTGACAAGCCGCAGCTGCAATATAAGCGCAGCGACGGTTTTTCGCAGGACAGCAATCCGCCGGTCCAGAATCATGTTGATGCGCTGAAAAGCATCTGCGCCATCCTGAGCGATCCTGAAATCGGCGTTTTGAAAAACCTTTCCGAAGTGGAGGCGATCGGTCACCGCGTGGTGCATGGCGGAGAACAGGCGACCAAGCCGGCGCTGGTCAATGAACATGTGAAAGAGATCATCCGCGACTGTTTTGCGCTGGCTCCGCTGCACAATCCAGCCAATCTTGCCGGGATCGAAGCCTGCGAAGAAGCATTCCCGGGCGTTCCTAACATTGCGGTTTTTGATACCGCTTTCCACCAGACCATGGCCCCGGAGGCATTCCTCTACGCGGTGCCTTACGACCTTTACACCAAGCACGGCATCCGCAGATACGGTTTCCACGGCACCTCCCACAATTTTGTGGCTGAAGCCACCGGCGCGTTCCTGGGATTTCCGTTTGAAAAACTCCGGCTGATCACCTGTCATCTGGGCAACGGCTGCAGCATGGCGGCAATCAGCAACGGCCAGGTGATTGACACCTCCATGGGGATGACCCCCCTGGAAGGTCTGGTCATGGGCACCCGCTGCGGCGATCTGGATCCGGCGGTGGTGATCCGGCTGATCGAACTCGGCAAGAGCGCTCAGGAAATCGACAAGATACTGAATAAGCAGAGCGGACTGCTGGGCGTCGGCGGCATCAACAGTTCAGATATGCGCGATATTATCGAAGCCGAACTGAAGGGTGATAAACAGGCGCTGCGGGCGCGGCGGATGTTCACCCGCCGCATCGTCAAATATATCGGAGCATATCTTGCGCTGCTGGGCGGCGCCGACGCGATCGTCTTCACCGGCGGCATCGGCGAATGGAGCGCCTACATCCGGGAGAAAATCGTCAAACGTCTTAACGGGTTGAATATTTTCCTCGACGCCGGCCAGAATGAGAAATTATCCGGCAAGAAAGGCATTATCTCGACTCCGGAAAGCGTCACGAAAGTCGTGATTATGCCGACGAATGAAGAACTGATGATCTCCCGCGGCGTGGTCAATACGCTGAATCACCGCAAGGTGGTTGGAAATGAAGAGTCAGCGCAGTAATTAAGCAACTATTTTCAAAATATAAATTCAAGGGAAAAACTATGTCAGCGATTGATCTGTTCGTAAAACGGGCCCGCAGCGCGAAAAAAACACTGGTTCTGCCGGAAGGCATGGATCCCAGGGTAGTCGCAGCAGCCAATATGATTATTGAAAATGGCGTGGCGGCGGAAGTAACCGTGCTGGGCACACCGGCGGAAATCGACGCCTCCTGCAGGGAAGCTGGAATCACGGAACGCAAATTCAAGACGCTGGATCATTTGACCTGCGACTTTTTTGAAGAATACGCCGCGCAGTTCTGCGAACTCCGCAAGAAAAAAGGCATCAGCCTGGACGATGCCCGCAAGGCGATGAGAGACCGGATATTTTTCGGTTCAATGATGAACCGCAACAATAAGGTTGACGGCATGGTTGCCGGCAGTATTGCGTCCACTCCGGACATGCTGCGCGCCGCGTTCAACTGCATCGGCACCGCTCCCGGCATCAAGATCGCCAGCAGCTGTTTCGTAATGGACCTGAAGACTCCGACTATTTCCGGCGACGACGTGCTGCTGTACTCCGATTGCGGCGTCAACCCGAATCCGGATGCAGACCAGCTGGTGGACATCGCCATGGCGACCTGCAACACCTACCGCGCCCTGCTGGGCAAACAGCCCAAAGTGGCGTTCCTGTCCTTCTCCACCCACGGCAGCGCGGAACACGAAATACTGAATAAAATCGTCGTCGCCACCGCCAAGTTCAAAGAAAAGATCAAGAATGAAAATCTGGACATCATCGCGGACGGAGAACTCCAGGTTGATGCCGCACTGGTGCCGAAAGTAGCCATCCAGAAAGCGCCGAAAAGCGAAATTGTCGGTAATGCCAATGTTCTGATCTACCCGGACCTGAACGCCGGAAACATTGCGTACAAGCTGACCCAGCGGCTGGCCGGAGCCGATGCCTACGGCCCGATCCTGCAGGGACTGGGCAGGCCGGTCAACGACCTTTCCCGCGGCTGTACTGCCGAAGATATTTACGGCGTCGCCGCGATCACGGTCTGCCAGTCCCTCGGCTGACTGGAAATCTGAATATATATAGCAAGCAGCGGTTTACAGATTGCACTGTAAACCGCTGTTTTTATATACTGATCAGCAACAACTTATGCAATCAGCCGAGATGCTGTTTGAAGAATGTAGCCGCCTTGTTGCCGCCCCAGCCGTGTTCCCCGGGGAACAGGTCAAGCTGAAGATTCTTTGACGCTTTGGCCGCCGCATAGATTCTCTCAAGCTTCTTGAAGCACGTCATTGCAGTATCCACTTTGAAGCACGAATCGTTGGCGCCGATATCGATCAGCAGCGGACGCGGAGCAAGCAGTCCCTGGAGCTCCGGCAGGTCAACCAGTTTGTAAAGACCGGGCGCCACCTGCATGCCGCAGTAGTTGATATCGCGAATGCCGAAATGCGCCCACAGGTCACTGTAGCAGATAATTTCCGTCGCTTTGAAGCGTTCGTCACAGAGACTCATCCACAGGGTCATTGTTCCGCCTCCGCTGAGCCCCATGACGCCAAGTTTGCCGGAATCAACCTTAGGCAGCGAACAGATGAAGTCTGTAGCGGCTTTGCCGTGGGTGACATTAATGGAAAGCGAGGTCATTCCGAACATGGTGGCGTGCAGGTAATAGAGGTTGCACCAGTCGCGGCCCTGCTGAAAACGGTGGTTCGGCTTGTTATTGTCGTTGCGCTCGCCGAACCCGATCCAGTCAATGGCGTAAGTGATGAAGCCGGCTTTCGCCATCTGATGCCCGTAGTTGTAATTGTGCTGTGCAATAGCGCTCCGCAGTTCCGGGGAGGAATCGTTGCCCATAACCGGGTCTTTGCCGTATGCTCCGTGTCCGTGACAGCATAGGATCGCCGGGTATTTCTGTCCCTTCTTCATCTTCTCGGGGAAGGCGATCAGCAGGGTCGCGGAGATATGCTTTGAAACGTCTATCAGCCACTTCTGTTTGGTCAGTCCGTCATGTTCCCATTCCGCCAGCAGCTGCGGGTTCAGCGGCACGCGTTCCGGACTGTCGCCGATGGTGGCAAGCACTTTCGGCAGCGCCTGTTTCTTCCACTTGGCAAAATCCGTTTTTGCGTTAAACGCGAACTGCGGCACATGTTCAGCGGCCATTTCGATAAACATCCGCTGCGGACTTAAATTTCTGAATGACATTAATCGTCTCCTTTAACAGTTTATTACAATATATAAACGGAAATCTTATTACTATTTAACCCGGATGCCGGATTCTGCAATGTTGAATTTAAGAAAAATCCGGCTATTTTTATATAAACGCGGTTGAGTATACGGCGAACCAAGGAGCTTGAATCGAATGAATATAGTTACCGGAAAATGGTCATTTTACATCAACGGGGCATTAATTGCATTGTTGATAATCTTTTGTCTTTATCTGTTTGACGACTCGCTCGGCATGGGCGACGGGATGGTGGTAGTTTCGGAATACTGCAATACCGCGGTAAAAGAGAAAGCGATCAATCCGCCGCCGGCGCTGGACTGGCAGACCGGCTTTCTCTGCGGCATTTTCATCGGTGCTCTGGCCGCCTCAATCATCAGCGGCAAATGGAAAATCCGTTTTATGCAGGATTCCGAAGGTGACGGCATTGCCGCCACGTTCGGTAAAACCATAGTTTTCGGACTTGCCGGCGGTTTCCTGGTCATGCTGGGGCTGCAACTGGCGGGAGATACGTTTTTCGGACAATGGGCCGCGGCCATCCAGATGTCATCCGGCGCATGGATATTTCTGATCAGCAGTTTCGGGATAGCGACGATGATCGCCATTCTGATGGAGCGCCGTAAAGAGGGCGCCAAAGAGGGAGGGGACAAATAATGGAACCTCTGGCGCTTACCGGCAATTACCGTCTCGTTGCTGCTATTTTTGTTGGCGTCGCATTCGGTTTTCTACTGATTAAATCGGATCTGACCTGGCGCAGCACCTGCCTCAATGCAATCCGCCTGAAAGACAGCAGAGTCTTGAAGACCTTTCTTTTTTCCATCGCCATCGGGGTGACGCTGTTTTTCTTTCTGGAAAAATCCGGACTGGTTCGCGTGCATGTCAGGCCTGCTTATTTCTGGGCGTCGCTGATGGGGGGAATTATATGCGGCGCCGGTATTTCGCTGTGCTGCCGCGTTCCTGTAACGGCAATCGCTTCACTGGCCGCCGGACGCCTTTATGTAATCTGGGTAATTCTAGGGATGCTGCTGGCATATCCATGCGTAAATTTCATGTCTGGATTTCTATCTAAAACCATTTACAACTGGTCAGAGCCGATAAAAACCGAGGCTTCGGTAGGCAGTTTCTTCAACCTGACCAATACGAGCTTGTGGGTTGCCGGGATTTCGCTGCTGCTGGTGTTGTTTCTGCATTTTACCCTGGGCGGCGACTCCGATGAGAAATAAGGCAGAATGAGTTTGTCTTTCCATCAGGCCCGTGCTGCACATCTGCGTATCGGCAGGCGGGGGGAAAAGCTGGCCTGTTCTCTGCTTCAGGCTAAGAATTGCGATATTCTCTGCCGGAACTACAAAGTCAAATCTGGGGAAATTGACATCGTTGCCCGCGATGGCGGCATTCTGGCGTTTGTTGAAGTCAAAACCCGCCGCCATACCACGCGTTCCAGACCGGCGGAAGGGCTCTCCGACAAGCAGAAAAAACGCATCTACCGAGCCGGGATGAGATATCTCAAAGAAATCGAAAGTCCCGGTGTCGTTTACCGTTTTGACCTGATTGAAATCATTATTTCTCCATTCCGCATCCATGAAGCCCGGCACTGGCAGGGGCATTTCAGTTCCAGCGACCTGTTCAAAAGATCATTCGCATGACTCAACCGCAATATCGAAGGATAAAATCCATCGCCTCTTTTTGGAATGATCAGCTTGATTTTAGGTTTTTATGGAATATTTTATAAACCGTTGTAAAATTAGCAAAAAGTTAGCAATATATTTTGTGTTAAGCTCAAAATAGTCGCGGGTGTAGCATAATGGCAATGCTCCAGCTTCCCAAGCTGGCAACGAGGGTTCGATTCCCTTCACCCGCTCCAGTTCTCTGCTCAAAACTCCCTGTAAACGTATAATGACTGCCATTTTCTGTCAAATGGCACTGATATAAAACCAATCCTTTATAAACAATGATTCGTTTCTACAATAATTTAAACTAAAAACGCGCTGGAGAATGAGTATATCTTGTCCAGTGCGAATTCGTTCATGGCTTTTTAGGTGATATCGCCGCAGATGCGGTTACCGCGGCGGGAGTGGCAGAAACAGGAGACGCTGGCGCAACAACCGGCGGCGCCGCAGGCTTCGGAGACTCGGCGGCGGCGGAAGCCGGGGGCGCAGCGGCGACTGCTGCGGCCGATGCAGGCGGCGGAATTGGCGGCGATTTTTTTGCTTCTTCCGCTTTAAATTCGTCAACGGCATCTTTCACTTTTTTATCAAAATCATCCTTGAATAATTTCCACCTGGAATTGGGCAGAATTTTATCCCGCTTATAGACAGATATTCTGCCTTCCTCCACTTCCAGATAAACTTTATTTCCGTTCACCTTGCTTATTTTTCCGGAAACTTTCGTATCATCGCTCAACTCCAGTTCAAAGACTGAATCTTTATCAGGAATCTTGAATTCTCCGAATCCTTTTTTAATTGATTCCACAGTTTTCTTCTCTTCAACTTTGGGGGATTCCGGCTGTTTTTCCGGTTCTTTCTTCTGATCGGGCTTTGCCGTCTGATTTGCGGCTTTCTTCTCTTTTACCTCGGCCTCGACTCTTTTGTCTTCAGTTATCTCATCCATCTCCGCCTTCAACTTTTTATCATATTCAGCTTTGAAGAATTTCCATTTGGCGCCGGCAAGCTGTTCAGTTTTGTAAACATTCGTTGCGCCGTCTTCAACATCCAGATAAATTTTATCCGCAGACAGTTTTGACAGCGAGCCTTTTATTTTAGAGCCATCCTTAAGTTCCAGCTCAATTATTGAACCTTGCTCCGGATGCTGAAACTCGCCAATCCGGGCGATTGCCTCTTGTCTGACAGACTCCTTGTTAATTTCCACGGCCATTGCCGGAAAACATCCTAACACCAGCAAAAACAACAACTTTTTCATGCTACCTCAAATAAAATAAAGAGTCTTTAATAATTCTGCCGCGCTTTAACTTGTTTCGTTAAATATATCATTTCCAGGAAAAAGAGCAATCCTGTTTATTTTCCGGAAAGGATTTATTGAGAAAAAATTAAAGGCCGTCCTCCATGCACAGTTCAGGCGGTTGCGGCAGGCCGGCTGCTAGCGGGAATTGACTAGAGGACATTCGCGGTCAACCCAGACCATCGCTTCCGTCTGTGCCTGAAATCCAATATCTTCATAAAACGGTCTGCTTGCTTCAGTTCCCAGCAGATAAAATGCTTTAACCCCTTTCAGACAGTGATACGACATCACATATTGCAGCAGTGTTTTACCGTCCGTCTGATGCCTGCATTCCGAAGCCATGCCCCATATTCCACAAATATTGCCGGCCGTGGTGGTTTGCACTGTGCATAGCGGGATATTCTCTCGGGATGCGACAAATATCTGAACGCCGGGGCCGTCAATAATGCCGGAACCGAAAACCCGCTCCACCGCCGCCAGCGGCAGATTAAATGCCGAAGCCGTCAGCCGGTTTGCGATTTTTAACATTCTGCTATTGCTTACTATTTCAATTTCATAACCGGCGGCGTCATATATAGCGAATTCGGAGGTATAAGTCATTACCGGAATATTACATGCATGGGCCAGACCGAGTTTACAGGCGGTTTCGGCGATCCGCTCTTTCAGTTCAGCAGCAATGAAATACAGCGCCGGAATCTGGCGCAGCCGGATTTTTTCCGCGGCGCGGCAAAGTTTTATTTCCGGGAAAACCAGGTCATCGAGCAAAAAGTAGTTAAAATCCGGGTACGGCTCTCCGCTCAGTACCAGCGCCGAATTATGCGTTATTTCAGCTTCATAAGCAGTGGCTCCGCGATAACACAGGGCCAGGCCTTCCCCGGCCAGTTGCCATAACGGCACTGAAAGTTTCATGGTACTTCTCCTGAATGAATATCCGTTATACTCTATTAGGTTGAAAATTTAAAATAGATTGCGAAGATTTTGAAAATTGGTTCGTATTCTGAGAGGCTGCCGATACCGGGGTATCGAAGGCCTCGAAGAGTGCGAATCTAAACTCAAAAGATCGCAATCCCGCAGGCGCGGAACGAGTGTCTTGCGGTTGTATTTTTCCATTCCTCCTTCAGGTGATATTTATATCGCCAATCAGTCGGATCGAAAGAATCCAAT
>JBAWXM010000109.1:0-14350 GCA_037144075.1 Lentisphaerota bacterium | reverse complement strand
GGTTGGCCATCGAAGAACATTGTTTGGCAGTAAGGATATTGTCAATATTGAGCGACAAGTGATCAATTCCCGGTATCTGCATGTACTCGTAATGCGCCATTGCTTTGCCGATCCAGCGGGTTTGCGTTTCTATGGTATCTTCGTACATGAAATGACCGGTCAATTTCAGCTTGTTGCGTTCGCACCATTCCGCGATCTGCCTGGTATAAGCATCTACGAACTGCTGCGTGGCGGTTTGCCAGTAACGGTAGCGGTACTTGGCGGAATCGGGCAGATCCGCAAACAACGCATCAACATGCGGCAGCGGCGATTCTCCGTAATTTCCCTGATAGCGTTTTACGAGATGCGGTGAATACGGCAGCAGTTCGCAATCGCACGGCCCCCAGCCGGGACGCATCCGCATGATCGGCTCGTCCGTGAAAATCCCCGGAATAACTGTGCCGAAATATTGGCCGAATGCCGCTTTATATTTTTCGTGGGTGGAGCGGATATAAGCCGCCACTGCTTCAGGATTCATCAGGTCGGTGTAACACGTGCCGTTGAACCAGGCGATTCCCAGCGGACAGATTGCGGTAAAATAAATCCAGCCGTCTTTTTTCAGTACGACTTCCGACTGTTCCGGCAATGCCGAACCGGCCGGCAGCCGTCCGAGATACTGTCCCCGGTATTCCGGATTTTCCAGCGGCACAATGCCTCCGGCGAATCCGCTCGGCCATTTGTCTTCGTCATAAAGCCAGGCTTCCAAGCCGAGTTCTGCGGCCTTTTCAATCGCCGCCCGCAGCGCGTCCATCCATTCTGCGCCAAGATATTCGGTAATTAAGCCGATTCTGGAATGCAGAAAAAAACCGCCCATTCCGGCGCGGTGGAATTCCTCCACCTGCCGGACCATTTCCGCCGGTTCCAGCCGGTCATTCAGCGACCAGAACGGCATCCCCCGGCATTCCGCCGGCGGATGATTGAAAACTGAATTATTCATAGCTGCATTAAACCTTATAATATAAAGTAATTATGGTATCCTAGAAACTCAAAGCTATCCAGCGGATTATTCAGTTGACTCATGCTGAATTCATCTTTGAGTATGACTTCGCCCAAATCCCTGGTGAGTTTGGCGCATAACTCCTTATAGGCAGGCTCAAAGTACTCGCGATTTTTTTTATTGTGCCAGACATTGTAAGCATCGACAATTTTACCATTGTAGATAAAGAGATATCCAAAGGATTGATCGACCAGCAACCACCCTTGAGATGTCAGAGCTTCAACCACTACATGACCGCCCACAAAAACCAGACGGGATGGGATTCCAATAATTTGCGTCAAGGCGCAAAGCAATCTGGCTTGCTCATTGCACCATGCATAGCCGCTGACGATTAAATCTTCTTCATCCAGATTGCGATTGCAGGCTAATTTATGCCCTAGCGCATGATGATAATAACCCGCCCATGGAACTTCTTCCGCGACAAACCTGGTCAGCTTCTCAATTTTTCCCAATTCCCCGGTAACGCCACCAGCCAAATCTGCCGCCAAGCCTTCGAGAACAGGTCGGCTCCCGGCTGTATAAATTATTCGTCCGGCGGTATATTTGTCGTAGATAAAATCCAGAGAAACATCTGCCAGCGCGATATAGTTCAGCGCCTGTTCCAAGTCAATTCCGTCGACTGCGGGCATGTAACGGGTATCAATAGTTCTCATAATTATTCATATATCCTTAAAGTCTTTTCTGTTTTAACGTTTCTTCTCTTGTGGCTGATTTTGCGCTTGTCTCGCAACATTTTTTATCAATCAGGCTTAAGATAACATAGCGCCATCTGCCGCAAGGCATTTTCTTATGTTGTCAATATTTATTTTGCGTACGTCATTTATGCGTTGTTTACATGCAATCGCCGCCGCTACTCCGGAGGCTTGCCCTGTAACAATGCATGTCCCCATTACACGCACGGAACCGTTAGCACCACGGTCAGAGGATATGCATCGTCCAGCAACAAGAACATTATTCAAGTATTGCGGAAGCAGGCAGTCGAACGGAATATCATAAGTGAATCCGTTTTTCACTGGAATTCTTACCTGGTCAGTTCCTGCCCCATGAATGTCAACATGATGAGCTCCTTGTCCGATAGCGGTGACAAATTTTTTACCGGAAAGCACATCGTCCTGTTTTAATTCATATTCCCCAATTACTCTGCCTGTTTCACGTATTCCCAAACGGGAGGCAACAGATGAAAGGACAGCTTTTTCAAAACCGGGAACACTACTGACTAAATAACTTATTGCAATTTGCATTTGTTCAGACAGATCCAGCATTGCTTTTGATGCTGTTACAGAACTTGACGCGTCGAGATGAGCGATGCGAGTGGAGTTTATGCAAATTTCTCCTATCTCCATTGAAGAAGGGGTCATAAACATTGCTGTACAAGGATACATTTGCCCTTTCTTTAATGCATTTCCCAATAATTTCCCGCCTGCGGCAAGTGCTGCATATGGATAACCGCATTTACAAAGCAATTCAGCTGCTTTTGTCCGGTCTTTTTCCATCACAGGGTTTTCCGCCAGAATGAAATCATCCGGGTTATTCCTGATAAATTGCAGGAGAGTCTTAAAGGACACCCCGGCCATTCTGAAAACAAGGCTTACCGGTTGCATATTGCCATCTTTATCGCCATACAAAACTTTTCCACCTGCCATTTTTACAATATTTCCGCTGCCGGTTGCATCAATGATATATTTACACTCAAAACGTTGTTTTTCTCCATTTCCACAAACCGCTTCAACTTCGTATATGCTGGAACTTTCCAATTCAACATGCGGAACGCTTTCAATTATTATTTTACTTTATATGTCTACAGTTCATAGTTGCTCTTTAAATCCGCATCTTTTGCTGTTCAAATTATTCTGGAATACATATGTGTGATATCAGGCTATGCCTTGTCACCATCAATCACGAGCGGTGATTAATGCGCTTCCATTCGCTCCCTCTTTCCGCGTATTGATGCCGTTTTGCCTAATTTTCGATCATATTACCGTGCCGGGATGATCGCTGGGAAATTTGAAAACCAGATTTATTTGCTGAAAAAACCTGTGACTGAATTCTTTCAGCTCTTTTTTCCATTTTCGTAATTTTGAAATCACCTCCTGCTGGTTTACCTATTGCCAGCATTGCCATTCCAATAACGATTGCAAATACTCCCAACCATTGTGTTAAAGAAACTTGTGATCTGAACACAATCGCCATGACAAGTTGCGAGAGCAGAAAAGCACCTCCGCCGCAAATGGCGAGCGCTATATTCGGATTCATGGATTTATAGACCATCATTAGAAGCCAGATGCTGGAGAAACCGAAAAGATTACCGATCAGAAATCCCCATATCCAGCGCGAATCAACGGAGCTTCCCCATTTGAAAAAAAGCTGCGCCACTATCTGCATGGTCCAGAAAACACCTATGAAAATAATGTTAGTCATGTGCATTGTCTTTATCCTTTATCTCTAATGGTTTCGCAAGAAACTCTTTTAACTTATCAATCTTTGCCTTTGTCCTGGAGAGCAAGTCTGATATCTCACGTTCCGTCAGACTCGTGCGAGTGCAACACGACTGCATTCCGGCAAAACCCGTAAGGAGTTCGCAAAAATGCGTCTGTACCCCGATGTCTTCGCGAATAAGCTTGCGATAAATCTTGTTTTTCGCATCGGCGGCTTTTTTGTCGTTGTCGTCGCTGGTGTTTTTCATCTTCGTCAGCAAATGATAGGCGCGGAGCATATTGCAGCGCTGTCGGCATAAAGCGGCGGCGATGGCAATCGAAGCATAGTTCAATTCCGCGTATTCCTTCTGTGTCGGGCGTCCGTTCGGCCCTTCATAAAGGCAGATGCCGATGAACTCCTTATCGCTGGCTGCGGCAATGGCTTGTTGCGCATGTTCCGCCGCTTGAGCGAGATGCCTGTTCATCAGGCGCATCTTGTCCAGAAATGCTTGCTCTTTGAATTTTCGGTATCCGTCAGCACGCCATGGTTCGACGTTGGTCAGGATCTGAAGCATATCATTGTAGCGTTTGACAATGTCCGGCAGAATAGGTGGAGGCAGAGGCACCGAAGTTCCAATGCTCAGGATATGCTGGCTTCCATCCAATGGGCTGAATTGCAAATCATTCCATACGTCAAAGGCCTTGCTCATCTCTTTCCAGGCCTGATACGTCAATTTCCCGGCCGCAGCCCCAAGCTGGCGAAGTGACAGGTCGGCGAGAACCACCTCCGGATCCAAATCCGGATTCCACTGGAAAGCCTTCATGACCAGAGCGTTGATCGAATTATGTTCCGGAATCACGCCGTATATCTCGGTCAGGTTTCTCGTTCCCCAACGTTTGAATGTCCGGAGTGCATCGCAAACGTGGAAGGGAAACGGCAGGCTTTTGGCAAGCGACTCCAGATTGTTGAACTCGAAGATCATGTGAAACGGGATTCCCCGTTCGGCGCAGATGTCCTTCGAGAGAAAAAATGCGGAATCTGGTTCCGCGGCAGTGGGAACCATCACGCTCCGGTCTGAGCCACTCCAGCAGGCGAGCAGGCGGCCGTAGCCTCGTGCCTCATGAATCATCCTGTCGAAGTATTCACCATGATAGTGTACCGCACCCCACAACATGAGCACGAACTCAGGATTCTCCTCGTGCGCCGCGTCCGCCAACAAGGTCACCAGCTTGGCTTGTGTCTCCCACGGGGTGAATGTGTCGGGACGGGAATCAGCGCAAAATATTCGACAACGGTCACAGTATTCTGGTGTGCATAACCAGTGATCCCCGTCCAAATTATAGAGTAATACCCCGGCTACATCCGGGTATTCACGCACCAATTGCCTCATCATGTTGCGAAGGTATTCCTGTACAATGCTACTGTTGACGCACAAGGTCGTGTCCATGCCGTTCTGATCGCCGCCCCAAGGGCGCTTGACTTTCCCCAGCGCCTGCTTCGGATAAAGTCCGGCATCGGCGGCGAGATTTGGCATCTGTAACCAAACGTAATGTTCGATCCCGAATTTCCGGCAGAGCGCGGACAACTTTTTGGTCTGGCTCTGATACTCCATTTCCGGCGGTGTTTCGAACGGAAATGCCTCACTTCTCACTAGACGCTGGATATTGCCGCAGATTCCCTGATCAGTCAGTTGATTTATTCCCAGGCGTGCGAGGTATTCCACCTTTTCCTCCAGATGGACTTCCGCGACAAACTCTACATGGGGATTGAAACTGTAATGCAAACCGCTCCCCCGTTTCCGGTAATATGGCACTTCCTTAATGTCCAGAGAGCCTTCCGTATCTGCGATTATGAAATCCTCAAACGCATACACACCATAAAGAACGCCGCGCGGGTTTGCTCCGGACACGATGAAATCGTCACCGATCCGCTTCAAATGAAACCCGTCATCATCCGTCGAAACGTCGCGTATTTTCAGCTCTCCGCTGTCGCCTAAACGTGCAATAGTTTTCAGGTTGGCATCCCGACCAAGCAAAAACCGTTTCTTGCCGACGGATTTGGATTCCTGGACGGTTTTGACATTCAATCCGCCTTTGCCGAGAAACTTCTGCAGCTCTTCGGCCGCCGTGTTTTCAACGATGTCCGGATTATCCGCGATAACGATCTCATAACCGTCGTCTATACCCAGCTTCCTCAAGCCTGATTCGATGAGTATCTTTTCGTAAATGAAACCATTTGTCGCGGTACTTTTGCTGTTTTCGACTATCGCTGTTGTTTTCATGTTATCTTTTTGATATTGCTTTTCATAAAAAATTCACCTTTTTGACAATTTTGCGAGACTCTAATGTATAACATCAGTTTATGCCCCCATCGCGCATCAATCACGAGTATCTCGCGGTGATTAATGCGATCCCATTCGTTCCCATCTTTCGGGGATTGTAGAATACATAACCTTTCTCCTTGTCCACCCGGACGGGAATATTTCCATTCAGCTTCACATCAACTGGCTGTAGTCCTTGCGGGTGTGAAAGCCTTACTTCGATCTCTTCCGGCAGCCTTCCCGTATCCGGCAATTCAATTTCCACATCGATGCGGGAGCAGGAAAAATTGATACTGTACCGTACCGACACAAACCCGTAAGGAGTTGCCGCCCTTGTAAGCAGTATGGGTTTTTCATAAGAGGCGGCGTATTCCATCCATTCTTTCGGGATGGCTTTTCCGATGACCAGCGTATTTTCTTTTCCCGCATAATAGATGATCGCCTCCTGCAAGTACTTCCGTACACCGGCCATGCCGTGGGTCGCGGGACAGGGAACATACCAACTTTCAGTTTGAGTCAAGACGGGAGCGGCATTCTCCACCCCCATATGCGTTTCCCTGTCGCATCCATAACGCAGGACAAAGCGCAACGCCTGGTTAAACAATTCAGTCTCGTCGCAGGCGAGATATTTTTTTATTAATGAATCGTTTGCAAGCATGTTATCCGGGAATATTCCTTCGGATGCATTATACAACCCGGTTATCTGGCAATAGTCATCTATCGCCTGCCATATCTGCCGACCGGTATGACTAGCACCTAAACAAACAGGCAAATCGCTGGCAAAATCAACCATGCCGGCCAGGAGCCCGAAAGAAAACGGGAACGCATTGTCCAGATATGGCGTTCGGAAAGGTATCCTTGTCTGCGGACTCATGGGTACAAACATTTTCAACCCCAGCTTCTCAGCTTCATTTTTTAAAATGACCTTGCCTTTATAACAGACTGGCACTCCCTTTTCATCCCATTGATCTATCTTGGAGGACGGCATTGCATTGCTGAACTTGATATTTGAAAAGTCATATTCATGCTCTTCGTCCTTAAAGTCTTTAATATCCAGGATTGAACGGTCCAAAGACATCAAAAGGCATTGTCTGTAGTCCTCCGCTTCAAGGAGATATTCTGCTGCTTCCGCGCAACCGCACTTTTTCAGAACGTCGGCAATCGCATTTAATCCCAGCAATGTCCATATATCAGTGTAATACCACTGCAGATGGTCGGATGCGAAAGTGGCGTCCGTGCTTTGTCCTGGAGGCATTAACCCAAAACCGGAATCGCAGGCGTCATGTTTCGTGGTTTTTCTTAATTCTTTGATCCATCGGCAAGCTGAAATAATGGACGCGATATGATCATGTATCCATTGCTTGTTTCCGGTCAGGGAATAATGTTCGGCAATCGCGAGCAGCACTCCTCCGTTGCTGTTAAGCCATGAATGCGGAGTTGTGCCCATGAACGACCTGGCATCGCCATCCTTCGGCAACACCGTGCGCTCGTGAACGCCGGGCAACCCTTTGCCCTGTAATTCAAAAAATATTTCAAAATAGCTTTCCACCTCCTGATGATAGCCCTGACGGTCGAGCTGGCCCATCACCCAATACGAGGCCTCCTGCGCCCAGATGAATTCATAAAGCGTTGGCGAGAAATGGACATAGCTTAACACTTTGTCCGGATAGTTGTCCGCCCATGTCCGATACATTTCCCGTCCGTACAATTCGCTGCTCCCTTTATTCTGCTTGTCGACAAGAATAAAAGTCGCTGCGGTCTGCGCTTTCCATAAATTCCCGAGCGCTGTGCCGGGTATATCGAGAGTAGAACCCCGTTCAAAAAGAGACTTCCACAGATCGGCAGTCGCCTGTGCCTCAATGTCAAATTCTAGCAGCGACAGTTTATCCCGGTTTTCTTTTGTATCTTTCAGAGGCAGATACGGGAGTTTGTAGGTGATTTCTTTTACTTCTCCAGGTTTCAGGTCAAGAACCACTCTCCAGCCGAGTCTGTATCTCGTGCCTTCGCCCCATGTTCCATTTCCCCATTCCTCAACAAACATACTGTTTTTATCTTGTTCGCCGTCAATGCAAAACACGATTCCGCGTTCTTCAGCCGTCAGGCAGTTCCCTTTTTGCGTCAACTTTTTTTGATAAGGCGTCAATTCACTGTCGGCCGATATATTCTCCTGGATGTCGTCGCGTAAAAGAAATTCCTTCCAGTAACTGTGCGGTTCGCCATCCTTCGGCATCCGGAAACAGCTTCCGAACAGGAACGTGACCGGCAGTTGTTTGTGAAAGGTGCTATCCAGATTGGTTACTTGCAACCTTACCATGTTTATCAGTTTTTCATTTCCATCAACGATCTTTTCACCTTCAAGAAGACAGGCGAAAACCGTCTGCTCAAGTTTGCACCCTTTCTGGACCGTTGCATGAGTCACTGCCGGTATATGACCTTCCAGAAGCGATGCCTTGGCGCGCTGGTCGCCCATGCCAAAGATTTCAAACGGTTCTCCGACCAGAGTGACGAAGTACAATCCGGAATGTTCGGGAAAAAATTGCACTTCTGCCTCTTCGTATGGACATATGATTGCGCCATTGCGGATGATTGTTTCGCAGGGATGTTCTGGAACCCCCACAATCTGCTGAGCCCTTGTTACTAAAGCCGGTGTTTTCATAAATATTGTTTTCCTATAATAATTAAATCTTTATTGTTTTTGAACCTATAGTTTTTCAGACAAATAATGAAATTATTTATCTGAAAAACTATATACATGGACTGCGAAGGGGGCAAGAACGTCTTTCAGACCGTCGCTTCCGCTGTTTGCTGTTCTCCCGTCCTCGAACAAGACTTCAATTGGCATCCCGCTCTTGTGGTTTGGCAGGGCAATATTGTATTCCTGTACGGAATCTGAAATGTTCACCGCTATGAAATAATTTTTCCCGCCAACGATTTTATAAATGTATCTGATCCCCTTTTCCGACAGCTCCTTTATCACCGGCTGTTCCGGCGTTGGAGCGAAAAGGAAATCTTTCAGCACATTCATTTCAACCATAAGATTCTGGACGTATGATTGAAACTCAGGGCTTCGCGCCATGCAGAATTGCGGTTCGGGATCCCCCCACGAGTAAAATGCGAATATCTTCATGCCCTGCGTAATGCTTAGGTACGTTTCCGCTTTCAATTCATCATAAGTCGGTCTTATGTTACCGGGTGCCGCCCAAGTCTGCAAGATGGTAATAAGCGGTTTCTTGTTCCCGCTGTCATCGAGGATTTTCTTGTTGATGCTTTCAGTCACGGTTAAAGACATGTCCGGAAAAGGATAGGTGTCATAGGATGCGAAATCCGAATATTGCACATATTTTTTAAATTTGCCGCTCATACACAGGTTAACCCAGATCGGATGGTTCGGATCGAGCTTACGGACAATTTCAACGGCGCGGGCCACTTCTCGGGTCATTGCCTCGTCATTTGGATCACAATCCGGCTCATCAATCAAGTCCCAGCCGAGAAGACCGGGGTGATTTTTCAGGCGGTTGACCGTTTCAATGAGCGCGGCGTCTTTCCACTTACGGGTTTTGCCGTCAAACATGGCGGGATGAAACAGTGTGGCCCAGGAATAAAGGCCTGCCTGCCAGGCTGCTTCAACGTTTTTGCAGAGCGCTTCGATGCTTTCTCCGCCCCATGTCTGTGCGGCGGATGCTCCGAATGTCGTTTTCAGCTCTTTCAAACCATCAGTATCCTGCGGATTGTGATAGTAATACGACATTAAAAAAGGCTTGCCGTTTACAAGCAGGTTCTTTTCAGCATCTATTTCAACTTTTTTTACCGGTTCGAGCGGCTCCGCATCCATGCGTTTTCCGTTGATGATGATTTCTCTCTCATCGCTTGCCAGTATCTTATTTGAGCCAAGGAGCTTGAACGCTAAAATATAATGTCCAGCCGGAAGCTTTTCGAGTTTCAGCGGAAGCCTGAGCGTTGACTGCCCGTCCGCAAGCGTAATATTCTCACGGTATGCGCATTTCTTTTCATTATATTTTCCGGACAAACTGAGCTCTAAGACAAGTCCTTTCGCTTTCTGATCCAGTTTAACTTCAACAAATGCTTTTTCAGCTTTGAGGTCAGTAAACTTCCCGTAGAACGGATCATGAACCCGGCTGACAAGGCCGTTGTCTGTGTTAAAAAATACGGCGGACTTCAGCGGAGAAACGGACATGAGTTCGTCTTTGGCCGGAACCTCCGCCAGGCTTAGATCATCCCAGAAGACATCCCCTGACGATACTGCTTCTGAAATGCCAAAAAGAATTGCCAGCGCTTCGGTCTCCGGCGGAGTCGTAAATCTGAGCGTATATTTCTGCCAGGAATTGACATTGTCCACGACCGGCTTCCATTTATCGGTGATCGTAACAGCCTTGCCGTTCTCAAATTTTATAAACCTTATGCCAGGACATACATTACCGAAAGGAACTGTATTCCGGCACCACACGCTGAGTTCGTATGTTTTATTCCCCCCGCTTTTTATGTATGGCGGGAGCGACTGAATAAGACTCCCGCCTTTGCCCGGAAAATAATTGTGCTGAAGACAGCGCTTTCCTGAATGCGGATTATCCGGAATAATTTTTCCCGTTCCAATATATCCGGCTGGAATTTCTCCGGTAACTCCTTCTTCAAAACCCGGATTAAGAAGCGGAATTTGAATTACTGCCTGAGAAGCCGCAGATTCATCCTGAATCTTTTGGCCGTTGCAGACGCAGAGCATCATAGATAATGCGGCAAAAAGCGCAGTTTTACAAATTTTCATTTTTTCTCCTGTTTTTGAAAAATTATTGTTTTCATACAATAACGCCATTTTGGGAAAACGGCGGCTTAATTATTTTCGCCTGATGATAAGTTCATTAATAGCGATATACATGCACTCCGAATGGAGCAATAACATCATTCAAGCCATTGTTTCCGCATTTTGCTGTTCTCCCGTCTTCAAACAAGACTTCAATCGGCGTTCCTGCTTTTTGATTCGGCAGAGCAATGTTGTATTCCTGAATGGAATCTGAAATATTTACCGCGATGAAATAGTTTTTCCCGCCGGCGCTTTTATAAAGGTATTTGATCCCTTTTTCCGGCAGCTCTTTTATTGGCGGCTGTTCCGGCGTTGGCGCGGCAAGGAAATCTTTTAGCGCATTAATTTCCACCATAAGATTCTGGACGTATGACTGAAGCTCAGGATTTCGCGCCAGGCAAAATGAGTCATCGCTCCATGAATAAAATGTAAATATTTTCATCCCCTGGGTAATGCTAAGGTATGTTTCCGCCTTCAATTCATCATATGTCGGCCCCCTGTTGCCGGGCGCTGCCCAAGTCTGCAGCACTGTGAGCAGCGGTTTACTGTTTCCGCCGGCTTCGAGAATTTTCCTGTTGATGTTTTCAATCACCGCAAGCGACATGTCCGGGAATGGATAAGTGTCATAGGATGCGAAATCCGAATATTGCACATATTTTTTAAATTTGCCGCTCTGGCACAGGTTAATCCAGATTGGATGGTTCGGATCAAGCTTACGGATAATTTCAGCAGTTCGCGCCACTTCGCGGGTCATCGCTTCGTCATTCGGGTCGCAGTCCGGCTCGTCGATCAAATCCCATCCGATAAGGCCGGGGTGATTCTTCAGGCGGTTGACCGTTTCAATGAGCGCGGCGTCTTTCCACTTGCGGGTTTTGCCGTCAAACATTGCGGGATGAAACAGCACCGCCCAGGAATAAAGGCCTGCCTGCCAGGCAGCTTCAACGTTTTTGCAGAGCGCGTCGATGCTTTCTCCGCCGCATATCTGTGCGGTGGATGCCCCCAGTGTCATTTTCAGCTCTTTTAAACCATCAGTATCCTGCGGATTGTGATAGTAATATGACATTAGAAAAGGTTTGCCGTTTACAAGCAGATTTTTATCAGCATCTATTTCAACTTTTTTTACTGGTTCGAGCGGCTCCGCATCCATGCGTTTTCCGTTGATGATGATTTCTCTCTCATCGCTTGCCAGTATCTTATTTGAATCAAGGAGTTTGAGTGTCAAAACATAATGTCCCGCCGTAAGCTTTTCGAGTTTCAGCGGAAGCCTGAGTTTTGACTGCCCGTCCGCAAGCGCAATATTTTCGCGGTATGCGCATTTCTTCGCATTGTATCTCTCTGTCAAGCTTAATTCCAGTGCAAGTCCTTTCGCTTTCTGATTCAGCTTAATTTCCGCAAATGCCTTTTCGGCTTTGATGTCGGTAAATTTCCCGTAAAACGGATCATAAACACGGTTGACAAGGCCGTTGTCCGTATAAAAAAATACGGCGGATTTCAGCGGTGAAACGGACATGACTTCATTTTTTGCCGAAACTTCCGCTATGCTTAGATCATCCCAGAATACATCTCCCGACAATACTGCTTCTGAGATTAAAAAGTAAATCGCCAGCGCTTCGGTTTTCGGTTGCGTTGTAAATCTGAGCGTGTATTTCTGCCAGGAGTTTACATTGTTCACGACTGGTTTCCAGTTGTATGTAATTGAATCGCCATCGCCGCCCGGCAGCTTCATTGACCTTACGCCAAGACATACGTTTCCCGCAGCCACCGTATTCCGGCACCATACGCTGAGTTCGTATGTTTTGTTCTCGCCGCTCTTTATATATGGCGGGAGCGACTGAATGCAGTTCCAGTTGTGGCCTGGAACATAGCTCTGCCGGATGCAATGCTTTCCTGAATGCGGATTATCCAGAATAATTTTTCCTGTTCCGACATATCCGGTCGGAGTTTCTCCGGGAACTCCTTCTTCAAAACCCGGATTAAACAGCGTAATTTGAATTCCTGCCTGAGAAGCCGCTGATTCATCCTGAATCTTTTGGCCGGTGCAGACGCAGAACATCATAGATAATGCGGCAAAAAGCACAATTTTACAAAAATTCATTTTTCCCCTTGAAACATGTTTTTTATTCAGTTGGGCACAATACCCCGCACCTTGGGTCGGCTTGAGTCTTTTGTTTGAATCTCGCCCGCCCGTCAGGGCGTGAGAATCCGTACCCCGTCGCTTGCGGCGGGGATAGGATGGACGGGGAGGAGATTTCTTATTTGGCAGTATCTTTTGCTGCCGGCGGCGTAATAACTACCGATGCATCGTCAAACCAGATATCGCCGGCGTATTTATCCTGTGTCGCCAGCCTGAAATATAAGCCGCACATTTTCTTGATATTGCCGCCCTTATCAGTCTGGTCTGCCGGGAATGTAAAGCTGAACTTGACTTCTTTCCATTCTCCATTCGGATTTTTCTGAATGTCAGAGGAGGGGCCTGCAAACCATTCAGGGTCTCCGCCTTCCTTTTTGGCGGTGATGTCGAAATAAACCATATATTCTAATTCAGGTTTCGACGTCTTAACCCAGACGGAACAGTCGACCTTTGAACCGGCCGGCGGAAGGGGTAGAGTCTGGCTTATATGCAAGAGACCGACTTTCCCTTTACATTTTATCAATGCGGAATAATTTCCTCCGTGAAACACATTATCGCTGATCTCGCTCGATGGGGACGCAATACCCCAGCTTTTGACGCCTTCTTCAAATCCCGGATTGGCGACAATATTGGCTGGTTGCGCTGAATCCTCCGCCATCATTGTTGAACCGCTTGAGAATAAAAATGCCGAAACTGCCAATACCGAAACCTTTTGATAAATTCCTGTTTTCATAAGTCACTCCTTTTTGCGTTTTTTTCGAATGGCGGCTTAACTTTTGCCGCTATTCCATGATTAATTAACTTCTTGCAAATACAAATTACAACCATAATATATAATATTACCTGTTTCTGGCGTCAGAGTAATACCATATCCAGGGAGATACCGCGACGTTTCCAATGTCATCTTTGCGCTTGGTGTTCTGAACATTGCCTGCTAACGCAAGGACGTTTGCGCCATCGCCATGGCGATATCCGGCGCCCGCATTATACCCGTTGGCAACTATAAAATTGCCATAATTCATTTGATAGGTGCCATCGCAAAGATCGTCTGCCCACAGGACAGTTGCAGTCGGACGCTTGAATGAGACTGTTTTATAGAAGACGTTACCGGCAACAATGGCATTACCTCCCACATTGATATTTTCAGCATAGGAAAAAACAAAGGCCCGGTGGGGGCTGCCGAGCGCGCCTGCCGCCAGCTGCCATCCGCCGTAGGGGTTTACAATCGCGCCTATCCCGTTCGCCGCGCCAACCGCCGAAGGACATTCAAAAATATCAACCGGCGCATATTTACCGGCCAGCAAAAGACCGGCATTTATTAAGCTGCCGCCAGGATAGCACGGCAGAATCCATTCGCCATTATCATTGGAATACATAATGCTGGCTAATCCATTTTGTTTAAGGTTGTTAATGCATGCTATCTCCCGGGATTTATCCCTGGCTTTGCTGAGCGCGGGCAGCAGCATGGCGGCGAGGATTGCGATGATCGCGATCACGACAAGCAATTCTATGAGTGTGAAATTCAACGACTTACAACTTTTTACCTTATTCATTTTACTTTCTCCTTCTCGTAAAAGTGGTTCTGTCAAAGCCCAGCCCCCTTTCTTCTTTGGGGTTTGAGCTCAATTTAAT
>JBAWXM010000108.1:0-14383 GCA_037144075.1 Lentisphaerota bacterium | reverse complement strand
ATCTTTATCACCGGTGAGTAAAAATTTCATCACGGTCTATTGCGTCCGTAATGTCCGCTCTGTCTAAAAAACATTCCACTGGAAAAATTAATCCGGATATGGAAATCCGCGGATAACATTATATATTCAGATTGAGCAGGAGATTAAACATGAATAACGTGCAGGAAAAAATAGAGATTCACGACCGGTATCAGTTTGAGATCAAATATACCTACCCTTTGAATCAGGAACTGCCTGAAACCGACTATCTGGTTGAAACCTTTATTTTCATCCCGAATAATCTCGGAGTGAACGCCGACTCTTACACCAAACACGATTTTTACGGCGATCTTCAGAAATATATCCGGTTCAAAACCCCGGTGTTCCTGCTGGCTTCAATCATCAAGGAAAAGGGCCCGCTGGACAGATTGAAAGCGGACATGACCGCGCTGGCGGAAGATCCTTCCAACGCCGAAACCGGCAAAGATTATCTGTATCAGTTGAAAATGCTCTGTTCCATCCTGAAAAGCGCGCTGCGGGACGAAGAGGACTATATTGAGACCTGCCAGAATCATTCCGACAAATATGCCCTGATCGAACGGCTGCTGGAGAATATCTCCAGGATTACCGTCGGTTTCCGCCGACTGCGTCAGATCATCCAGGTGCCGCATCTTCAGGCGGAACAGGTTACTTTTTACAATTTCTCCGATGAATACATCAGCCTGATGGTCGAAAAATCGCTGTTCAAGCTGCTGGAATCCCTGCAAAACCTTGACACCAAATCCGGCGAGGATATCTGCGTCAGAATCGCAAACGTCATCAAAGCGGAAAGCAAATATCGCGAAGACAACCATTACCCCTCGCAGGTACGGGAAAACTCCAGCAACGAAGCGATTATTTACCGGATGCGCATTTTAAAGAAAATCATGGGCAGCATTCTGTTCCTGAAAACTTTCACGAAGACCGAAGGGCGGATGGTTGAACAGATCATGATGGGACTTTGCGCCGGCATGGCAATGGCATTTGCCACGGGAATGCTGTTTTTATCCAGGCGCGTATTTGCCGACCTGACCTTGTCGCTGTTCATTATCCTCGTCGTCAGCTATATTTTCAAGGACCGGCTTAAGGAACTGTCTAAAATCTATATGATCGAATTTTTGAAAAAATATATATATGACTATAAAACCATACTGATGACCAACCTGACCAGAATCGGATTCTGCCGCGAGACTTTTACTTTCCTGAAAGAGAAGAATCTGCCGGCGGAAATAGTCAAAATACGCAATATGGATTACTTGTCGGAACTGGATAACGGATATGTCGGCGAAAATGTTATTTACTCTAAAAAATACATCAAAATCTACTCTTCGAAATGCCGCAGGATTTATGCGGATTTCCAGGTGGACGGCATTCACGATATCATCCGCTTCAACATCCGGCATTTTCTGGACAAAATGGACAATCCGGAAAGCATGCTTTATCTGCCGGACGGCCCAGGCGGATTCAAAATGGTGCCGGGATTATGCACTTATCACATCAATCTTATTCTCAAATACGGCATGGGAGAACAGAAGGAGTATCATAAATTCCGCCTGGTGTTGAATCGCGACGGCATCAAACGCATCGTCGAAATCCCATGCCCCGTAATCTGAAGATTATTGTAATCAGCAGTCAAAGCGTTATAGTAATAGACTTTATCCTGCATCTATTTATGGAAATAAAAAAGAATGAAAGCACTGCCGGAACTTTTTAAAAATAATAAGAAATGGGCATCGGAAATATGGGCGTCCAATCCTGAATTCTTCTCCAGGCTCGCCGCTCAGCAGGCGCCTGAATACCTTTGGATCGGATGCTCGGACAGCCGGGTTCCCGCAAACGAGATCGTGGGTCTGCTGCCGGGCGAATTGTTTGTTCACCGCAATGTCGGGAATCTGGTGATTCACACAGATATGAATTGTCTTTCCGTTCTTCAATACGCAGTGGACATGCTCATGATCAAACACGTGATTGTCTGCGGACATTACGGCTGCGGCGGCATTCAGGCCGCACTGGAAAATAAGCCGCATGGACTGGTGGACAACTGGCTGCGCCATATTCGCGATATCAGTCACCGCCATCATGATAAATTGAAGATTCTGAGCAAAGCTGAACAGATGCGCAGATTATGCGAACTGAATGCGGTGGAACAGGTCATTAATGTCGGCAACACGACGATTATCCAGGATGCCTGGGAGCGCGGACAGAAAATAGCAATTCACGGCTGGATATACGATATTGCCGACGGCTTGCTGAGAGACTTGAGCGTGTGCGTCAGTTCCCGCAAAGATTTGAATATTCTGCAAAAGAAAATATATACTCTGTAAGGTTGAAATTGTAACATAGACAAGGATATGCATCTGCTGACTTTGTGTTTTATTTTCAGGTGATATTATGAATCGTAAAAGAATCGGAATTATCGTTTTTGACGAGGTCGAAGTTTTAGATTTCTGCGGACCCTTCGAAGTTTTTTCAGTCACGCGGCTGGATGAGGAGCGCCGCCGCGACGAGTATTCCCCTTTCGAAGCGTTGCTGGTTGCGGAATTCGACAGGATTGTAATCGCGACAGGCGGGATGAAAGTAGCGCCGGATTTCACCTTTGAAAACTGCCCGCCGCTGGATATCCTGGTGGCGCCGGGCGGGTGGGGAACCCGCCGTGAAATGAAAAACCATGCAATGCTGTCGTTTGTTGTTTCCCGCGCCGCTCAAGTTGAAATTATGGCTTCTGTATGCACCGGCTCTCTGATACTTGGAAACGCCGGATTGCTCGACGGGCTGCGGGCCACGACTCACTGGCGCTCGCTTGACCTGATGCGGGAGCTTTTTCCCAAAGTCACGGTTGATTCAGAGTTGCATGTAGTGGATCAGGGCAGGATCATCACCGCTGCCGGAATTTCCGCCGGCATTGATATGGCGCTGCATCTGGTGACGCGTTATTGCGGCGAGACGGTTGCCCGTTCAACCGCTAAACATATGGAGTACCCGTATTCGGAATCAAATGCGCGGCGGGTGAATCTGACCGCATAAATCATACAGGACACTGAGGATGAAAATTAAAGATTATGCCGGGAAACTGGCGGAACTGGAAAATAGTTTTATCGAATATGCCGACCGTTTTCTTACGGCGGAACCGTTATTCAACCGCAATATTATTCTGAAGCGCGAACATAGTCTGCGGGTTCGCCGCGAATGCGCGGAAATTGTGAGATCGCTGGATATTTCTGAGCATGACCGGTTTATTGCTGAAGTGGCCGGACTGTTTCACGATGTCGGACGCTTTGAACAGTATGCTAAGTATCGCACATTTGTTGACCTGAAATCCGAAGATCACGGACAGTTAGGTATTGCCGTATTGAAGAAAATTAATTTTCTGTCCGGATTTGACGCGTCGGATGCGGAACATATCATGACGGCAATTTCCTGTCATAACCGCAGGACGGTTCCGGAGGAGGTTTCAGGACGGGAACTGCTGATGTCCAAAGTCGTGCGCGATGCCGACAAACTGGATATCATGAATGTAGTGCTGAATTACTACCGGCATCCGGAAACCAACGATACGGTTACGCTTGACCTGGAGGACAGCCCGGCAATTTCGGGGGCGATAATCCGGAGCGTAAGCCGCCGCCAGAGTGTGGCAATGCGCGATTTACGGACAGTGACGGATTTCAAAATAGCGCAACTGGGCTGGGTCTATGATCTGAATTTTCAGCGTTCGTTCCAGATTTATCTGAAGCGCGGTTATCATCGTGAGCTGTTGAAGCATCTGCCGGAGAGCCCCGAAGTAAACAACCTTTTCGAAATTATTGACCGTTATATTATTGAGCAGGCAAAAACATGAAAAAACTGTCGTTTTTGATATTTTTTATTTGCCTTGTCTGGCAATGCCGGCAGTATTCCAATCCCCAAACTCAACGGATATGTCTCTTATGATCAGATTGAATACAAATGGTTCCTAATTATAATGAGCATGTGCATACTGACTGAGTGCTTTGTTTTCTACTATCGAAAAAATATTAAATCGCCATTTTTAGCAAGTTTTTTAGCCAATATAACAGCATTGCTTTTTGTCGATTGCTTTGTCGGTGTTTATCTTTTTCTTTTCACTTTAGCTCCGAGTGGCATTCCGGTTTATTTCCTGCTAATGCTTGCTTCTTATGTCGTGGTTGAATACTATACTCTCTTATGGTTCAAATTTTTTGATGAGAATGTGCCGGATGTTAAAAATAAATGCTGGACAGACCTGATTATAGCAAACAGTATCATAACTGCTTTGATTACGGTCTTTATCTTTATTAAGTTTGATAAATAATTCAATAACCGGTTTGAACCTTGGAGTATTTTATACATCGGCACAATAGTTGACCGGACGGTATGGAAACAACCACCACCATACTTGAACATGGTCTACTTACTCTCCGCTTAAAATTGCGAAAAAACGTTCTCTGCCGTTCATAATTATTGCCCCTGTAAATTTTACTTAAGGTCGAAGGAAAAAATCTTCTTGCTGCCATTGCCGCGAACCGCGTCGATGCACAACCGGACACGCCTGGCGGTAAAAGGCAACTGCAGCCGGAATAAACGCTGATAGTTGTTTTCCTGTCTGAAGATTTCAATGACTTTTCCGGAAGCATCCTCCGCTTCGATATGGAATCCCGAAATCAGGGTCTCAGGCGTTGAAAATTGCGCCATTTCCAGCGGAAATTTTGAAACCATGTTATATGGCGTCCGGTTAAGATTGCTATCAAATACAATCCTGACCTGGCTGATCTGTTCAACGCGTTTGAACGAGTATTCAACCCAGTCGCCGTTTGAACCCTCCCAGCAATTGTCGTCATCGCCAACCGGTCGGTCGGTGCCGTTGCGCAGCGGTTCCGGATCGCCGGATGATGCTTTAAGGTCAGCATGCCGTGAGAGCTCGGAAATTTTGCGGCGCAGGCCGGGCAGCCAAACATCGTCTTCCATCAAGGCGTCCTGCAAATCTTGCAGCTTTTGCTGATGAACGCCGCGCGGGGACAGCTCATTTTTTACCGCCAGCGCCGCCGCTGTTCCGACCGCCTGTCCAAGCAGGGCGCAGGTGGCCATTACCCTGGTGGAACTCATCGCCGAATGCGTCACGCTGATGTTTCTTCCCGCGAAAAAAAGATTATCGATATTTTTAGAATAAAGCGAGCGGTAGGGGATGCCGTACGGAGATGGCGCATGATGGAATATCGTCGGCTCGCCCGGATAGTTCAAACCTTGCGGATGATGATCGTCCATGCTCCAGCCGCCATAAGCGATGATGTCATCAAATCTGCCGGCGGCGGCGATGTCGTTCTGGGTCATGATATGATCGCCGACGTAGCGGCGGCTTTCGCGTTTGCCCGGCAGAAATCCCACCCATTCCAGCAGCCAGTTCTCCGCGCCGTGGGCGCCGTGGTTCTTGATATGATCCCAGACGCCGAAGGCTATTTTTAATAATTCGTCGCGGAGGGTTTCGGTGTCGTGTATGGTGTCGTTCTCGCCGCCGATCTCCAGCCACCAGAAATTTTGCGTTCCTTCCAGCGTATGGCCGCGGCGTGGAAATGATTCATCCGATAAATATTTGTTTGCCCAGGCTGGGGGAACGAATTTTTGCGGAGAATTAGTTTCCCGCGCCTGAATAAGACAGCTCATGCCCATTGTTCTGCGGTCTGCGGCTTCAGGCGCAATCGATTCGCTAAACTCCTGTCTGCCCTCCCTGCCAATCCTGAATTCGGCGCCGGTCAGCGGCGCAAGAATGCTGTCGCCGGAACAATCCGCGAACAAATCCGCTTTTACTGTGTGAAATGTTTCGGTTGTCAACTGCCATCCGGTAATGCTTTTGATCTTCTGCCCGGACATTTCCGCCTGATTGCAGGAACAGTTCAGCAGCAGAACCAGATTTTCCTGAAAACGCACTTTCTCGTAGAGAATGCTGTCCCATATCGAGAAGTTTGGATAATTGTTGCGGTAAAGGTTTTCCAGGCGGATTTCTTCAATGAGTCCGGTTTCAAGGTTGTTTTTGCCATGCGCGCCGCAAACCCACATCCGGATTTCGCTGGAGGAGTTGCCGCCGAGCACGGGACGGTCATGCATGAGCACAGTTTTTATTCCTTTTCTGGCGGCGGCAATTGCCGCGCACATGCCAGCCAGCCCCCCGCCAACCACGCAAAAATCCGCCTGATGAGTAACAGTTTTCATTCTTTTACATCCTTATTATTTAAGTTAAATTGCTATAATAGTGATTTACAATAATATCAAAAAAATTATTTGTAAATATCTGCGGCGTATTTACGCAGAAGCGCTGTAAACTGCTGTTCCTCCTCCGCAGTTTTGACGCCGGAAACGGCGATGGCGGCATACGCCGGTTCGCCGATCGGAACGGCCAGACTGATGTGCTGCTGATTTCTAACCGAAGCATAGCCCTGTTTTTTGATCTGCTTAAATTTTTTAATCAATTCTCTGTCCGGTTTGACGCCGGTCTGCTGTTCGATGCTTTCCACGGGTATTTCCGCCAGCAGCGCCATCCCGATGCTGGACTCGACCGCAGGATAAAGCATCATCCGGCCAAGTCCGTCGGCAAATTCATTGCTGCCGGAATTATGAAACAGATAGCATACCTGATCTTTCCACAAAACGCCCAGGGCGACAGTGAGGCCTGACTTGCCGAGCTGTTTCAGGTACGGCAGCGCCCGCCTCAGCAGACCGGAAGCCGCCATGCTCTGCGCCGCCAGCACATGCATGCCCGGTCCGACGCTGTATTTTCTAGACGTGTTTCTATGCGTCAGGCCAAGATAAGCCAGGGTTTTCAATATCCGGTTCACGCGCACCATCGGCAGACCGAGCGTTTCCGCGAGAATTTTTCCGGAAGCAGGCTCCCGGCTCATGGCCAGTTCCTGAAGTACGGCGATACCGTCAATCAGTCCGTTAATTTTTTGTGCAGGTAATTTGTTCATAATTGCTATAGGGCCTTCTTCAGCTTAAGCGTCTTCACGACAGCGTCGGCCATCGCCGCGCCGATTGCCAGATTGTCATTGATCTCCAGAATCTTATCCCTGCTCCGCGAATAAGGGAACTCGAACGAAGTTGTTTGCATGCGACACTACTTTTTTTAAATAAAATACAAACTTCTGCGCTATCCAGTTACAGAAAATTCATTATATTACTATTATAGTGATTTTATGCTGAATGTCAATAACAAACCCGCAAATTACAGCAAAAAAGAATGAAAATAGAGATAATTGCATAAGTAGTCAGCCAGAAGTCAGCGATAATAAAATTCGAGCTCAAATCCGGATTTATTCTGACTCCTGCTATTAATATGTCACCTCCGCTGAAGCTCAATTCCGAATCCGGTCATCCCGGTATGACAGAGCATAACCCTCCATTAAAACCGGCTCCATTCTGACTCCTTCCCTGTCTTTCGGGCGTGGAGGATTGCGGGCAAAACCCGCCTTAAATCCGCTTATTCCGAACGTTATACGCCGAAACTGATGCCGGTTTCTCTGGCGCTTTTAATCCATGGATGATCTTGCGGAACCAGTTTAATTTTTCCGGCCACTTCTTCAATCGGAACCGGCTCAATATTCTGCCCATTGGAGGCGACCATGTAGCCGAACTGTCTTTTCCTGATCAGATCAACACAGGCATTGCCGAGTTTGGTTGCCAGAATGCGGTCGAATGGAGAAGGTTTGCCGCCGCGCTGCAGATACCCGAGGATTGTGACGCGGGTTTCCTGTCCGGTGAGTTCTTCAAGTTTTTGAGCGATTCGCAGCGTGTTGCCGGTACGCGCCTGCCAGAGCTCCTCCAGTTCGATCTTGGATTTTTCCTTATCTTTTCTGGAAGTGGCTTTCTCTTTTCTGGCGGCAGCCTGGGCAAACAGCAGCGCTTCAGATTTTGATACCGCGCCCTCAGCCACCGGGACAATAGAGAAGCGTTTGCCTTCCCTTGAACGTTGAAGAATGGCATTGGCGACATTATTAATGTCGTAAGGCAGTTCCGGAATCATAATAACATCCGCGCCCCCGGCAAGACCGGCGCCGAGGGTCAGCCACCCGGCGCGGTGTCCCATAATTTCGACCAGCATGATCCGCTTATGGCTGCTGGCGGTGGAATGCAGGCTGTCAATGGCGTCGGTGGCAATCCGCAAAGCGGTGTCAAAACCGATCGAGTTATCAGTGCAGGCGATATCATTGTCAATCGTTTTAGGGATTGTAATGATATTGAGTCCTTTCTCTTTCAACTTCAACGCGCTTTTATGGGTCCCCCCCCCGCCGATGCAGATCAGCGCGTCAAGCTGGTGTTTCTTGTAATTCTCGACAATGACGTCGGTCATATCCATAATGTTCCTGCCCACCGGCATTTTCTGCGGTTTGGTGCGGCTGGTGCCGAGTACGGTGCCGCCGGCCGTCAGAATGCCGGAGAGGTCATCATTGTCCAGATGCATCGTTTTATCATAAACCAGGCCTTCGAAGCCGTCCCTGAATCCAAGCAGTTGAATATTATAATGCAGCAGGGTTTTGCCCACCGCTCTGATGGCGGCATTAAGTCCGGGGCTGTCGCCGCCGGCGGTCAGAATTCCAATACATTTAGCCATATTTTATACCATAAGTTGATTGTTAAGAACAGTGGCTATGAATATAATGCGTTTAAAGCAAAATCAAAAGCGCCGGATTCACAAACTTTAAATTTCTTGCGGTCTGGAGAATACTTTCAGCTTTTTGACTTCTTCGCGCCGCTGTTTTGACTTATCGTAAATCTCCTGGAAGAGCTGATATGTGCGGAACTGGCTGGCGGAATTATCCTTGACTCTATTGAATGTCCGGGTGTAGGCGCCGGTAGGCAGCATGCGTCTGGACTTGCGTTTATCTTTAAGCTGAATCTCCAGCGTCTGCCGGATGACTTTCCTGACGCTCTCCTTTTCCACTGGAAACATGATCTCAATCCGGTGATCGAGGTTTCTCGGCATCCAGTCGGCGCTGGAAAGATAATATTCCTCTTCGCCGCAATTCCTGAAGTAGAAAACACGGCTGTGCTCGAGATAGCGGTCAACAATGCTGATAACATTGATATTACTGGTGCCGATGCCGGGCTTCAGGCAGCAGATGCCGCGCACAATCAGGTCAATTTTAACTCCGGCTATTGCCGCGCGGTAGAGATGCGTAATAATTTCAGGATCAACCAGTGAATTCATTTTGGCGATGATGCGTCCCGGATTGTTTTTAGTCGAAATTCTGGCTTCCCGGTCAATCAGCTCAATAAATCTCTCCCTCAGCGAGAACGGCGCCACCGCGATCCTTTTCCAGGTGTTCAGCGGCGAGGAATAGCCGGTCATCACGTTAAACAGCGAAGATACTTCCAGACAAATTTCCGGGTCGCACATGAACATCCCGATATCGGTGTACAGTTTCGCGGTTTTATCGTTGTAATTGCCGGTCGCCAGATGGACGTACCGTTTGATCCGCATATCCTTGTTGCGTTTGACGATCAGCAGCGCCTTGCAGTGTATCTTGAACCCGGCGATGCCGTAGATAACGTGCGCCCCGGATTCTTCAAGCTTCACCGCCCAGTTAATATTATTATTTTCGTCAAAACGGGCTTTCAATTCCAGTATGACCGTCACCTGCTTGCCGTTTTCAGCGGCGCGCTGCAGCGCTTTGATCACCGGGGAGTCGCCGCTGACCCGGTAAAGCGTCTGTTTGATCGCCAGCACATCCGGATCTTCAGCCGCTTCATTCAGCAGTTTGACGACCGGCTCAAAGCCCTGGAATGGCACTGCGTCCATCACGCATTCCTCCCGGTCAATCACGTCAAACATCGAACCGCCGCCGTTGGAGAATTCCGGAACCGGCAATGGCGGCCACGGCTGATTCATCAGGTCGGGCCGGTTGACCTTGCCGATAAATTCAAAGAAAGCGGCCGGATTGAGCGGCATCGGCACATTATATTTAAAATCATCGTCCAGTTGAAACTGCTCCATCAGCCATTCCGCCAGTTTGCCGCGGCTGCCTTTGGGCAGTTCGAGCCGGATCGGCTCCCTGCTCTTGCGGTGAAGCAGTTCTTTTTTCATGTACTGCAGCAGGTCGGCAACCCCTTCCTCGTCCAGCGAAAAATCCATGTCGCGGGTAATCCGGAATGGAATTATCTCGTGCATTTTGCAGTTGCTGAACAGGAACTGGATATGTTCCATAATCAGGTCTTCCAGCAGCACATACTGCTGCTTATTTTTAGGCGAGAAGCTGAGCCGGATGAAACGCGGCAGCAGTTGCGGAACTTCGACGAATGCGTGCTGCACTTTTCCGGAATCGTCCCGGCTGAGGCTGACGGCGATTTCTATCGCTCCACTGTTAAGAATCGGGAACGGATGGCTGGGGTCAACCGCAAATGGAGTAAGCACCGGAAACACCTGATTGAGGAAGTATTCCTTCAGAAACACCCGCTGTTCGCTGGATAATTGTTCCGGGTTGACGAGTTGAATCCCTTTCTCCTCCAGCGCCGGCAGAATTTCATGCAGCAGATAACGGTATTCCCGCTCGATCAGGCCTTTAAGTCTTTTTTTAACCGCCTTGATCTGTTCAGCCGGTTTCAGTCCGGAACAGTCGGTCTGCGCGGTTTTGGAACTTAGTAACTGCCGCAGTCCGGCAACCCTGATCATGAAAAATTCATCAAGATTGTTGCTGAATATGGAGATGAATTTAAGTCTTTCCAGCAGCGGATTGCCAACATCGCCAGCCTCGTCCAGCACCCTGGCATTAAATTCCAGCCAGCTTAATTCTCGGGAGACAAAATATTTTTGATCGAGAAAAACACTCACTGCGTCAATACTCCTGAAATTTTCTATATTGCTACTCTAAAACTATTTTCATTCCGTAAACATCTTCAAACAGATCAGATTTTTTGGACAACAGAGTCTTTTCCAGTCCCATGTCAACAGAACCGCTGCTTTTTATTATCAGCACCCGGTCCTTGACAGTAACCGAGCAATTCCTGGTTTTGCACTCCTGGGAATTGGCCACGGCGTCGGCAACGCGGAGGATGGCCGCCAGTTTGCAGACCAGCACCCGCATCACGGGCGAAAGAATCATGTATTCGGGATGTGACGCCTGCGGCTTGCCTTTGCGGTGATAGCGGGCCACTGCCGCCACTACCAGCCGCTCCTCCTCCGTCAAACCTGGAATCTGCGTATTCGAAATCAAATAGCATGAATGTTTGTGATGCTTCCGCGAATCCACAAAGCGGCCGATGTCGTGCAGGATCGCCGCAATTTCCAGATACAGCCGCTCCCGCTCGCCCAGCGAGTGAACCGCATGCATCTTATCAAAAATCTTGACCGCTATTTCCTTGATTGCTTCAACATGGCACGGATCGAAACAATATTTTTTGCCCATTGATTTAACCACGGACAGCATATCCGGAATAAACGGGTCTTTTTCATTGAACAACTGGCGGATGATGTCTTCAAGCACGGCATTTCTGGTGGTTACCGCCGGCACAATCAGAGCGCCGGCGCCGGTCATGTCAAAAAAGCGTTTTATGATCCAGGCGCAGGGAATAATCCCCCTGGCGGCGACATCTCCGATCTGGTATTTTTCCGCGATTTCCGCCTGCGACATCAGATTGATTTTGCGGAAGAGTTTTTCAAACTTTTCCAGCGTAATTGTCCTGACCGGCTGATTTTTTACCGCCTTGCCGTTAATATCCATAATGATGCGGACACTCTCGCCGACCGCAACGAACTGGATGGTTTTGGGGATGTCGGAAATCCGGCTGATCCGGTCGGCAATCAGCTCCGTATATGAATCAATGATGTCGGTTAGTCTTTCCGGTTCGGCCGCTTTATTCCCGTATTCTTCAAAAATGCGGATGGTGCCGAGAGCAAAAGTTTCGGCAAATTTCAGTTCCCCGTTGCGCACCAGCGAAACTTCCACTGAGCCGGAGCCGATGCCCAGCAGCAGCAGATCAGCTTTGGACAGCGCGGTTTTCCCGCCCAGCGCTTTCTTGACCGTCATGGTAATCAGCGCGGCCTCTTTCGAGCCTTCCAGAATTTCCAGGTCAATGCCGCTGGCGATTTTTATGTTATTGATGAAAATTTCACGGTTGAAGGCTTCGCGCACCGCGCTGGTCGCGAAAGCCCGGATGTAGCCAACCCCGTATTCCGCAGTTTTTGCGGCAAAATCTTTCATAATTCCGCAAAGCAGGATGGTTGAATCAGGCGATATCATGCCTCTGGTAAAAACATCTCTGCCCAGATTTACCGGCTGCACCAGGCTTTCCAGTATCTCGTAGCTTTTGTTCTTTTCGATCTGGATTATATCCATTCGCGCCGAATGGGCGCCGATATCTATAACCGCCGCCTGCAGCGGCATCTTAATTTTTCTTGCCGGAATCAACGCCATATCTTCCTCCGCGAAAAAGACCGAACTCTTTGTAATGACAAAATCTTACTTTTGAAATTTAAATGTCAAAGCGCCGTTGCACAAGCCTTGGAACTACTGAAATGTAATTTTTTTTAAGCGCGGTCATGCTTTTGCGGATTCTGCAAACTGTCCATTAGAAATCAATTAAAAAAATGGCCGGCGACTGGCAAAACTGTCCGGATATCTCTATGTTCTAAATGATAATCAATAAATGGAGTCAGGTATCTTGAATAAAATAATACTGCAAGCCGGGGCAATCCCCTTTGTTTTCGATAAAGAATTGAAAGTTATGCTCATTACCTCCAAGGCATTTCCGGATCGGTGGGTGCTGCCGAAGGGACATATTGAAGAAAGCCATTCCCCGCAGGAAACTGCCGTTCGCGAAGCCTTTGAAGAGGCTGGAATCCACGGCGTCGTTTCTGATATCCCGGTCGGGGCATATGATTATCACAAGTTCAATCGCAACTACCATGTTTTGATATATATGCTGAAGATAACTGAAACGCTTGAAAAATGGCCGGAGCAGATGTTCAGAAAACGTCAGATGCTGCCGCTGGAGGATGCCCTGGAAGTCCTTAGCGATGGCAATGTCAGAGAAATAGTTAAAGACGCCGCCGCGCTGAGTGATAAGTTTGTATTCCGGCGAACTTGAAAGTATGTTAACTAAGGCTGGCTTTGCCCGCAACCCAAAAGACAGGGAAGTCAGGAGACAGGAGTCAGAATAAATCCGGATTTTAGTTCGAATTTCATTCTGAATTCTAGATTCTAAATTCTGAAATTCCTGCAAAACATGAGTTTTGCAATTGGCCCAATTAAATATAGTTTTGCGTTGCCTGTGCTTAAGTTTTTCATTCAGGCTGATTCCAGGAGGTCTGTAAATGGCGGTTGACACTAAAAAAAATCTTCGTGAAGTCAGATATCTGCTTGCTCCGGGAAGAACGGATATTGCCGGCATGGTCGCGGTAATCGCCGCCGGTTTCACCGTCAATAAAGCGTGCGAGGAATGTGAACAGCAAACCATTTTTGATTCTTATGACCGCCGTCTATTGAACAATAATCTTGTTCTGGTGAAATGCGGGCGTGTTTATAGCCTGACCAGCCTGGATGACGATTCGCTTCTGTCGTCAATCGTCTGGGATAAAAAACGGGAATTGAAGTGCAGCGATGATATCTTAAAGACTGAATTAAGTAAAAAACTGGCGAGGATACTTGGCAACCGGACGGTTGTCCCGCTGCTTGCACTCGATGTTCGCACCAGCAGCTTTACCCTGGCATCAAAAGCAAAACAGAAAGTCGCTTTGATCTTTAGCGAATATTCGCTGCCGGACGGTCCCGGAGTTGCGCTGCCAGCCATCATCAGCCTGCAATCATCCCGGGTCGGCAATAAACAGTTGAGTTCAATGGCCTCGCCCGTTGCGCCGGAGATTCTGCGTGATGCCGGCGGCATATGGCGGACGTTGATTGACGCCGCGCTGAAAGCCGCCGGAATTGAATCCATTCCGCAGGAAACCGCAACTCAGAAATTCCAGCCGGAGGCAACCATAAAATCGGCGGCAATTTCCATCCTGAAATCGCAACTGGACATCCTGAAATATAATCAAAAAGGCGTTGTCGCCGACATTGATTCTGAATGTCTGCATGACTTCCGGGTCGCCCTGAGAAAAATGCGCGTGGCGCTAAGCGAATTTAAAGAGGTTTTCCCGGAAGATCAGATTGCACCTTTCATGCATAAATTTGATGAACTGGGCGCAGTCACCAACCAGCTCCGGGATTACGACGTATTTATGGAGCAGAAAGAGCATCTTATAAAAACATTGTCCTCCGGTATGCGCCCCGCGCTGCTCAACTTTTTCAAAACTCAGCGGCAGCGCCGCCGCCGGCAGTATCTCGCGCTGGCTGGCATAATCAATTCAAAAAAATATTTGTCCACCATAACCGCCTGGGAAAAATTT
>JBAWXM010000107.1:0-14510 GCA_037144075.1 Lentisphaerota bacterium | reverse complement strand
ATTTTTAGATGGGCTTCATGAACTAAAAATTCAATTTTCAGGAAAACTTCAGCTTCTTAGGTTTTAAGTTTTTCTGTCTCCTCACTCCTCACGCCTCACTCCTGTCTTGCTTTCAACTTTTCCCGCTTTCACATTTTCGAGCAAGCGACAGCGGTAAGATGGAAAAGTCTCAGCTGACAGTAATAACGCTGTTGAGCGTTCCCATTTCATTCTGCATGAAGTTGTGATTGGCGGGATCAATGCACCAGATGTCATTGATGTAATATTTGTATTCGAAAGTGCCGGTACCAAGCATTACCGCGCAATGAAAAAGACCGTTATTATTTTTATCAGTAAGCTGCCTTGCGGTACAGTCCCAGTCATTAAAATCACCGGCTAGAAACACGCTGTTGCCGGGTCTAGTCTGTACTTCGAATACTACTTTTTTGCGTTCCGGCGTTGAAGCGTTTTTCACGATCGTTCTGGTTGCCATTTTCGGATCCTCCTCGTTACCATTTTAATACGCATTCCTATACGATGAACTTAACCGGCTGTACCGGGATTTTCCTGTAAAACAAAAAGATCAATACGCAATCATAAATAGAAACTAATTAAAACTTCTATAATCAGTTTGCCTTTGCCTGAAAATACTTTTCAGTAACGCCGTCAACGGTAAGGATTAATTGCAATTTTTATTTAATATATGAATTATACTAACTGTGCAAAGTTATATTACTAATGATAAAAATTAAATAACGCGATAAAAGATTTCTCAGGGGTTGTTATCTTACATTGCAGTATTAAAATACTTGTTATTGCGTTAGGTGTTCTGGTTTATATCGAAACAATCAGTCTAATTATTTCTAAATTATTTTAGAAATTTGCAGACGAAAGGGTCTGACTATCATGAAAGACTGCACTGCAGACAAAAAGGGCTCTGATACTCAAGTAATAGAATATTCCAGCCCGGTAAAGATTTTTATTGTTGATAACGATGGTTGTTTCGGAAGGTCGCTGGCGGAACTGCTCCACGCCAGCGGATATTTCGCGCTACTGGCTGACAGTACCGACGAAGCCAGGGCAATCATCCGGAATAATAATTTTGACATCATTATCAGCGATGCCAATATGCCGGGCATGACCTGTGCTGAATTGATTATATACAGCAAAAAATACCATCCGCTGCTGGAAGTCATCATTACCAGCAGGAAGCCGGAATTTGCTGAAGCATTGCAGGCTGCGCGGGACGGGGCTTTTGACTATATTGGCAAAAACCGGATCTTCGATATTATTCGAGGAAAAATCGAGAAAACGCATCATTGTCAGCTCGACAATTTAGTTAAAAACATTGCCTGCCGTGGAGACGGGGAAATATGCGAACATTTGAATACGGCCTTTCCCGGTTATGAAATCATCCGGAGAGTCGGTCTCGGCACCACCGGAATCGTGATGCTGGCAAAACGGCAGGAAAAATATTATGCGCTTAAGCTGCTGCGCAGGGAACTCCACGACGCCCCCGACGGCAAAGAGTTGATAAACCGCTTTCTGGCAGAATCAGAAGCGATGTCCAAAATTAAGCATCCTCACATTGTTAAGATTTTTGAATCGGGTTTTTTATCTGAAAGCGGAATCTCATACATCCTGATGGAGTACATTGACGGAGGCTCGCTCAAAGATTATATCTGCCGTGATTCGCTTGCCTTTGACCGCAGGATAAAAATAATCTTGCAGCTCTGCGATGCGTTGAACACAGTTCATAGCTGCGGGATGCTGCATCGTGATATCAAGCCTGCAAATATCATGATGCAAAAAAATCTCTCAGTAAAATTGTCCGATTTCGGCATTGCCCGCACAATAGATTTCAATAAGAACATGAAGATGGAAATTACTGGTTCCCCTGCCTATATGGCCCAGGAAGCATTTCGCGGCAGTCATTACGTTGACCAGCGTTCGGATATTTTCAGCCTCGGTGTTGTATCATACGAACTGCTGACCGGACAGCGGCCGTTTAGAGGATCCTGCATCACCGATATTGTCAAAGCTCAAAAGAATCAAAAAACAAAGATCGCGGAAAAACAGTTCGCCAGCCTTCCCTGCGGAGTTCAGGCGATGCTGAATAAAATGCTGAAGTTCAATCCTGAAGACCGTTTTCAGTCGGCCGGGGAAATCATTCAGGAATTAAAAGTTATGATCCATAATGACGGCCGAAGGAGACCCTGCAAAAATAACTCTGCCGCCTGCTAAAATTATTGCTCTTTGACACATCCCTAGATAGACGGCCAGGACGGTACATGCGCGGCCTGCATCTTAAGGGATTCTCCGGCTGCCGCAATAAAGAATAATCATACGGTTTTGCTGGTTTAAAAAGGTATGATGATAAATATCGCCACCAGGTATATAATCCGGAGACTAGTACTCTGTAAAACTAAAAATTGCGTATAGATTGCGCAGATTTTGAAGATTGGTTCATATTCTGAGAAGCCGCCGATACCGTGGTATCGAAGGCATTCGAAAGGGTACGAATCCAAATTCAAAAGATCGCAACCGCCAGGCGGCGAGTTTCTTGCGTTCGTATTTTCCCGTTCATACTTCGGACGATATTCATATCGCCCATCTGTCAGAACGAAAAAATCCAATCCGCAATCTAACTCGTCTATGCGAAATTTTTAGCTTTACAGAGTACTAGAAATTATTTTTCCATCCACATTTCATGATTGAAAGTATTCTCCACGGCAGGAAGATATTTAACCGACTCAATAAAAAATTCTCTGGCAGCTTCTTTTTTGCCTGCTTCAGTCAAAATCACACATATATTATTCAAAAGAATACAAGCCTGATTATCGCTTCTTAAATATTCATCGGCATTATTGTAAAATTGCTCTGTATCTATTATGATGCCGTAATCGTCCGTGCCTGAACTATCAACACATTTTGCATAATCAGAGGCGTCTTGTAAAAGCTGCGCATAAAGTTCGTGATGCAATTTTAACGAGTCTGCCAATCTGCTTTCTTTTTTATAAAGCAATGCTTTGTCAAAATTCTCCTGGAATTCCTGCGCATTCATACAGTTCGCATTCTCATTGTTAATCGCTGTTCCATATTATGCCGTGTTTGAGTGAACCAGCGTCCTGTTTCACTCATCAGATGCATTATTCCCTAAATCCGTGATCGCCGGAGGCGGGCTTTCTCATGTCCGAATTTTATATGAGTGCTACATTTTCTACAGTGCCGATGAGTTCAGATATAGTAAGAGGTTTCTTTATCACGGCATCTGCACCGAACGCACCGGCATCACGCAGATAAAATTTAGGGTGGATAATTCCGCCGCCGGACATTGCTATAATTTTAATTTGCGGCCAAGTTTGTTTGATTTCCCTGATTGTCTCTATTCCTTCTTTCTCCGGCATGATTATATCGGTGATGACCATGGCAATATCCGGATTGTTTTTTATTTGCTCAAGTCCCAGCCCCCCATCAGAGGCGGCAGCAACATCGTAACCGGCAGCAATGAGTATTTTACAGACAAATTTCAAGACATCTTCGTCATCTTCAATAACTAAAATTTTCATATTCCCCCATCCTTTTCGTCAAAAATACTTTTTCAGCAACGCAGTCAATGAGATTTTATTGTAAGGTTTGGCGATATAATCATTACAGCCTGCGGCTATGGCTTTTTCCCGGTCGCCTGCAAGCGCATAAGCGGTTTGTGCTATAATTATCACGTCTTTATTGAACTGCCGGATTTGTCCGGTCGCTTCATAGCCGTTCATTCCGGGCATTTCAATATCCATCAGCACCAGATCGATATCAGGGTTATTGCGGCAGAGATCAACCGCTGATAATCCGGTTCGTGCTTTTAAAATTTCTTTGTTAAAATTTTTGACGATTATTGTAATCAGAACCTCTGATTTTTCATCGTCTTCGACTATTAATATTTTCAACTTTTTAATTTGACTCTCTTTCTTCTCTGCCGAAATATATGCCGGAACGGCATTTTCAATAACGCTCTTTTCTTCTGTTACAGTGTTATACGGAATAGTGAAGTAAAAGACTGAGCCCCTGCCTTCTTCGCTTTCCTCCCATATTTTTCCTCCCAGCATTTCCACATAAGCTTTTGAAATGGCTAATCCCAGGCCCGCGCCCTGAAAAGCTCTTTTATCACCAATGTGAAGCTGGACAAAACGGTCAAAGACAGCGGACTCTTTGCCCAGTGGAATACCAATGCCGGAGTCTTTGACAAAGAACTCAAGGAACCGGCCCTTTTGCTCATAGCCGAATTCAATCGAACCTGACGGAGTAAACTTAATGGCATTCTTAACCAGATTGGTCAGAACGGCATAGACTTTTTCGCGGTCTGTTTCGATGACTGCGGCTTTTGCCGGCAGGGTATTTTTAAAGCAAAGCAGCAAGCCTTTCTGCTCAACTTCCGGCTTGAAAAAGTTATAAATATATTCAATCTGCTCGTTTATATTTGTTGCCGAGACAGCAACTTCCATCGAGCCGGCTTCAATTTTTGAAATGCTGATAATGTCGTTGATGATATTCAGCATCCGTTCGCCGCTTTTTTCAATCATGCTTATATACTGCTGCTCTTCTCCAGTTAAATGCGGTTCTTTCAGCAGTCCGGTAAAGCCCAGAATACCGTTCATCGGCGTTCTGATCTCATGGCTCATATTGGCGAGAAACGCTGATTTAAGGCGGTCGCTTTCTTCGGCTTTATCTTTGGCTTTGATCAGTTCCTGTTCTGCCTGCTTGCGCTCGGTGATATCGTACAATACCGCCAGATGGCTGCCGTCCATGGAGTCGCAAAACAAGGAGGAGCTGGCCAGCACGGTTTTACTCGTTCCGTTTTTGCATCTGACGACCACTTCCATGGGCGAAAATTCCGTGCCGGACTGTTTCGTCCGCGCGAGTTCGGACTGCCAGGCGTCAATTACGCTTTGCCGGTATTCAAGGTCGGGATAAGCTTCAGTCCACCAGTCCGCCAGAGCCGGGATATCTTCCAGAGTATAACCGAATGTTTTAACGAATGCCTGATTCAAAAAAGTAATATGCTGCAGTTCATCATTCAATGCCATCGGCACCGGCGAGGCGTCAATGATCATACGGAATCTCATTTCGCTGGCCCGCAGCGCGGCTTCACTCAGTTTTCTGGCTTCATTCTCTTTACTTAAATCTTCGAGCAGATTAAGCGTGGCGGCATAGTTCTGTTTCAGTTCGACGGTCTGTTTTTCAACCAGTTCCGCCAGCCGTTCTTTTTCGTTATGTTTTTCAATGCGGGCATGCTTGATTTTTACCATTGCATTTATCTGGGCGGTAAGTTCGATTATATCTACCGGTTTCACGAGAAATGCTTCCGCTCCGGCCTCCAATGCGTTAATCTGGCTGCCTTTGTCTTTTTTTGCCGCAGTGAGAAAAACCACCGGGATTTCGCATGTTTTGCAGTCATCCTTCAATTCCCGGCATACTTCAAAGCCGTCCACTTCCGGCATTAAGATGTCCAGCAGGATTACATCGGGGTCTTCGGCCGCGGCCAGTTCAATTCCCGCGGGACCGTTTAAGGCCGTTAAAGTCAACGACTCCGGAAACGCCTCTTTGATCAGCGCTTCCAGGCTGATAAGGTTGTCCCGGTTGTCACCAACCGCCAGTATTTTAATCTTTTTATTTTCCATAAAGCGCCTCGTTGATAGTTGTGGAAAAAAGATGTTCATCGATCGGCTTTGAAATATAGGCGTCAAATCCATGCGCCAGAATGGTTTCGCGATCATTGACCATGGCGCTGGCGGTAATGGCGATGACCGGGACATGCTGCAATTCAGGCAGTTGTCTTATCGCCTTGAACGCTTCAATGCCATCCATTCCCGGCAGGGCAACATCCATCAGGATCAGATTCGGGAAGTTTTGTTTTGCTTTTTCTATCGCTTCAATGCCATCAACAGCTTCTATGACAGCATAATTATCCGCCAGCAGGGCTTTCATGGTTATCATATTATCGGGATTGTCCTCCACCACCAGCACTACCGGACGGCCGTTGATGATCTGCGGCTTAAACTGCGGTTTTACCGGCTCTGCCGGTTCCGGGAACACCATCCCCGCCACTGTGTCAAGCAGCTCATTGCGGTTCACATTGCCTTTCTGGATAAGCTGATAAATATTGTTCCGCTTTAAAAATTTGAGCTCTTCTTTAGATATATGCTTTGCCGTAAGTATCAGCACGGGAATATGGGCGGTCAGTTCTGCTTCGCGAATGGTTTTCAGCACTTCAAACCCGTCCACCCCGGGCATCATCAGGTCTAAAATCATCGCATCGGGCACAGTTTTTCCAATAATTTCGAGCGCTTCGCCGCCGTTGCGCGCAACCAGCGTCCCGTACCCGCCAGCTTCCAGAAAATCCTTCATTTGAATGATTGCCGGTTCGCTGTCTTCAACCAGCAGGATGGTTTTGGCCGGCGCCCCGGCAGCCGGTTTGTGAGCTGTTTGCTTGATCGTTTTCTTAAACCCGGCGGCCGCCTTGGCTTCGATTATGCCGTTTGCGGCGGTATAGTTCACAGGCAGGCTCAGGGTAAATTCCGAACCCCGGCCGGAAACGCTTTTAACTGCAATTGCCCCGCCCAGCAGCGCTGCAAGTTCTCTGGCAATGGCCAGCCCCAGTCCGGTTCCGCCGAATCGGCGCGAAGTGCTGCCGTCAGCCTGGCGGAATTTATCAAAAATATGCACCAGATGGTTTTCTGATATCCCAATGCCGGTATCTGTTACTTTAATCAGAATGTTGCCGCCGCTCCGGGCGGCTGTAATCTCCACTTTGCCTTTTTCGGTAAATTTCACCGCATTGCCAATCAGGTTTTGCAGAATGTGGCGGCATTTATCGGCATCGCCGGTTATCAGCAGTTCAGCATCGCCCGCGGGATGGAGCAGTTCAATCTTTTTCTGCTCCGCCTGCGGCTGGATCATGCTCACAACTTCGGCGATCAGATTATTAACGTCAAACTGTGTAATTTCCATGTCTTCGCGTCCCGCCTCGATGCGCGAAATATCCAGAATATCGTTAATCAGCTCCAGCAGATGTTTGCCGTTGCGTTCAATCACCTCCAGATAACTGTACTCCTCTTCGGGAATCCGGCTGGCAAGCCGGCGGTTGAGCACGCCGGAAAGGGCGATCACGGAATTAAGCGGCGTGCGCAGCTCGTGGCTCATGTTCGACAGGAAGTTGGTTTTGAGCTGGCTGGCTTCATTCAACTGCGTTTTCTGCATTTCCAGTTCGGTATTTTGTTCCATCAATTCCGACGCCTGCGCTGACAGTTCTTGCTTTTGTGTTTCCAGCTCGCGGTTTTGATGCTCCATTTGTTTTGAAAATTCTTTAATTTTGTGATAGGCCAGTATTCCTTCCACTCTGGCGCAAAGCGTAACCAGAATGCGGTCGATTAATTGAACAGACTGTTTACTGTACATGCCGACACCCGCCAGTGAAATAACCGCAACAACTTCATTGTCGGCAAGAATTGGAATAGTTATGATTTCGCGGGGAATAAACTTGCCGCTGACGGTGTGAAAAATAAAGCGGGTATCATCCGGGATCTTAATATGCTGAATTTTACGCGAAGCCAGCGCAGGGCCGAACTCCCCTTCGAAACGGTCAGCGGCAAACGACTGTCTGGCATTGTCGTCAACCCCGGTGGACTCAAAGTGTTCAAACCTTTTTTTATCGTCGCTCAACAGATAAATTGCCGCCATCTGCGAACCGGTATGGGCGGCTAAGGCATTAAGCGTAGCCTGAAAGAATTTTTTGGTATCATATTCACTAAGCATCAACCCGGCAAGGCCGGCTAATTTTTCGGCTAATTCCTTATCCTGCTGAACACCCTCCGCCATGGTATTGAAAGAAGCGGTTAACTCCCCGAACTCATTTTTCAGATCATACGCACAGCGGGCGTCCGTCTCGCCATCGTGAAAACGCCGGGCGGCGTCAGCCAGCGCCTCCAATGGTTTCCGGATATTGCGCAGCAGTACCAGATTAAGAATGACCGCAAGCAGCAGAATGACAACGGTTAAAATGACTAATTGCCGGTTCAGCGAATCGGTTAATTTAACGGATGAGGCAAATAACGCATCGCCTTTTTTAACGGCGAAATCGTCCACTTTCTGCAGCGCCGCCAGCAAAACTTTAGACTGGATTATTTCAACTCCGGAATTTTTTGAGCGTTCAACAGCTTCTTTTGTTCTTCCCTGCCGGAACAGACGGATGGATTCATCACACATGGAATTCCAGATTACAAAAGCCTGCTTTACCGAATCGACGTCAGCGCGGGGCCCCAGAAATCTGCTGTAAAGAATGTCCAGTTGCGCAGAGGCGTCTGCTTCCGCCATGTCGATCCGGTTCACGTCCGCGGCGGCTTTCTTTTCATCATCCGCCAGAAATAAATCTTTCATATCGCGCTGGATGGTAATGATGTCAACGTGCAGCTTGTCAATGGCCCGCCGCACCATAAGCGGATGGTTGTACAGGGTTTCGGTTTCAAGCTGAATCCTGTCGCACATGATGTAAGCAGTTGCACCCAGTGCAATTACCAGAAGCAGCATGAACGCCAGGCCCAGCTTCAACTGTGTGCCGATTTTCAGATTTTTAATCTTCATAATGTTTCCTTTCGCTGGTTAGCGGACCACGTAATTTAAATCACCCCGTGAACTCAACCGGCTGCGCCGGAACTTCTTTGTAATGTAGCGCGGGCATTCCTGCCGGCGAAAAGTCAGACAGGAATGTCTGACCTACATTAATTATAAATTTTTCTATATGGTGAATATCGCCGATTTCGGAAAAACTTCACGGAAATTATTTCTGATTAAAATATCTCTTTCTGTTTCGCCGGTAATCAGATAACCGCCATCCGCCAGACATTTCACCGCTTTTTCCAGTATCTTCTTCCGGTATTCACTTTTATAATAAAACAGCAGATTGGCGCAGACCACCAGATCAAAATCGCCGAAAAGACTTTCCGGCGGACAGCATAATTCTTCGCTGAACAAGTCGAACACCGAGAAATTAATGTAATTTTTCAATGCCGCCTTTACGATATAAGTATCGCCGCGCTTTGTAAACCACTGTTTAACCCGTTTAAAATTAAGGTTATTTAATGCTTCCGCCGGATAATGGCCGTTCCGTGCTTCATTCACCTGCGCTTCGCATTGATCGGTGGCAAAAATCCGGCAACTGATTTCATTGCCGCCGGTTTTAAGCTCTTCCAGCAGCATGCACAGGCTGTAGGATTCCTGTCCGCCGGCGCATGCCGCCGACCAGACCCTTATTTCTTTTCTTTTACTTTTTCCCTTTTTCAAAACCAGCTCCGGCAGTATAATCTGTTCCAGCACGGCAAAAGTCAGCGGATTGCGAAAAAATTCACTGTAACTGATTTTGAGCGAATCAAGCAGCTTCCCGGCTTCCTGTTCGTCCTGTTCCAGCCGGACGCAATACTCTTCGAGCGAAGCGCAATGATTTGCATCAAGCCGCTTCCGCAGAGCTTTGTCCAGAAAAGAGTTCTCGTATCTGGAAACGTCCACTCCATGCAATCGCATCAGCAGTTTGGCAAGCTGTTTATTTTTTTCCATCATCTGCTATCCTGTACTTTTCTTCCAGACCATTTTTTATCAGAAATTCATTCACTTCCTTTTTCAATTCGATCATCACAAGCTCACGGCCGACGGTCAGTTTGTGGAACCTTTGCAGTTCGTCAATTTTTTCTCGCAATAGATCCTCCGCCTGTTTTCGTTCGGTGATGTCGTCAATGGCGACGATGACATGTTGCCGCCCGTCAAGCAATACCGGTTCGGCATTGACATTCAGCCAGAAATGATGTTCCTGTCCGTCAACCAGGATTGTATACTCCATTTCCGCCCCGTGAATGGAGTTTCCCGACTTTAAAACCTGCTGAATCCCTTTGCTCAACGGGCACTCCGGACAGGAGGGGGAAAAGCCGCAGCCTTTTTCATTCTCAACACTGTGCGTGCAGCCCAGTCCGGTTCCAATGCGCTGCCGGATGACCAGAGCATGATTTCTGCATACCAGCCGCGCGATCACGGCATTGGAATTAATAATCATGCCGGTTTCATCAATGAGGATCATACCCACCGGCGCGGCGGCGAAAATGGCTTGCAGATTTTCCTGATCGATACGCAGAGCTTCTTCGGACTGGCGCTGTGCCAGGGCGATGGCCAGGCTGTCGGCCATTTTTTCAAAATGTTCAATCTGGCCCGGAGAGAAACAGTTCAGGCGGCGGTCATTGAATTGCAGCAGGCCGAAAATTTGATGGCCGTAGCGCAGCGGGATCAGCGCCACTGATTCATAACCCTCGGCATTGCACCGGTTGCGGGTGCGCGACTGGCGGCTGGCTTCGGAGGCGGTTGCCAGCAGGGCGGTGGTGCTGTTGGTCCAGAAACTGCCATGGGGGGTGAAAAACGGCTTGTCGGAATCGAACCGGCCGCTCAGAATGTTGCCGCACATGCATTCAAGCACGGGATTGCCGGCGCTGTCGCGCAGGAGTTCGCCGTTCTTATCATAAGCGCAGAGATGGTTTTCCATTTCCACAAACTTGGACGGAAAACCGTGGGTTTCGAAATATGGAAAGTCGTTCCCGTCGCGCAGGCGGATGCCGACGGCTTCGCAGCCGGACCAGCCCTGCAGGGCGGCGGTCAGCTCCGCCATGCGTTCACGGAAACTGCTGCTCGGGGAGTTGACCAGTATAATCAAACGCGTCGTCAACTCGCCCGCCTGCTCCTGGAATTTGCGCTCGGTAATGTCGCCCAGCACAATGCGGAGCTCGGGATTGCCATAAGTATCCTGTGCGGCGGAGATCGCCAGATGCCCCCAGAATGCCGTTCCGTCTTTCTTCAACATCCGCAGTTCGCACGCCTGCGGTTCCCCGTTCTCCAACAACTGCTGACGATGCCGGTAGTAGATGTCCTGGTCCGCTTTCAGGATGAACCGGCTGAACGGCTGCCTGGCCTGCGCGTTCCGGCCCATCCCAAGCATGTCGGCGGCGGCGAGGTTGGCCTCCAGTATCAGACCCTGTTCGCTGATAGTGCAATACCCCACCGGCGCCTGGTCATAAAGGTCGAAATAGCGCACCCGCGAAGCATGCACTTCCGCCTTGGACTGGCGCAATTCCTCATTCTGCATCTCAAGTTCGATCTGATGCACACACAGTTCGTGGAGGATCTTTTGTATTTCTTCAGTCGAAATGATTTCGGGCACCGGCGACTGCGCGGTCTGCTGCCGGATAATCTCTTCTGCCCGCTGGCGCAGGGCGTCAATTTGTTCAACATGATTATTATCGTTGTTCATAATGAACCCCCAGTATAAGAAGTTCTAAAGTTACAAAGTGCTAAGTGCTAAGTGCTAAGTGCTAAGTTTTAGGACTAACACGTAACACGTAACACGTAACTCCTAACACCTAACACGTAACACGTAACACCTAACTCCTAACACCTAACACCTAACACGTAACACGTAACACGTAACACCTAACACGTAACACGTAACACGTAACACCTAACACGTAACCCGTAACACCTAACTCTTAACACCTGTCCCGCTTTCAACTGGAATTTTTTGCCCGTTCCGTTGTTGCAATCGCATACATCTGCCCGGCCTTGTTCAACAACGCGGTGGCAGTTATGGAGACCTCCATGACAGTGCCGTTTTTGGTGATCCGCCGGGTAAGATATGGCTCCAGAGTTTCAGGCCGGCTAAGCTGATGTATTCTGTTCAACGCCTGCTCGCACAGTTCCTCCGGTATCCGGTCGCGGGTGTTCATCGCCAGCGCTTCGGCTTCACTCCAGCCATACATTCTCACCGCTCCGGGATTCCAGGCCAGAATATGGCCGTCCATATCCTGCACGGTGATTGCATCGTGCGCATCGCGCACTACCACAGCCAGGCGTAACAGATCATTGGCTTTCTTCAACTCTTCACGTATTTTTACCGTTTCAGTGATGTCGGAGAACGTAATTGCCGCGCCCTCGATCACGTTGTCAAGCGTGCGGTATGGCAGTATGCGCATCGCATACCACCGGCCTTCCGTGTTCTGCACTTCCACCTCTCTGGGGATCAATGTTTTCAGCACCAGCTGCACGTCCGCCACCAGGGTGTCGTAGCCGGCCAGGTTAAGGACGGTGTGGGCTAAAGGCCTTCCAACATCGCTCAGAATCAGGTTGATGACCATGGTCGCGGCGGGCGTGAAGCGCAGGATGTGCAGTTGATGATCCACAAAGACCGAGCCGATGCCGGTGCCGGCCAGCAGATTATTCATATCATTGTTGGCCCGCGAAAGATTAATTATGTTGGTATGCAGTTCGGCATTGACCGTGTTGAGTTCTTCGTTGACTGACTGCAGTTCCTCCTTGGAAGTCTCCAGCTCCTCGTTCGTGGATTGCAGTTCTTCGTTGACCGACTGCATTTCCTCGTTCGTGGATTTAAACTCTTCGTTGGAGGTCTGGAGCAGTTCATCTCTGGACCGCAACTCCTGCTCGAGTGCTGCGATGCGCGTGTCTGTGGTCAATCTGTCGAATCCGCCATCCGCGCTGTATACGCGGAATACGATGGTATCCGGCGCTTCCGTCTGCCATTCAGGCATTGAGACAAGCCCCGGAGCGGACGCCCCCTCAGATTTTACCCGGAACGGCGGGGATTCCGACGGCAGGGCTGTTCCAGGAATAGTCAGATTGACCGCGTTGAGAGAAACGCCGGTTTTGACAAGCAGGTCTGGGCTGTGCACGATCGCTTTTGCTGCAACGGTTTTAGCCGCAACTGCGGCAGATTCGCGTACCGGTAGTTTCAACGGGGGAGCCGCATTGCCGCGGGCCGGTATTAACGCCGCAGGCACTCCTGGCGGGCGTAAACGGACCGGTATAATACTCCGCTGCACACTTTGAAATTCATCTTTGCGCTGATACAGTTGCGCCTTCTGGTCCAGTACGGCAAACATATTTAAAAATCCGCCCACGGTCTCGGAAGTGCCCAGGAAGAGCCTGCCGCCGGGATTCAGCGCGTAGTGGAACAGGAGAATCAGCTTCTTCTGCAAATCGTTACCCAGATAAATCAGCAGATTGCGGCAGCTGATGAGGTCAAGTTTGGAAAAAGGCGGATCTCTGATGACATCATGCTCGGAAAAAATCAGCATGTCGCGGATGCCTTTGTGGATGCGGTACGCACTGCCATCCAGTTCGGCCGTAAAAAAAAGCGCCAGCCGTTCCGGCGAAATATCCGCGGCAATATTGGCCGGATAAATACCGGCGCGGGCCGCGGCAATCGCCCGGCTGTCAATATCAGTGGCAAATATCTGCACCTTGAAATTCTGTTGCAGCACATCCATCTGTTCCCGCAAAAGCATGGCGATGGCATAAGCTTCCTCGCCGGTGGAGCAGCCTGCGGACCATACCCGGATCGTGCTGTCAGCCGGCTTGCCGGCAAAGAGTTTCGGAATAACGAACTCCTCGAGCGCCTTGAACGCCGCCGGATCCCGGAAAAAACTGGTTACGCCGATCAGCATGTCGCGAAACAGCGCTTCAACTTCCGCGGGTGTCTGCTGCAAATATTTGACATATACGTCAATGCTCTCAAGCTGGTGAACAGCCATGCGCCGTTCGATGCGCCGGAGGATGGTGCTCGGCTTGTACTGGGAAAAGTTGTGGCCGGTCTGGGCGCGCAAAAGGCTGAAGAGCTTATTCAGCGCGTTTCCGGAATTAACAACAGGACGCGGCAGAAGCTTGCAAAAAGCATGTGCCGCATAGTCTGCGAGGCGGGCACCCATCTCTGCCGGCGGCAGTTCGTAGTCCGCCAGGCCGGTGGCGATCACGCTGCGCGGCATACCGTCATATTCGGCGGAATCCGGATTCTCGACCATGACCATGCCGCTCTCCCCTTTGATGGCCCGCACCCCCAAAGTGCCATCGCTGCCGGTGCCGGAAAGTACAATGCCGATGGCCCGTTCGTGTAAATCCTGAGCCAGGGACCGGAAGAAAAAGTCAACCGGCAGCCGCTGGCCGCGCGGCGCGGACGGTTCAAATAATTGGAGCGTACCGTTTATAAAAGCCATGTCGCTGTTGGGCGGAATGATATAGACGCAGTTGACCTTGACCGTCATCCCGTCTTCAACTTCGAAAACCTCCATGCGGGTATAGTGCCGGATCAGTTCCACCAGCATACTTTTGTGGTCCGGGGCTAAGTGCTGCACCAGAACAAAGGCCATGCCGGGATTGATGTCGCCGTGCAGACCTGAAAAGAATGCTTCAAACGCCGCCAGCCCGCCGGCTGAAGCGCCGATGCCGACAACAGGGAAGCTGACAGTGGTATAATCAGCTGCCTCCGGTGATCCGGTATTCATGGGTTCCTGCGCTACTTCCGCAGTCTTCGCTTTATCGCTTTTTTTTGCGGTCATGATCCTCTCCCTGTAAATGCTGCGCTAACCCATGAACGGATAACCCGATAATAGCAAGCTCCTCTGTAATAATATATTATAATGGCCAAATAGAAATATTACAAC
>JBAWXM010000106.1:0-14642 GCA_037144075.1 Lentisphaerota bacterium | reverse complement strand
CGTATTTTTTCATTTTTATCTGCTTAATAACTTTTCCCTCTTGAAAACCGCACCAGAAAGAGTAAAGATATATGAACATGATAAACTATGGACAGAAATCATTAAAAATGGCATTGCTTGAAGTTGAAAATCTGAAGGTATGGTATCCGGTCAGGGACGGCTGGTTCAGTCCGGCGCGCCATGTTCGCGCAGTGGACGGCGTATCGTTTCAACTGGAGTCAGGCGAAACGCTCGGACTGGTTGGAGAAAGCGGCTGCGGCAAAAGCACGCTGGGGCGGACTCTGGTCAGGCTGGAAGACCCGAAAGAAGGCTCTTTCCGTATCGGCGGCGTGGAAATCGGCAGACTTAAAGGGGCCGGACTGCGCCGGGCCAGGCGCAATTTCCAGATGATTTTCCAGGACCCGTACGGTTCGCTGAACCCCAGAATGACAATTTTTACCGCGCTGAACGAAATTTTGCAATTACATACTGAACTGAATCGCGAAGAACGGATTCAGCGCGTCGGCGAACTTTTGAAAATGGTCGGCCTGGGCGAAGAGGTGATGCACCGCTATCCTCATCAGTTCAGCGGCGGACAGCGTCAGCGTATCGGGATCGCCAGAGCGCTGGCGGTGAACCCCAAACTGATCATCGCGGACGAACCGGTTTCCGCGCTGGATGTCAGTGTACAGGCCCAGATTATCAACCTGCTGATGGATATTCAGAAAAATACCGGAATTGCCTTCCTGTTCATTGCCCACGACCTGGCGGTAGTGGAACATATCAGCCGCCGCATTCTGGTTATGTATCTGGGTAAAATCGTCGAAAGCGGAAAAAGCTCCGATATATGCGCCAATCCGGCGCACCCGTACACAAAAGCATTGCTTTCCGCAGTGCCGGTAATTGACCGTGAAACTGGCAGAAAGCGGATAGTTCTTCCCGGCGATGTTCCTTCGCCGCTGGCGCCGCCGTCAGGCTGTGCTTTCCATCCGCGTTGTCCTCTGGCCGGAGACATCTGCCGGGTGAATACCCCGTCGCTTGAGCCAGCGGGAGATGATTCCCATCTGTCCGCCTGTTTTTTCTCTAAAGAAGTATCTTCGATGTAAAATTCCATTCCGCTTTGACGGTTGCCTGCTGGCATTATAGACATATAAAGATTATATTTAACCTGATTTAAACCATAAACCATAAAAGAGCAAGTTAATGAAAAAAACCGTGTCAACCGCGACAGGCCTGCTTTTTGCCTGCGTTTCAATATTTCTAGTTTCATGCCAGTCCGACGATTACTATCGGGAACAGGCGGTGATCAGCGCCAGGAAGTATGTGCTTAAAAACGCCAAAGACCTGGATGTTCTTCAGCAGGAATATATCCGCTTCAATAAACCGGTGATTATGGCGGAAGATATTCTTGGCGATTTTGCCAACAAGAAAAAATCACTCCTGTGCGGCGAGACGTCACAGGTTTGCATCGCATGGGTCGTGCCGGGCCAGAAAGATGCGTTTGTCGTGTTCGGAACCAGCGACAACCGGCTGTTCAACTGGAGTCCGTACCGTCTGATCCGCAAAACCTATCAGGTGAAAGAATACAACCGGTTCAAAGCTTACGAAAGTGCGGCTAAATACGCCATGAACAATATGCTTTACCTGTCAACAGAACAGCGCAACCGGGTACGCTTCGACGTTCCGCAACCTGTGAAAACCAAGTTTCCGCTGGATTTCAACCCCATGGGAACGCTTAAGCCGGAAGACGTCACTGCCCTCAAAGCGCTGCCGCTTCAAACCTCTCTTGTCTGGGAATCTCTCACTAAAGGCAAGAAAATTGTGGTTTGCGGCGTCGGCAGCGCTGAATTTGCGGGCTGGACTCCGATATTCGGACAGGAAATGGAAGACAGCGACTTGAATCAGAATTCGGCGCAGTAGGCCCGTAAATTCTCTATTAACATTGCAGATTTCAGGGAGATTGAAATATGAACAGCATGACTGGATTCGGCAAGGGCGGCGCTGCCAATTCCCAAAGCGGCGTCAGTTTCGTCGCGGAGATTTCCGCCGTCAACCGCAAGCAGCTTGAAATCAGGGCGGCGCTGCCGCGGGAACTGGCCGGGTATGAACCGCTGCTCAGGAAACTGATTTCCGATAAAATCAGCCGCGGAGCTATTTCTGTCCGCGTTGACATGACTGTCGAAGAAAGTTTTGCCGCAGGCGCAGTCAAGCTCAATCGTGTACTGCTTGAATCGCTGGCGGAGAAATGCCGGGAAGCGCAGTCCGCGCTTAAGCTCGGCGGCGACATTCAACTCCGCGATCTGCTGGCAGTGCCGGGGGTGATCGAACAATCGCTCCAGGATTTCAATATGCCGGAAATTGAGCACACTTTCATTGAAGCAGTCGAAAAGGCCCTGACTGCGTTTCAAAAAATGCGCCAAAGCGAAGGAATGTCCATGAAAGCGGATCTGGCGCTGCGCCTGAATTACCTGAAAAGCATTATCGACATCATCGAGCCGGAAGCCGCGGATATACCGGAAATCCAGAAAGCAAAGATTCTGGAAAAACTGAAAAATGCGCAACTTCCGGTTCCCGGCGATGACGACCGGATATTGCGGGAAATTATTATTTACGCCGACAAATCGGATGTTACCGAAGAAATTACCCGTCTGCGGAGTCATTTTCAGCAGGTTGAAGGATTTCTCAACGAAGACGGAAATGCTGTCGGCCGGAGCCTTGATTTCCTGATGCAGGAAATGGGCAGGGAAATCACCACCCTCGGCAATAAAGCCGCGGGGTGTAAAATTTCCCCGCTGGTCGTCAATTTCAAAACCGAACTGGAAAAAATCAGAGAACAAGTTCAAAATATAGAATAGCGCAACTCAGCTGCAACCCTGGAGAATTAAGAACCTGGCCTCCGCAGTTGCGAAGGCTTACGCTGGATTTTGGCGCTATTGATGATTTGATTAATAAATATTAACAATAAATTGTTCAACTGCGGAGGTTAGAATGAACGATAGATATTGCAGCCATAGATTATCCGTCCTGTCAAGCGACTATCTGCGCGACCTGGTCGGAAAAATCTGCCACACTTACGAAGACGCCAAAGGCATTAATCACGTCGAAGGGTTCAACCTGCCGCGCCAGCAGGAAATTCACGATATCATCAACCGGCTGATGGAGATAGTTTTCCCGGGGTTCAGCGGCGTGCAGAATTACAGTCTGAAAACTATATCGTTCAATATCGGCAATATCCTGACGGAAGTTTATTCGGAACTGCATGACCAGATTTCACGCTCTTTCAGCTATGAATGCGGCAAAAAACATTGCAACGACTGCGATGTCCCCGGGAAAACTGAAGAAGCGGTGAAAGCCCTGCTTGATGCGATTCCAGAAATCCGCGAAACCATGAAACTGGACATTGCGGCAGCGTTCAGCGGAGACCCGGCGGCAGCCACTATTGACGAAATTGTAGTCAGTTACCCCGGAATCAAAGCCATCACCATCCAGCGTTTTTCGCATGTGCTGTACCATCACAAAGTGCCGCTGATCCCGCGGATGATGACTGAATACGCGCACAGTATTACCGGCATTGACATTCATCCAGGCGCACATCTCGAAAAAGGTCTTTTCATTGATCACGGCACCGGGGTTGTCATTGGCGAAACCGCCGTTATCGGCAACAACGTCAAGATTTATCAGGGCGTGACGCTGGGGGCGCTGAGCTTCCCGAAAGACGCCTGCGGCATGATTATCAAAGGGGCGAAGCGGCATCCGACGATTGAAGACGACGTTACCATCTATGCCGGAGCTACCGTGCTGGGCAATATCATCGTCGGCAAGGGCAGTATTATCGGCGGCAACGTATGGATGACGGAAAGCGTTCCGCCCCGCTCCAAAATATCTATGGCCCCGCCTGAACTGCGCAAAAAAATCCCGCTTCAGAATGCAGAGAAGTCAGAGTAAAAGCAGGCGGCTGGTAACTGGTAACTGGTAACTGGTAACTGGTAACTGGCAACTGGTGAATGGGGAAAACTTTAGAATTTTAGAACTTTAGAACTTTAGAACTGGTTTTATGGGTACTCAATATATTCAGGAACAACTGGACGAAGTCAGGAAAGCTGTCTCCGGCGCTGCCGCAGGTTGCGGACGGGGTACGGGCGAGGTAAAATTGATTGCGGTCAGTAAAACGTTTTCCCCGGAAGACATTCTTGCTGCTTACTCTCACGGGCAGCGCCGTTTCGGCGAAAATAAAGTTCAGGAGCTTGAACAAAAAGCCGGACGTCTCCCCCCTGACATTGAATGGCACCTGCTGGGCCATCTACAGAGCAACAAAGCGGGTAAAGCCGTACAGTACGCCGCGTATATTCATTCCGTTGATTCGGTTAAACTTATCCAGCGGCTCGACCGGCTGGCAGGTGAAGCCGGAAAAAAACAGAAAATCCTGCTGGAAGTAAATATCTCCGGCGAAGCCACCAAGTTCGGAGCCTCCGCCGAAAATGACATCATGGTAATGGCGGAAGCGGCGGCCGGTTCTGTCAATTTGGAGCTGGCCGGCCTGATGACCATGGCCCCTTATGAAGCCGGCGACGCCGAACTGCACCGTATTTTCGGCGCACTGCGGCAGCAACGCGATAAAATTGAAATAAAACTGAATATCCGCCTTCCTGAGCTGTCGATGGGCATGAGCGGAGATTTCCCCGCCGCCGTCGCCGAAGGAGCTACTTTCCTGAGAATAGGTACCGCCATTTTCGGCAAACGTAATTATACCTTGGGAGGCTAGTAAAAATAACATGAACATTTGCCAACGGAGATTCTGGATTGATTATCATAATGCGAACGAGGGGCATATCTGAAGATATGTAACGAATGAGCAGCGTGATAAGCGGCCGGAAGAACGCCGGCCCTGCGGGGCTGAATTCATGTATTAAGCTTCTTCGCTGCTTCAGCCTTTACGTATGTTTAATACGCTCATGCTTTGCGTCTCGAACCTTATAGCTTATCTACTAATAATTGACTTTCGCTGAACTCGGATGTATATTATTCCTGGTAAACTTGAAAACGGCATACCGGGAGGCAGGCATGGTGATGAAGCGATTAAAAACCTGGGAAATTACGGATGAGTTTTGGGCAAAGGTTGAACCGTTGATTCCCATATCAATACGAACCGGCGACGTGGCTTATCGGCGCAAGACCGGAGGCGGGAAGAAGGCTAAATATAGCAACCAAACATATTTTGCGGCAATGGTTTATGTTTTGCGAACCGGGATTATTTGGGACGCGCTTCCGCGCCTGGAGTTTGACGGAATTTCTCCCAAATCCATTCATAAAAAATTTATGCAATGGTCGCGTTGCGGTTTTTTTGAAAGACTGTGGAAAGCGGGAGTGGCAGAATACGACGAACTGGAGGGCGTTGCATGGGAGTGGCAATCTGCCGACGGAACCTATAGCAAGGCGCCAATGGCGCAGAAAGCGGTCGGGCCCAACCCCGCCGACAGGGAAAAAAAATGGAAGCAAAAGACATCTGCTTGTAGACGAGCATGGCATCCCGTTGTCAATCGTCGCAACCGCCGCAAATCGGAATGATTGCGTGGTACTGGATGAACTGCTTGAAAAAAGGATTTCCCCGGGCAAAACACATCCGGGAGAGCCTCTTTCGGTAGAAAATCTTTGTTTGGATGCAGGATGCGTCGGAAAAATCCAGACAGTCATTTCGAATGGTTTTGTCCCTCATATCAGACCACGCGGGGAAGAGAAAAAGTTGATCGAAAAAGTTTTCAAGGCAAAGCGCTGGATTGTGGAACTCGGACACTCGTGGTATAACAGATTTCGTAAAATTCATGTGCGGTACGAAAAAGAGGATGTCTCGTTTCCTGGGCTCGTACAGTTGGCCGGCGCCATTATTGTTTTTAATCGAATCTTTTCAGTTTATCCGAAGTTAAATGATTTTATTAGTAGATAAACTCTTATAAACTTTACCGTAATCGGCATGACGTATTTACCTTCCCGCGCAAGGTTATAATTGATTTTACAGCCGCTTGTTTTATTATATTGCCGGTGCGCAGACAATTCTGAAACCGATATTTCTTTTGGCGGATTTGTAATCAAAATTATACCTGGCGGAACAAAACATATCTTCGGCATTGCTGGTGGAGCTGCCGCCGCGCAAAACTTTGGTGCTGTCCGGCGAGTTTTTCGGTCCGACAGGGTTTTCGCAATCAAAACTGAGGAAGTTATCATCGTACCAGTCGTGACACCACTCCCAGGAGTTGCCGAGCATGTCATACAACCCCCAGGAGTTCGGTTTTTTCTTTCCCGCCGGGTGCATGGTATTGCCGCTGTTTTCGATAAACCATCCATAATCGCCGAGGACCGCCATGTCATCACCGTAATAATATCTGCCGTCGGCGTTACCGGCGCGGCAACTGTACTCCCATTCCGCTTCAGTAGGCAGACGATAGACATAACCTTCCGGCAACCGTTTCGCGGCGCGTTCCGCGACAGTCAGCCATTTGCAGAACGCCATTGCGCCCTGCCAGCTCACGCCGGTCATCGGCATCAGCGGATCGCCCCAGGTCGGGCCGGATCCAGGTTTCATATTATATTCTTCATTGACCGGGCAGTCTTCGCTGGTGAAATTCAGGCATTTTTCCACCTGATACCGCGCATTGCGGTCATTCAGCGTCAGCGAGATCAGATATTTGCTGAACTGTTGAATCGTAATTTCATGTTTGGCCATCCAAAACGGCCTGGTGATTTTGGCCCGGTAGCGGATTTGCGGATTGTTTTTATCCGCATTGGCCGGTCCGGTTAAAATGCCCGGCTTTATCGGAACGAAAACAATTTCCAAATCCGGCACCACCCACATCCCGTCAGCAGCAGGTCCGGCGTACATACCCTTTTTCAAGGCCTCGATTTTAGCCGCCATCTGTTCAACCCGGCGGCGGGTAAGCGTTGACAGAAAAGCATTTTTATCGTTCAATATGCCATATAATTGAGTCAGAGCTTCATCGCAAAGCATACGCGGATCCTTGTCTTTTTCCTGCTGCTCCTTATTTTTAACCGCGTTCCAGTATTTGCGAGAGGCTTCCTCCATTGCCGCCTCTGTCCGCTCACTCTGATTTTTTGAAAGGGCTTTCGCTATTTGAACCAGTTTAATCAATTCGCCGGCCTGCGGATTTTTCTGAATTCCGTAAAACATTTTCGCGGCGAGACTATTTTCGCCTTTTATCATTAACATTAAAGCCTGGTTGAATTGTTTTCCGGCGTCCTGATCGGTGGCGGGAATCTCCAGTTGCGAATCAGGCGGCGGATTCCTTTTGATGTCCGCCATGATGGCTTTGATCCGGTCAAACGGCGTAACCCGCTCCATTTCACGAAATGCTTCAAATGCCGATTCATAGTCTTTGGCTTTCAGCCTGCCAAGCCCCTGTTCGAGAAACTCGCCGGGCGTCATCGTCAATTTCTCCGCCAGGGTGGCGATCATAAAGGAGACAGGCTCATTTATTTTGTCTCCCTGATCATCATACATCCAGCAGTCAAAACTTTTCTCCAGCTCTCCGGCCTCATGTGACACATCCAGCAACTTGGCGATCATCACTAAGCGGTCGCCCTGCTTTTTCAGTTCTCCGGTAACTATATATTCGGCTTGATAAACTTTGCCAAGTTCGGCTGGACTGAGCGATCCCGTGGAGCCGATATTCTGCTCTTTCAGCACTTTAGCAATTTTAGCGCGGGTGATCATCCGGTACTTTCCAGTCTGCGTCAGCTTATTTTCCATTTCTTCCGCAATACTCCAGCCGGTTATGCCCTTTTTGGCCAGATCCGGAGAAACAGAGAACTCATGAACCGCAACCCATGATTTTGTGGAAACGTCTGTTTCCGCCGCGTTTGCCGCTGTAATCACAAAAACCATTATCAATAAAGCAGAGAATAAGCGCATTGCCGTCTCCTTTCGCATTATATGTTCATATAAATAGCAATGTAAAAATATCATTACATTCGTTGAGATGCAAATCCGGCAACTGGTCAGTTTTCAGGCTGCGGCAGTTTTTAAGGATATAATGCGAAAAAAATGTAACCAAATTCATTCTTCATGCGACTACTTAATGAACAATTCATTGGCCAATGGAATTGCAGATTGAAGCCGGCATGCACAGTGCATCCGGTTAATTATAACAAAGGATATGGAAAAATGAAAAGAGGGTATGCAGTTATATTGCTGTCTGCCTTGTTAACCGCAGCGGTTTCGGCCGAAGATGTTACTACGACCGACGGCACTGTCTACAAGGACATTAAAATAAGCGAAACAACCCCGATCGGGATCAATTTTGTCAGCAGCGAAAAGGCCTGCTGGGTCGACTTCCGCGACCTGCCACCCGACACCGCTAAAAAATATGGCTACGATCCGGCCAAAGCGGCGGACTTTGAAAAAGCGCTCGCGCAAAATCAGGGCAGCACAGTTAACGGCAATACGCCGGTAACTGCTCCGGCAACTGTAATATCTCCACCGGCGGCAGTAGTTGCCACTCCGGTGGCGACGACTGCAGTTTCCCCGACTGCGGTTAACGTTGTTACTCCGGCAGCGACCGCGACAGTATCCCCTGCGGCAGTTAACGTTGTCACGCCGGCGGCAACAACAACAGTTTCCCCGCAGGTTGTCACAGTCACTTCTCCTGCCGCGGCGGCAACAGTATCAGCGCAGACAGTCAGCGTTTCAACCCCTGTTGCCAATGCTACAGTAAGTGCGAACGGCATAGGCGTAACTACGCCAATCGCAAGCGTGACGATCGGTTCGCCGGCGCCGCCGCCGGCCCAGGCCAGGGTTGTAGTTGTCAACAACAGCGCCCCGGTAGTCTATGATGAAAATATTGCATATGAACCGGTCACTGCCACCTGGGTGCTGTGGAACGGGCGTTATTATCCAAGATACTGGTGGCATTACTGGTACTGGGACCACCATTACATATCATGGAACGGCCGTTATTATCCGGCACATTATTTTCATAATGCCGGAAGGTGGCATGAAGGCAGATACTATCATTATGCCGCCGGACCGGCACGCGGCGGAGATCGCGGCGGCAGTTATGATCGCGGCGGCGGACGGAGCAGCGGCGGCGGCAGTTATGATCGCGGCGGCGGACGGAGCAGCGGCGGAGACCGGGGCGGCGGACGCAGCAACGGTGGTGGCGGCGGCGGACGCCATTAATTATCAATAATTATAACAATTACTGCACAAGGCCGGGAAATGATTCCCGGCCTTTTTATTGCCATGACTTATCTGTTTTGCTGAAAGCAATTTATCCTGACTGCTTGAAAACAGCCATTAATTGCAATATATTCGCAAAATGCGGTAATTTTAAGATAAAAGTGGATTTCTTCCAATACCTAATCAAAAGATGGAGACTCATTATGATTGTGTTTATTGTGAGCGTAATGACGGCGCTTTGTATTTCATTTTTATGCTCAGTTCTGGAGGCGGCGCTGCTGAGTCTGACTCCGATTCAGATTGCCGGAATTTCCCAGCGCAAGCCTTCTATCGGCGCAATCTGCCAGTCGTTCAAGGATGATATTGAAAAACCGATCGCCGTGATTCTGGTCTTGAATACGGCTGCCCATACTATCGGGGCGGCTTTTGCCGGATCCGCTTTCAGTGATCTGTTTGCCGGCAGATGGATCTGGGTGTTTTCCCTGGTCTTTACGATTCTGATGATACAGTATGCCGAGATTCTGCCTAAGACACTGGCCGTCCGCTTCAACAGTGAAATCGCCGTGATCGTGGCCCGGCCGCTGCAGTTCACAGTCTGGCTGATGATGCCGGCGATAAAACTGATCCACCTTTTAAACCGTCCCTTTGAATCCCGCAAAGACAAATTCGCGCCAAGCACGCTGGAAGAAATCTCCCTGCTTGCCGGTCTGGCGCGTCTTTCCCACCAGATCAGTTCGAGACAGGAGCGAATTATTACTAAAGTATCCAGACTGTCCCAGCAGTCGCTGGCACAGATTATGGTGCCGATCGAAAATATCTCATTCATTTCCACGGCACAGACCATCGGCGAGGCGCTTATAACCGCACATATTGATCTGCATACCAGGTTTCCGGTATGTGAAAACGGCGACAAGGATAAGGTTGCGGGCTATATCAATTTTAAGGAATTAATAGCGTTCATGCGGCTCAATCCCGCCAACCCCAGCCTCAAGGGCATTATCCGGCCCATTCAGTTTGCGTCGCCGCAGGATTCCGCGGCTGACCTGATGGAGATATTCTCCGAGCAGCACATTCACATGGCGGTGATTCGCGACGCATCCGGCCATACTCTGGGACTTGTTACCCTGGAAGACATTGTGGAGGAACTTGTCGGCGATCTTGAAGATGAATTTGACCGTCTGCCGCGCACACTTTATGTTCAAGACGGAAATTCCTGGATCTGCGGCGGCGGAGTTTCGCTTAAAGACCTGGCGAAAGAGTCCGGGTTGAATCTGCCCGAATCTTCAGAAACAATCTCTGCATGGCTGCTGTTCTCCATGAACGGATTCCCGAAATCCGGCGACATATACCGCCAGGACGGTATCGTATTTAACATGAGACGGGTAAGGCGCGGCAAGCCTTATGAAATATGCGTAACCCGCCAGAGTTAATATATACTCTGCCTGGCTGAAAATTTGCATAGACGAGGAGGCCTTCGTTACCGCGGTATCGGCAACCTCCCAGCAATACTGACCAATTTTCAAAATCTTCGCAATTCATGTTAAATTTTCAGCCGTGCCGCGCATAGTATGCTTGCCGTACTGCTTACTTTAATATCAGCCGGTGAACAGCCGCAGCCGCCAGCCAGACGGCAAAACTGCACAGGACGGTTACCGGCAGCGCCAGGTTTTTCCGGAAACAGACCATGGCGACAATAAAAAAAAGCATGGTCGGCAGAATGCCACAAACCGCGCCGCGACTGAATCCTTCCATAATCTCCTTGTCGCCTTTGTTTTCAATATACGTCCAGAATAATACCAGCGCCCCGGTAAGCGGCATTACCGCAATCAATCCTGCGGTGGACGGGGTTTTCCTGGCCAGCCAGGTGCACAGCAGTATTACTCCCAGACTGACTGCTGCTTTAATTATCGTATGATACATAGTTATTCCTTTATGAATGTGATGGAATATAATTGCGGAAAACCGATAAGTAAATATCTTACCGGTTTTTTATGCCATAAAGCTCATTTGTTTTGCATTTGCCTGAAAATCATTTATATTAAATGTCTGTTTTATTTCTTTTTTAAGATTAATGCTGAAAAAACAGGTCAGGTTTTTCATGGATGAGGTGCGCAGTTTATGCCGGGACGGCAAAAAAATGCCGATGGTCAATCTTTTCCCCGGCGATTCCTACGATACGCCGGCGGCGGCTCCGCGCGGCATTATTGACCGCCTGCTGTTCGATTCCAGATATTATTTTCTAGTCAAGAACTTTAATATTTTCAAGCGCACCGGCAAATGTGCCAGAAAAGGTGAACTGGACGCCGAACATCAAGTTTATTTCTCCAATATGAATATCCGGCTGGTTGAACAGTGCGGCGGAAGAATACACCTCAAGGGGCTGGATAACCTTAATACAAAAGAACCATTTGTGCTGATCGGCAATCATATGAGTTCGCTGGAGACTGCGTTGTTTCACGCGATTGCCAGGCCGCGGATTGATTTTACTTTCGTAATCAAGCGCAGCTTATTTTCCGTTCCCTATTTCGGCGATATCATGCGGGCGCTGAAAGCGATTCCTGTGGACCGCGAGAATCCCCGCGACGATTTCAAGGCGATTCTCGCTGACGGGAAGGCATTGCTGGAGTCCGGACGCTGCCTGATCCTGTTTCCGCAGGCAACACGCAACGAGAAATTCATGCCGGAAAGTTTTAACTCCATCGGGGTAAAACTTGCACGCGCCGCGAATGTAAGAATAATTCCTTTTGCCTTAAAGACGGATTTTCTTGGTAATGGCAGGTTTATAAGAGACTTTGGCCCGATCCGCCGCGACCGGCATATCCATTTTGAATTCGGCGCGCCAATTTCCGTACAGGGAAACGGCAAGGCCGAGCATCAGCAGATCATTGATTTTATTCAATCCCGCCTGAGCCAGTGGGGGCATCAGTCCTGAACAATCCCCCCCCGCTTTTCAGCAGGATAACTACTTTCGTTCCGGGCTGGCGCAGGAGCCGCGAATAATCAGTTCTGTCGGAACCGGATAAATTCCCTGGGGCATTTTGCCATTGCTCCGGTACTGGTCGATCATATAAGCAATCTGGGTGCAAATCCTGCCGGTCTGCTGGTCAACAGTAGTCAGATCTATCGCTTCGCTGACCGCAAAATTGCCGTAGCCGGTAAGCGAAATATCTTTTCCCGGCGTCAAATTCAGCTTGCGCATGGCTTCGATGGCGCCGAGAGCGGAATAATCATTGGCGCAGAGACAGGCGGTTATTTCCGGGTGCGCTTTCAATAACTGCTCAAAAGCGGTAATGCTTGCCTGAATTTGAAATCTTCCGTTATTTACCATTGTCGGGTCATATTTGAGGCCGGAATCTTCCAGCGCCCGCCGGTAGCCGAAATGGCGGATATAGCCCGTGCTGCGGTCTTCCGCGCAGAGATGGGCAATATGCCGGTGTCCAAGCCCGACCAGATATTTGGTCAGTTTGTACATGCCGTTGTCATCATCGGAAATAATCTGAGGAGCCTTTGCTCCCGGAATAACTTCATCCACGATAATCGTGCGGCCGGTATGCGGACTGTTTTGCAGCCAGCTACAGTAGGGACCGTTGGGAAACAGCACGATCAGCGTGTTCTTATGCAATGAAGCCCGTTCGTACTGCTGCCGTTGAAGTTCATTGTCCATTTCATGCCGGTAGAAAAGCAGTTCCAGGCTGCGCTTGCGGCATTCAATTTCCAGCCGGTTGAACACAATCTGCGAATAATCATCTATTTCTGATATAACTACGGCAATATATTTTAATTTATGTGGAAGCTGCTCTTCCTGACCGAGCTCGCAGACCTTGAATTCAGGAGAATTATGAATCAGCATTTTCTCGGCGGCCAGAAGGTTCAACGCTTCTTTTATCAACAGAAATGATGTGTTATATTGAGATTCAAGTTTTTTCTCTCCGGGTATAAGCTCGCCGGGGCGGTATTCTCCGCTGATAATTTTATTTTTCAGATCATGATAAACCTGCTTTATCAGCAGTCTCTTTGTATCTGTCTCCGACATATAACTACTCCTTGAAGTTGCTATGTGAAGACAAACTAATCCCGCCGCCGCAATTAATCAAGCCATATTTTCCGATAGTTTTTAAAAAAATCTTGAGAAAACGTTTGTTTTTATATAAAAACAGGTTACTTTGTGCATAGAGCAAACGTTTTCTCATAAAAATTGGTGATTTATGATTACACTGCGTGAAATTGCCGCCGCCGCAGGCTACTCAATTGCAGTAGTCTCGCGGGTGTTGTCGCCATGCCCGCATGAAGGGGTCAGGGTTGCTGAAAAGACTCGTGAGCACATTCGCGCTGTCGCGCTGCGTCTCGGATACCGGCCCAACCGGGCTGCCGAATTTTTGAAGCGCGGCGGCAGTCCGGTGATTGCGGTCTATATTCCGGACAGCGCGGAAGCGCATCCGGCGGAACTGGTCAAAGGCGTCTGCCTGGAAGCCGGCTTGAACTCTTTTCCGCTGTCTTTCTTTTATGATGCTACTATTGACGGTTTCCAGCGTTTTATTCAGGAAGCCATAACCTTCAAAAATTCCGGCATAATCGCTTTCCCCGCGTTTCCATTTGATGAACGGATTGCTGAACTGGTGGAAATGTACTGCGGTCATGGCGGCCGCATGGTTATGATCAACGGGCACAAATACCGCGCGGCGGCTAACCTGGTTTCGATTGATATTGACGACTTCAGCGGCGGAGAGATGGTGGCGGAAAGACTGCTGGTCCGCGGCTGCCGGCGTTTCCTGACCATTTGCAATCAGGCGTTTCCGGCAAGGCATGAAGGATTCTGCCGTAAAATAGAATCTGCCGGGAAAAAACCGGAAATTATTGCGTCGGCCAGGGATTTCAACGCAGAAAAAATTATTTCCATGCTGCTGTCAATGCATCAGAACAAAAGTAATCTGCCGGTTGGAATATTTGCCGCTTCCGACCGTGAAGCGGTGGAAATTATTACCATGCTGGCAAAGTGCAACGTGAAAATAGGCCGGGAGATTATGATTGCCGGCTATGGCAACCAATATCTTGCCGCGCATGTCCATCCGGGATTGACAACCGTCATCCAGCCGTTTCTGACTGCCGGGAGCAGCGCGCTGACCAAACTTTCCGCGATGATTTACGGCAAAGAAGCTGAATCGGAGAAACTCATGCCGGAATTGATTATTCGCGACAGCGCATAGGAAAAGCCGACAGTTGGCAGAATTTCTGTTGCATAACTTAAACGCCGAGAATCCAGAATTTCAAAATCTCTCGCCGTTTCCTGTGTCATGGGTTCGACTGGGCTTACGATCTACTCATGTCTCAAATTCAATTCTGATTGCCCGGCCGAATCCTTGCGGAAACTGGCATGGCAGGCACTTCTCGAACGCATGGGGCGCTTTATCAATCAGGATCGAACCTCTTGACGGCGCTTCATAACCGGCGGCCCATACTTCGATATCCGCCTTTGCCG
>JBAWXM010000105.1:0-14761 GCA_037144075.1 Lentisphaerota bacterium | reverse complement strand
AAACAGATTGCTTTTATTATGAATTTTATTACAATATTCTAAATTTACATATCTCGTCAGTTTTGCCGCCACCTGCAAGAAAAACAATATTCCGTTCGCCGCAGATTTATAAAACGGAGTATGATTGCACTTTTGCTTTAAAATGGTTTAAAATCTTTATTTATTTTGTTTTAAAATTATGTTGACAATTGATTTATAATGCAATATAATATGGATGTAAAACGGAACAATAAAGTCCAATTCAGTGGAAACATTTATTGCATTTATATTACAGTAGTTTATTTTTTTGAGGGAATGATATGTCGCAGAAAAGAATACGAAATTTAAGTGATCTGGCTGAACGACACGGGTGTTCTACTATGACCGTTTCCATGGCGCTGCGTAATTCTACTCGACTTTCCAATGAATTGAAAGAACAAATTCAACGGACTGCGCAGGAAAATAATTTTTCGCCACGCCAGTACCGTCAGAAAAAAGCAACAAAATCAGAAGCAAGATATTCACATCTTGGTCCGATCCTTATATTACACGACAGTTTTACGCGCGGACAAAATCCGGCCAGGGATCAAACAATGCCTTACATCTTCCAGATGTTGAATAATTTCGGCATTGAATATAAATATGAAGATATTGCCATCTTGCAGGAAAAACCGGAATGCTTCAACAAATTTTCAGCGGTGCTGTATTATGACGACCAGGATATTGCCATTCCAGATGATATGCCGACCATGCAGATTTTTGGTTGGGGTGAATTGGGAAAAAATCATGATCGAATAACTACTGATGATATTAAAGTTGCTCAGTTAGCCATTGACTTTTTTGTCCGGTCCAAAGTCAAGCGCGTTGCTGTTATCTGGCGGGATGACATGATTAAACAAACCGGCGGCCATCCCCGGATTAATGCACTGACGAGTGGATTGGAGAAATTGGACATGCAGGCAACTCCGATTCTGTTTTCTTGGCATAAAGAAACTAACTTCAGAGAACGTCTGCAGGAATATATCGTAAACGGTAATTCCGAAGTTGGATTTTTTGCGTTTAACTCCGCTTGCGGTATGAAGCTTTGTAATACCCTTGAAAGTCTTCAGTTGTGGGCAAAATATGCTGCCGATCAGGTTCTGGTCTGCGACAATGATAACATTTTTGAAAATTTCTGGCCGAAATCACATTCCATAGACTTGAATTTTCCGGCACTGGCAAACCGGGCGGTCAGCGGCTTGTTATGGCGATTGGAAAATCCCGGTCTGCCGTCAGTCACAATTTGTCAATCTCCGACATTGGAATTCAAAACTCAATAGGAATATCATCCTGATGCCCCTGAATAATAACAAAAAAGCAGGAGAAAACAAATAATGAAAAAGACCATGATTTTGTGTGCATTGACAATGATTGCGAATTTGGTTCTTGCGGCCGATCAGGCCCGGATTGACATTAATGGGCAGGCACAGCAAATAACGCTCCAAAAAGGCGATGAAAAAAATGTCTACTATGGTAACGGCAGTTGGCTGGAGGCTGACCAGAGAGATAAGCATTTAATGGCATCTTTTGAAACCAGTGCCGATGAGTGGCGGGATTTTACATTCAGTTTTACCCCGTCTAAAAGTGGCGTCATTACGTTTATATTACTGGGACAATGGGATGAAACTCCGGAAAACCGCAAATTTGTCCTCTTCGATGACATTACCATTACCGGCAATATCTTAAAAAATACCAACTTCGATGAAATGAGTGCGGATAATACTACACCAAAATCGTGGATTAAGCAAAAAGGAGCTACTGAAGTGGTGAAAAATTCTGACAATGGAACCAATGCGGTAAAAGTTCATTGCGATGCGCCGCTAATCCAATATATGACGGTCGAAGCCAACAAAAAATATACCGTAAGCGGTAAAATGAAACTGGTAAAGTAAAAACCTGTTACAAAACCGTTTTTTAATCAAATATATTACTGAGGATAAATATGTCATTCCTGAGAGTTATATTGTCTCTTTTTTGTCTTGGAATCAGCATGGGCATGGAGAAATTATATGCCAGTGATATGCGGCAGAATTGCCATACATCACCGTCTGATGCTATTAAAGAATCGAAATTAAGCGAAGAAATATTCCTGGCATTCGACCAAGTTAATTTATCGCTGGAAAAACCGAATGATGCCGTATTTAAGATTATGCCTGACGGAAAATTGCAGGTCGATTTTGGTATAAAACAAAAGTCTCCAGGCGTTACAATCAAGCCCAAGGGAAAAGAGGTTTGGGATTTATCCAATTACTCCGAACTTTCGGTCAATGTGACTAATCCGGGACAGCAGACCGCATTTTTTCATTTGCGGTTATATGGCCGCGAAGGTTCGCGCTGGGCTCATATTCACAATACCTCGATTGAACCTGGTGAAACCAGGACTTTGCGCTTCCCGCTTAATCCTTTGGGATTTAAGATTGATTCCGATTTGAAATTGGTAAGCATGGACGCAGGGTGTCCGGCAGTCATCGGAGGGGGTATCAATCTACGAGCTATTGATAGAATCGTACTTTACGCGGATCCGGTTTCAGATAAAACCTCACTGATTTTTGAACCTTTAAAAGCCATGCATTATGCTCCGGCTTTGATGACCAAAGTTTTTTTCCCGTTCATTGACGAATATGGACAGTTCATACATGAAGACTGGCCGGGGAAAGTACATGCCATAGTCGACCTTGAGTCCGACCGGCAGGAGGAAATTCAGGATTTGAAACAACATCCCGGACCGGCGGACCGTAACGAATTCGGAGGGTGGGAAAGCGGTCCGACATTGCGGGCGACTGGCCACTTCCGCACCGGGAAATGGAACGGAAAATGGTATTTTGTCGATCCGAAAGGAAAACTTTTCTGGAGTAATGGTCTGGATTGTGTAACCATGTTCAACTCAACTCCGGTTCAATATCGCGACCATTATTTTGCTGAAGTTCCGGCATCCGGGGAACTCGCAAAATATCAGGGAAACATCAATTGGGTTCCACTCGGATTTTACAAAGATAAGAAATTACCGATCAAGTCATATAATTTTGGTTTGGCAAATCTGCACCGCAAATATGGGGATAATTTCACTCAAAAGTACTTTGAACTTTGCCATTCCCGGTTGAAATCCTGGGGATTCAACACCATCGGTAACTGGTCAGACTTCAAATTCTGTGAAATGGCTCAGACACCCTATGTCCGCGGACTGGGACTGAAGGGGCCGCGGATTCCCGGCAGCGACGGCTGGTGGGGGCAATTTCCGGATCCGTTTCATCCGGATTTTCGCGCCAATTTAGCCGAAGAGTGCCGGAAAAATGTAGCGGATGTCGCCAATGACCCATATTGCATCGGCTTCTTTTCCGACAATGAGTTATCATGGGGAAAAGACGGGCAGCTGGTACGTTCGGTGTTGAAGTCACCGGCAGCGCAAGCCGCCAAAGCGCAAATGGTCAAATATCTTCAAAATAAATACACCTCTATTGATAATCTCAACAAGGCCTGGGGATGCAAGTTGGCGGGCTGGAATGCGTTACTGGATTCCCGTGACACCACGCCGCCAGGCAATCACCCCGATATAGATGAATTACTGGAATTTCTTGCACGTGAATTCTTTGCGGTCTGCCGGGATACAATAAAACAGGCCGCCCCCGGCAAATTATATCTGGGGTCACGCTTTTCACATCGGCACGGCGCTGCCATTGAACGCGCGGCAGCCGAATATTGTGATGTTGTCTCGTTCAACAGCTACAGTCGCGGTGTCGCGGATTTTGATCTGCCGAAAAATGCAAAAGATACTCCGATCATGATTGGTGAATATAATTTTACCGGACTTGATCGCGGTGTATTTACCGGATCAAGCAATACTCAGGAGGAACGGACAGACGCCTATGAAAAATATATCCTGAGCGCATTGCAAAATCCCAGGATGATCGGTGCCCACTGGTTTCAATTTGCCGATCAACCCTCTAGCGGAAGATTCGATGGAGAAAATTTTCAGACCGGTTTTGTCAGCATCACTGATACTCCGTATGCAGCAATTATCAGGAAATCACGTGAAATTGGTGACAAATTGTACGAAATACGTCAAACACAAAAGTAAAGATCTAGTTTTAAATATTGAGGTAAAATAAGCATGGCGGGGAAGACGGAAAGGCGAATGACGGCAGGCCGTGTGGAAAAATCTTCCAGCCGGCCGGTTTGCTTCTCCGTCATCCATATGATTCCATGAAAACAAATGACGTGACGCGGCAGGAAGTGAAGATTTGGTTAATGAATAATGCAAAGAAAAATAACCAGAACACAAGGAATGCCGCCGGAACAGCGCCTGGAGATTCGCCTTTGAGAAAGACACAGAATATTTCGTTTATTTCAATAGTATTTAAAACAAGAAACAGGAGGTTAAGGAAAATAAGTCGAAATGTTTGACCGGGTTTGAAAAATAATATTTTCAAAAAAGTAACTTTATGAAACTAAACTTTTACAACACAAATACAGGGGAAAAATGAAAAACGTAGAAAAAAACATCAGTTTACCATTTCATCTTTCATCTTTCATATTTCCTATTTCAACCAGGAAGTTCCGATTTTTTTCATTGGTTGAATTGTTGATAGTGATCGCAATTATTGCGATTTTAGCTGCACTGCTGCTGCCTGCGTTGAATAAAGCCAGAATTAGTGCCAGAGCAATAAAATGCAAAAGTAATTTATCGCAATGGGGAAAAGTCATGGTAATGTATGCCGGGGATTATGACGATTACATATTTCCGGCGATGTCCGGCTACGGCGATGGCGGCGGCAGCCGCGAAGCCTGGACGGGGATATTGAGGCCCTATATCGGAAACCGGCGGCCGCCGGACCGGGATTATTATCTTGCCTCGAATTTAATGGTTGCGGTATGTCCGGAATCACCACAGCGCTTCGGGTATGGAGTAAATTATAACCAGTTAAGTTATTATATGAAGCTCTATAATGCGTTACAATTCCGTAAGCTGAGCAAAGCCTCAAGCCCGTCGCGGACAGTCTGTTTTGTCGATAATATCAATGTCGGAGTAACCAATCCAAATGATTTTAGTTCATGGCTGTCCTATGTAAGAACACCCGAGCAATATAGTTGGGGCGGAGGGAATGCGAATTCAATTCCAAACTTTGTCCATAATGGGCGGGCCAACGTGGCATGGCTGGACAGTCATGCATCGACCAATGAAAAAAATATTTATTTCACGACTCCATTATCTCTTGCACACAATGAGTTTTGGAAATACAAGCGGCCGTAAACTCACAACACAATACCTGCGGTAATTCTGCGGAGAGAAGCTTCAGGGAAAACAAACATTTGTCTGCTGCATCGGCGATGCCCTGGCAATTTTGAAGCGGTTAACGGCCCCGGACAAGAAAGATGAAAGATGGAGTCAATTAAGATGTTGCAGTCCTTGCCGCGGCAGGAATAGATTGGACAAACCGTTCAATTACGGATGGACTCGGCCGATTTATTCTCCGAAGCAACTCTTCAGGAATGTAAAGATTTAGTTCTAAAAAGTTGGCTTAAAGATTTAGTCCTAAAAATTTTAGGTAAAATGAGAATGTCGAAAAAAACAGAAAGATGAATGACGGCGAGTTGCGGGAGAAATATTCCAGCAGTCCGGTTTGTTTTTCCGTCAGCCATGCTTCCATGAAAACAAAAACAAATAAAAAATGATGCGCAAGAAACAGAGATTTTAGGAATGAATAATGGGCAAACTAAAACGGCAAACCACGGTCGTAAATCAGAATGCGATTCGGTAGACAGCGTTTGACTGCGGTACCCGCAGTTTTATCAAAATATAATTTTTGCTTCCGTTCACCCTATCCTCGATGCAAGCATACGAAGTACTATGGGCGAACTTTCTCGCCTGCGGCGGCTGCAAAAATTGTTCTGAGCAGTTGCGTTGCAAGCAACGGGGAACTTCCCCCGCCTTATGATAAGAAACTGACAAATTTGAAAAGAGTTTCAAAAGATTAAAAAAACATGGAAACTTTAAATCATAGAGAAAGAAAGAGATGGGAAATCCAAGTTTCAAAGATTTTCATGAAGAAGCTGCACTCAGCGGAATTCACGGCGCGACGGCGGCGATAAAAAAACAATTTTCAGTTGGAACTCTGGTCTATTCCAGAGCCGGCCTGGCCTGGCTCTTCACCTGGTTGCTGTGGGGTGACTTCTGCTTCAACATGATGGAAACGGTTGTTCCCAGCATAGTTCCGTTGAGGCTGCGGGAGCTTAATGTGCCCAGCTGGGTGATGGGGCTGGTATTGGTTACGCTTCCATGCATCCTGAATGTGGCGTTGAATCCAATAATCAGCACCGCCAGTGACAGGCATCGCGGACGCATGGGAAGACGCATCCCCTTCATGCTCTTCTCCGTGCCGTTAGTATCGATAGCATTGTGCCTGATGGCCTTTTCTGCGGAACTGGGAGTATGGCTGCATAGCTTGCTCGGTCCAGCCACCGGGTGGAGCGCGGCGGCAGTCACTGTGGGAGCTATAGCAATCGCAATGGGGCTCTTCAAATTCAGCGATATGTTTGTCAATACTGTCTTCTGGTATTTTTTTAATGATGTTGTGCCGCATAATGTCATGGCGCGTTTTCTCAGCCTGTTCCGCATCGTCGCGTCTGGCGCCAGCGCGTTATACAATTACTTTATTTTTCAATACGCGCTCAGCCACTTGCGCCTGATCTTTCTTTGCGTGGCATGTCTTTATCTCGTGGGCTTCTCGATGATGTGCCTGCTGGTCAAGGAAGGCAAATACCCGCCTCCGGCAAAACTTGCGCAAAAGAAATGGGACATTCCGGGAATGGTCAGAACATATTTGAAGGAATGCATGCAGCACCGGCTTTACATTTTCTTCTTTCTGCACAGTATGTTCTGGAGTTTAGCCGGAGCATGCGGGATTTTTGTCGTATTCCTGAATCTTTCGCTTGGTCTCACACTCCAGCAGCTTGGCACCATTGCCGCCGCGGTGGGGATTGCCAACATCATACTGGGCTATCCGGCGGGGGTGCTGGCCGACCGTTTTCATCCACTGCGCGCGATGCTGTGGATAAAGGCCGGAATACTGCTGATCGCTCCGTTGAACTTTATCTGGCTATTCACCAGTTTCAGCGCTGAACTGAATTTCAAGGTACTTGTTGCTTTGCAGGTGATCAGCCTGCCGTTGATGCTGATTTACAATGCTGTGTCGCTTCCGATGGCTATGCGCATTTTGCCCAAGGACCGGTTCGGCCAGTTCTGTTCGTTTAACGCCATCTGCCAGGCCGGAGCAATGGCGGTTGGCGGCGTGCTGGCCGGGAGCTATATGGACTTGATGAGGAAAGTATTTCCGGATGCCGCCTGGGGTAAAGACTATTGCTACCGGATGATCCCAACATGGGGATTACCATTTCTGATACTTGGCATGGTATTCCTGGTTCTGCTGTACCGCACCTGGAAGCAACTGGGCGGAGACCTCAATTACGTCCCGCCTTGTAAAGATGAAAGTCTTATAACTGATGATCCAGTTATTCTTGCTGAAATTGCCAAGGACTGAATTTCGGCTGGGGCGGACCGATGAATGCCAGCAGCATTTGTAGGCAGAGGTCTCACTGTTCATGGGGCCTGGCACTGGAATCATCTCAAACACTCTGATAAGATGATAAAGACAATAAGGGGCGCCAAGCCGATGCTCGACAAAATCATCACGCACCGTTTCCCGATGACAAAGGTCAAGGAAGCATGGGATCTGCAGCTGATGGGAAGATGCGGGAAGATCATCCTTCATCCATGGGAGAAGGAGCTTGAACCGGCCAGGAAGTTCAGGTACAACGAAAGAAGCGCCTTAGAGCGGGTGAACTAGAATCTCAAGGACAATTATAGCGGAGAAAATGTAAGGGTGAAGGGTTATCAGAAGGTGTTTGCACATCTGATGTTCGGAATAATCGTGATAACGTTGAGCCAGCTTTATAACATGTTGATATGATAAGGGTTGAGCTAAAACATAAAGTGGAGAATAAAAATTTTTAAGAAAAAACGAGAGGAGGCTTATTGCCAAAAACAGGGATTTTAAGTGTATAAGATTGGATTTTTAAGAATTTTATAAAAAACAAGGAAAGTGTCAATTTAAAACTCTGAAAAATTCAGAGTTTTGAAATTGGCTTAAATTAAGGAGTTGATCGCCAATGAAAGAACCGGTAGCCAAATACGTTCCATCTGAAAAACGCTATTCCGAAATGAAGTACAACAGGTGCGGGCACAGCGGGCTTAAGCTGCCTGCGATCTCTCTGGGGCTGTGGCACAATTTCGGCGGAGTCGACGACTTTGAGAACTGCCGGAACCTGATCAGGGGGGCGTTCGATCTGGGGATCACCCATTTCGATCTTGCGAACAACTACGGGCCTCCGCCGGGATCCGCCGAGCAGAATTTTGGAAAGATCGTCGGCGCGGACTTTGCCGCGCACCGCGATGAAATGGTCATATCCACAAAAGCCGGTTATGCGATGTGGCAGGGGCCTTACGGGGACTGGGGATCAAGAAAATATCTTCTTAACAGCCTGGACCAGAGCCTCAAAAGGATGAAGCTCGATTATGTTGACATTTTCTACCATCACCGTCCGGATCCTGAGACGCCGCTTGAGGAGACGATGTCAGCGCTCGAACAGGCGGTGAGACAGGGAAAGGCGATATACGCCGGAATTTCGAATTACAATGCGCAGCAGACCGCACTGGCGGCAAAGACTCTGAGGCTAAACGGGGTGCCGTGCCTGATTCACCAGCCCAGCTACAGCATATTCAACAGGTGGGTCGAGGATGACGGACTTCTTGACGTGCTGGATTCCGAAGGCATCGGCTGCATAGTCTTCTCCCCTCTGAACCAAGGTCTTCTCACTGACAAATACCTGAAAGGCGTTCCTGATGGATCGAGGGCTTCAAAACTGCACGGATACCTCAAAAAAGAGCACATCACCGATGACAAGATTGCCAAGGTGATAGAGCTGAACACCTTGGCGAAGGAGCGCGGTCAGACACTTGCCCAGATGGCCCTTGCCTGGGTGATGAGGAGGAAGACTGTGACTTCAGCGCTCATAGGGGCAAGCTCGATAATGCAGATTGAAGACTGCGTCGCCACAGTCAGAAAACCCGATTTCTCCGAAGACGAGCTCCGGATGATCGAAAAGATTCTGAAAGGCTGAGCAAGTAACCACAAAAGACTACTGATAGACATTTTGATTTTTATAAAAAACAAGGAAAGTGCCAATTTAAAACTCTGAAAAATTCAGAGTTTTGAAATTGGCTCATTTTAATATAGGATTATCACACATGAAAACAGATAATATTGCGAACGTCAGGGAGGCGGGTGCGGTTGGGAACGGTGTTGCCGACGACACTGACGCCTTCCAGAAAGCTTTTTTCAGCGGTCATGCGAACACTTTCATCCCCGCTGGCAACTACAGGATCTCAAAGACCCTGAGAGTGCCTTCCCGGACTCATGTCGTGGCGGATGCCGCCGCACGCATCTTCCACTGCGGTGACACCCCGAAAAAACGCGGAGACTTCCTTTTGACTAATTCGGACCACGGAAAAGGGAACGAGGACATTACGATCGAAGGCGGCATATGGGACGGAAACAACACGGGGAAATTCAACACGAAGGATCCGGATCTTTTCAATGAGAACGCATGGTCTGGCACGATGCTCAATTTCTTTAACGTCAGGCGTCTCCGCCTGGAGAATATGCACCTCTGGAATTCCGTGGTCTATTACACGCGCTTCAGCAAGATCAGCGACTTCGTGATACGCCGCATCGCCTTCTACAGCAAGGAATTCGGGTTCAACCAGGACGGCCTACATTTCGGCGGCGAGGTGCGTGACGGACTGATAGAGGACATCCGCGCGGAGAACGGGCAGACGAACGACGACCTTCTCGCGCTCAACGCGGACGATACGGTTGTGCGCCTTGAAAACCGCGACCTGCTCTGCGGCCCAATTGAAAATCTGACCTTCAAAAACATATACGCCGAGAACTGCTACACCGCAATCCGATTTCTTAGCATCAATTCACCCATCCGCAACATCCACATCGAAAACATCAATGTCGGCTGCCGCCACTTCGCTATCAACCTCGACGCGGCACGTTATTGCCGGACACCCCTCTTACGCGAGGAGGACTTCCCCGAAGGAGCTGGATGTATAGAAAACGTGGAGATCGACGGGATGACTGCCTTCGCTTCAGGTTCCCAAAGCGAACGCGCCCTCATCGACTGCGAGACCCGCGTCAGGAACTTCCGGATCCACAATTTCCTGCGGGATATGGGGAAAGACGCCGACCGCAGCCTTCCGACATTCATCGCGCAGAATGTGAAGTTCTTGAAGATCCGCGCTGCAGGCACGGACGGTGACTTCTTGGCAAACCTGAACGACAAGAAGGATTCATGCCGGATCGATGTCCCATTTTCCACACTTGAACTGAATTGAGGAGGGGAAACGCAGTAAGCGATTACGGAAGCTTTCAGGAACTTGAATCCGTTTCGAAGTTATCCCACAGGATTTTATTGTTGATTCAAGCACCATCAAGCTTATCGCCAACTGTCTGGACTGGGCGAAACCACGGCAAAGGGGTCGCGCTTATACACGCTTCCCAACATCGTCCCTTACTTCGCATATTGCGGGTTCACTGTGGATGGAGTGCAGGCGAATGGGCAGACTGATGGTTGACGAACTCAAACGGTATCTGGCGGGTCAGCCTCTCAAGTGGCAAATAACCATGGAGATGGCGAAGAATGCCGCCGTAACAGCGCAGGGAGATTCGCCTTTGATAAAGACACAGAATTTTTCGTTTATGTCAATAGCATTATAAACAAGAAACAGGAGGTTGATGAAAAAAATTGAATGGTTTGGTCGGTCTTGAATAAAAGAAAAATATTTTCAAAAAAGTAACTTTGTGACACTACTTTTACAAAAGCAATTTAATAAGGCAACAGGAAAATTAAGTATGGACGCGAAAATAATTGTGAACCGTAATTTTGTTGTCAGCGAAATCGATCCCAGAATATTCAGCGGTTTTATTGAACATCTTGGCCGGGCGGTCTATGAGGGAATCTATGAACCGGGACATCCGGAAGCGGACAGCAGCGGTTTCCGGCAGGATGTATGCAATATGGTTAAGGAACTGAATATGCCTTTAACCCGTTATCCCGGCGGAAATTTTGTTTCGGCCTATAACTGGGAGGATGGTATCGGCCCCCGTGAAAAACGTCCGAAACGGCTTGATTTCGCCTGGAAATCTCTCGAAACAAATCAGTTCGGCACCGATGAATTCATGGACTGGTGTCCGAAAGCCGGAACCGCGCCAATGATGGCCGTGAATCTGGGGACCCGCGGCCCGGTGGAAGCGCAGGCCATGGTTGAATACTGCAACTGCAATCACGGCAGCTTCTGGAGTGATTTGCGCCGCAATAACGGGCATGAGCAGCCGTATGCTGTGAAAATATGGTGTCTCGGCAACGAAATGGACGGACCATGGCAGGCCGGCCACAAGAATGCGGAAGATTACGGGAAAATTGCCCTTGAGGCCGCCAAAATGATGAAGAACACTGACCCGTCCATTGAACTGGTAGTCTGCGGTTCCAGCTACATGAACATGAGCACTTTCGGCGACTGGGACGCGACAGTGCTGAAATATACTTATGACTTCGCGGATTACATTTCACTGCATGCATATTATAACAACCGGAATGACGATACCCCGCTGTTTCTGGCGCAGGCGGAAAAAATGGAGCAGCAGATAAAAAAGATTGCTGCCGTATGTGACTATGTAGCAGCGCTCAGGCGTTCAAATAAAACGATGATGCTGTCATTTGATGAATGGAATATCTGGTACCATTCCAACGGGCAGGAGAAAAACTCGGAGGAATGGACTGCGGCAAGGCCGATCCTTGAGGACATTTACAATATGGAGGATGCGCTGCTGGCTGGATGCATGCTGATCACGCTGCTGAACAACGCTGACCGGGTCAAGATTGCGTGTCTTGCCCAGACGGTTAATGTTATCGCTCCGATAATGACCGGCAAAGGCGGCAGCGCCTGGCGCCAGACCATCTTTTATCCATTTAAGTATACTGCCGGATACGGACGGGGACGCGTATTGCGGCAGATCATTGATTCGCCCGCGTATGAAGTCGAGTTTGAAAGCGGAAATCCCCGGCAGATATCCTGTTTGATCAGCACGGTGGTTTATAACGAACAGGCCGGAGAAATTTCCATTTTTGCGGTCAACCGCAGCCTTGAAGAGGATATGAGCCTGAAGGTGATACTTGGTGAATTTTCCCCGTCCGGCGTTATCGAATGGCTGACAATGCATCATGACGACTTGAAGGCTTGCAACAGCGAAGGGCATGAACATATTGTTCCGGAAGCCGCCGCCGGGGCTGAAATTGAAAACGGCTGTCTTGAGGCTGTTTTGCCTGCCGCCTCCTGGAATATGATCCGTGTAGAAGTCTCATAAATCCGGAACCGGAAATTAAAAAAGCGATGACCGGTTTAAAAAACAATCTTCGCGGCGGAATTAACTTTACGGAACTGAAATTGAATAGCATCAAAAGGAAATGAAATTTTCCGGCTGGCCGGGTGATGCCGAGGAAATGATCATTGGTGGTCATGGCGGTATTTGCCCGGGGGGATCGAATTCCTTCAGGAATGCGCGGCAGAAATAGCTGGCGGTTTGGGAAACGGCTGCGTTGCTGCCGATTTTTCCTCACTTTCGACCTTGGCAGTCATAGGATGTTTTGACTTGGCCTGCGAATATGGCTGCTGGACCGTGCTCGCAGCGCGCAAAGCCTGATTCCCCAGGTGCTTGCTTCCGTCGCTGATTTGGCAATGAACTGTATGAATCTTTTAATTAATCACCGCAGCCCGGGGGAAGAGCCCGAACGGGCGGCAAAATTTCGTTTACCGGAGTATCTCCGGAGACGATTGAATCTTAAGGAGTTTTTTTATGTCATTCAAGCTGTATCCGGATTTTCCCGAACGTAAAATGGTGGAACTCGACGGCTGCTGGGAGTTTTCATTTCTAGGGAATCAGCAGTCCATTGCCGAAGTCGATCTCAGGAAAATTGTCTATCGCGATTTTCTTCCCGTTCCGTCTGCTTTTGACGCTTACCCGGCGTACGCTGGATTGCGCGGAATCGCTGCCTGCCGCACCTCGTTTGAGCTGTCTCCCGGCACAACCGGCGAACTGGAGTTTTTTGCCGCCGGCCCCTTTTGCACGGTGTTTGTCGATGGGCAGAAGCTCGGAAGTCATCATCCGGGTTTCACCCGCTTTACGATGCTGGTACCTCCCGCTTCCCATGCACAGCGGGAGTTGACGGTGCTGGTGGACAATCGTTTTGACCGCTGTCAATCGCCCTTGGTGGATCGAGCGTTTGATTTTTACAATTACGGAGGAATCACCCGGAGTGTGCGGCTTTGGCAGTTGCCGTCACAGGCGGTTCAGTGGTGCCGCATTACGCCGCTGGATTGTGCCGGTACCCTGGAGATTGAACTGCAAATGTACGAAAAAAGCGATGCGGAACTGACGATAGAACTCAGTTTCGATCAAAAGCCGCCGGAGGCGATGCTCGTGAAATTAAAGGCCGGACGGGGAAAAATCACTTTAAAATTATCCCATCCGAAGTTATGGAGTCCTGCCTCGCCGCATCTGCATATTGCGTCTCTGCGGACAGCTCATGACCGGCTCGAGGTGCGTTTCGGGGTGCGCAAAGTGGAAGCAAAAGATGGAAAAATTTTGCTTAATGGAGAACCAGTCAAGCTCCTGGGAGTGTGCCGGCACGAAGCACATCCGCAATTCGGACCGGCATTGCCGTTTCAGCAGATTGTCCAGGATTTGCAGTTGCTCCGTGATCTTGGGTGCAACTTTGTCCGCGGTTCTCACTATCCTCAGGATCCGCGCTTTCTGGAGCTCTGCGACGAAATGGGAATCCTGGTTTTCGAGGAAAATCTGGGTTGGGGGCAAAATCAGGACTACTTAACCGATCCGGAATTCATCCGCCTGCAGCTGGAATCCACCCGGGAGATGATTGACGCCAGTTACAATCACCCCTGCGTTATCATACGCGGATTTTTAAATGAGGCTGACAGCAGCGTCGAAGCCGCCCGTCCGTGTTATCAGGCGCTGGTTGATTTAATTCGCCGCGAAGACCCCGGCCGCTGCGTCGCGTATGCGTCAAACAGATACCAGCTTGACCGCTTTTTAACAATGGTTGACATCGTCTGTTTCAACCTGTATCCGGGGTGGTACGGTTCGATGGAAAATGATGATCCGCTGTCGGAGATACTGCCGCGCATTCAGGCTGAACTCGCGTGGCTGGCGGCGCAGCCGGAGTTGAAGGGAAAACCGTTTGTGATTTCCGAAATCGGTGCCGGAGCTGTTTACGGCTGGCACGACGCGTTGAACGGCTTCTGGACCGAAGAGTATCAATCGGACTTTTTGCGAATTGCCTGCAACGAGGTGATTAGCAATCCGGCGATTGCCGGAGTGGCATTGTGGCAGTTTTGTGATTGCCGCACCTATCAGGGATGCCGTGCACTCGGAAGGCCGCGCGCGTTCAACAACAAGGGATTGCTCGACGAATATCGCCGGCCTAAACTAGCATACAATACGGTTAAAACAATCTTTGGTGGATATAAACACAAATAATCTCCGCGCAATAAGCTGAAAAGACGCCGGATACGCTATGTTTCCAAACGATAATAATTCAGAAAACT
>JBAWXM010000104.1:0-14879 GCA_037144075.1 Lentisphaerota bacterium | reverse complement strand
CAAACAATTTCAGCTTAATATCACCCATTGATGTTTTCAGCGTTACCATAAGATATACCTTTCAATTGATTATCCAATCAATATATTTTTCGATACAGCTAATTCAAAGAAATGTTGTCTTTTTTCTTAAAATTAAAATTAAGATATTGACATATCAAAAGAGATGCAGTATAATCAATACAGACATAGAACAGACATAGATTAAATTTAGGATTGTAAAACTGTGGGTGTTATAAATAAAAGTACCCTGGTGTATGAGGATTTGAGGAATTCAATCCAGAGCGGCGAATATGCAGTCGGTGCAAATTTGCCGAACGAGATTGTTTTTTCGAAACAGTTAGGTATTTCCCGCCAGACCCTGCGCCTCGCGCTTGACCAGCTGGAGAAAGAAAAATTAATTGTCCGCTATAAGCATCGCGGTACTTTTGTGCATAGAAAATCTTACAAGGAAAAAACTATCAGCGTGGTGGTTCCCAGAGCCGGCTATGTTGATAAAGCCAGCTTTCATAGCTGGTTTGTGGCACAGTATATACTTGAAGGGGTATTCGGTCAAGCCAGAGACGCCGGCATGAATATCGGGATTCAATATTTGTACCCTGATGATCACCCGCTTAATGAAAGTGTGGATATCCTGCTGAAAGATAATGCCAGCGGCTATGTCTTTCCTTCTCTGGGCGGTAATGCGGCGATTATTAAAGAACTGGTCAGGCGTGGCAGATGTGCGGTGGTAAGGCACTGGTGCCAGCTTGATTACGCTCATACTGTATCGGTAAAGTACCGTGAAGCTGTACGCCTGGCAATCAAGTATCTTATCAATTCCGGACGCAGAAAAATTGTTTTTTTCGGCCCGTCCAGGAAGAATGTGGAAGATATTGGATTAATGGAGCGCTATTGGGGTTACAAGGATGCCATGGATGAGTGCGGACTGCCGGTTACGCCGGAATTATACCGGATTTGCGGGTCGTATTCGGATGAAGCTCATGCGGCGACCTTGCAGATGCTGGCTGACGGCGTCAGACCGGACGCCATCTTTTGCGGAACCGATTTGCGGGCATTTGGCAGTATGAAGGCTTTGCGTGAGTCAAATATCAGGGTGCCGGAGGATATTGCTCTGCTCGGCTTCGACAATCTGCCGGAGTGCGAAAAAGTGGTTCCGCAGTTATCAACGATAGACAGTCATTTATGCCGTTCCGGCGAATTGATGTGCGATATTATCAAGGAGGCGATTGATCATCCGGAGACCGGATTGATCAGCCGGACACTGGATTGTGATTTTATTAAACGTGATTCGTGTTAAAATAAACATAAAAAGCAAGGAGGTAATGATAATAAATTAACTTAATTTCAAGATTGAAAAAATTAAAAAAACAAAACTGTAAGGAGTTATAATTATGATAAAAAGAAATTTCACACTCGTCGAATTGCTGGTGGTGATCGCGATCATTGCAATTCTTGCCTCAATGCTGCTGCCTGCGCTGGGCAAAGCGCGCAATAAAGCCAGATCAACCGCATGTCTCAGTAATTTAAAACAAATCGGACTGGCCACGCAATTTTATGCCGGTGATTTCGGTGACTGGATCGTTCCAAACATTGATGCCGCCTATAATCCTTCTAGTTATTGGTGGGTGATTCTTTCTCAGAGACGCTATCTGCCTGAACCGGGAGCAAACAATAACTCGAAAAAAGGAGGAGTTACAGTTTGTCCGCAGGATCCAGCGCCATATGACTATGGATGGAAAATCACTAATATAGTTACCGGCACAAATTTTTATTATTATACTAGCTACGGAATTAACCTCGCTGTTGCAAAATCCGGCGCCGACACAGTGTCAACGACTAAAAATAATCTCCGCTTTATGGATTTTGGCAAAAGCAGAAATGGAGTTTCGTATAAACGTAAATCCCCTGGCACCTGCCCGCTGGTTGCAGATAGTGCCGTGTATGGTCAAGGCGGGCTTGATATGGGAGCAAATACTGGCGGCGATTGGATGGGTGCAGACAAAACTCCTGGGAGCATTCTTGCCCGTCATACGAAAAACGCCAACTTTTTGTTCTGCGATGGCCACGTCAAAGAACTCAAGGGGCCGTTCTCCGCTGTTGGTAATGTTGTATATATACTTGATCCTACCTATGATATTTCGGACTCCAGAGTGGCTCCATTCCTGAAATATTAAGGTTGGCGCTGACAGCGGTTCAAAAAAAATCTGACGCACATGCGACAGTGCGTCAGATTTATAATTGCTAAAACATAGAATTTTAATCCGTGAAAATAATGATAAAAAAGTTGGCTTAAAACTTGCACAAACCGTTTGTCAGCAGCTTAATATAACTATTAAACAGGATGATTGTCGCTAAAAATCGTTTTTTTTTGACTAAAAACAGTCATTCGCCAGAATAAAATTGTGCAGGACACATGATTGGCAAAAAAAAATCAAAATTAAATCAAAAATCACCAGTCAAAGACTGAAAACAGTCAGAAAATGTTGAAAAAACAAACGAGAGAAAATTAACAAAAATCTATAACGATAAAAGGTGATTCATGATGGAAATAAATTTTAAAGCAATAAAATTTGCCACAGTAGCAGCCGCTATTATTTCAACAGGCGCAATTTATGCGGATGCCGTCGCCGGCGGAAGCCGGAACTCAACCGCTGCAATAACGCTGAATCCGGCTGAAGAGAAGGGAGTGGTAAACAAGCTGATTTTCGGCAATAACCAGATCGGCACTCAGGCGGGCGGCTGGAAATCCTATAGAACCCCGGAAACATACACAAGTCCTGATGAGAGCGACCGCGGTACCGGCATATGGAACACGGAAGCTAAACGTCCGGTCTCCGGTATGGTAAAGCTGGCGATGGAAGCAGGTATTACAGTTGCGCGCTATCCAGGCGGCTGCTATGCACATAATTTTAACTGGAAAAGTTGTATCGGTCCGGAGGAGAAGCGCCCGAATCAAAAATTCGGACTGCCGGAGTTTCTGATGTTCTGTGAAAAAACCGGCGAAATTCCCGTTATTACTGTAGCGGAATATTACGGGTCCGCCCGGGATGCCGCTGATCTTGTTGAATACTGCAATGCTCCCGACGACGGCAAGCATCCATATGCGGCCATGCGCGCCGCAGACGGACATCCGCAGCCTTACGGCGTTGTGTGGTTCGAATACGGCAATGAGAGCGATCACGGCAATCACGGCGGGGTTGAATTTCCGGGAAAATTCAAAATTTTCACTCCCGAGGAATACGGCAGGAATTATCTTGAGTATCAGAAAACGATGAAAGCGGTGGACAATAATATCCGCCTGGGTGCCGTGCTTGATGGGCCCGATTCAGCCGGCAGCAGCGAATGGGATGAAAAGGTATTGAAGATCGGCGGGCGCAATATCGATTTTGTCATTCCGCATATTTACACGCCTTATTATTCATCAAACGACGGCAAGCCGGATGCGAAAACACTGTTCACTATCGCGCTTGCCGGTCCAAATTGGATCCCTTTTATAATTAAACGCTGGAAAGAGCAGATAAAATCGCATACCGGCATAGACAACATACCATTCGCGGTTACCGAGTTTAACAGCAACTTTGTTCAGAACAAACCTGTTCCATACCGTCTATGTTTAGGCACTGCTCTTATCGTTGCTGAACACCTGCGGTTCTATATGCACGAACCGTCAGTCGCCATTGCCAACTACTGGCAGTTTTCGAACTCATACTTTGGGATGGTCAAGGGGTACAGCGAGCCGTACACAAAACGTCCGGCATACTGGGTGTTCTGGCTTTACAGCCACTATTTTGGTGATACGTTGATTGATGCCGCCGTTGATTGTCCATCTTATGATTCCCCCGGAGGATTCAAATTACCGTCGGCCTATGGCAAGCCTGTAAACTATTCGATTTTTCCGGAAAATATTCTGCCTCAGCAAAATTGGTATATTCAAAAAGCACAATGGCTTAATCAGCAGGAGGCTGACGGGGTGTTGATTGCAACTGTCAATTCAGATAAGAATGAAAATTATTACCATGCCGAGAAGCGCATGGCCGCTTCGCCGCTTACCGGTTATCAGGTTTCAGCGGAAGTAAGGGTTGAAGGGCTTGGCACCTCAATTCCGGCCGTCGGCTGGCTCGGTGCCGGTATTCAGGTAGGCGACGGGCGTGGCCATGCCGCAACAAAATCCATTGCAATCAGTAATATGTCACGCAATGGAGAATGGACAAAAGTCAGGGCTGAGTACATTACCCTGCCGGACACAAAAGACATCATTATTCAGGTGCGCTGTATGGACACAAAGGGCCAGTCCGGGAAAATATATGTGCGGAATGTTCAGGTCAGGCGCTTCATCCCGGATAATTCCGGTTCCGTTCCATATCTCGGAGTCAACGCCAGCAAAAGCAAAGACGGAAAATCAATATACGTTATGATTGTCAACAAGCATCTTACCGATGATATTCATACTGTCATCAACGGTGTTTCCGCAGGGACGGCTGATGCCTACTGCCTGTCCGGGCCATCAGTAGACGCGGTGAACGAACAGAATCCGGATAATGTCAAGGTGAACCAGCTTCCGGTAAAGATAAACGGGCAGTCTGTTGAAATCACCCTGCCGAAGCATTCAATGACGGCAGTCGTCATCCGGCTTTAAGAGCTGTGGAGTTGTGAAACAAGTGGTACTTTTACGCGGGTATCCGGGAGAAGTTCCGGCTTCGCCGGAGAGCAGCAAAGCCGCGGCGCATTGCGACATCAAAACATAAGGAAACGCATCCGGCTTGGAGACTGCCGGATGCAGTGGGTGGTATTTATACATATAGAAGGATGAGTAGTTTTTGTCAATAGATTTTTAACAAAAAAATTGAAAGAGGCCAAAGAAGATGCTGAAACATGAACAACAAACCACTCGGCCTGAAAAATGTTCAACTTTTTTCGGGGGTAACAACTTTTCGGGACTAAATCTTTACAAGGCGGCGATGGTTTGGACCGGGATTAACATCAAGGACGCTGGAGACGCCGGAAATCCAGGGGTTCCTAGTCGATAAATGGAAAGCCATTTTTAAATTTCTGTTAAAAGGTGGATTTATGAATTCTAAAGAACGCGTCAGAGCCACCATCGCCAAGCAGCCGGTTGACCGGGTGCCGCTGGGTTTTTATCTGGTAGACCACGATACTATTTCAAAGGTGATCGGTCGTCCGACATATCTCCGCAACCGGGTGGCGCAGAAAATCGCCTATGCTGAAAAAGTTTTAAACAAGCGGCTGATAAACAGTTCCACGGCAAAAAATCATCTGACAAGTAAAACCAATAGTTTAAAAATTAGCTCTTAAAGGGGAGGAAGCATGTTTATATTATCTAGTTATGGGCTGGCGGTCGTTTTTACGGTGATTACCATGATGTGCTGGGGTTCCTGGGCAAACACGCAGAAACTTGCGGCGAAAACCTGGCGGTTCGAATTGTTCTATTGGGATTATGTGATTGGCGTGCTGGCGCTGGCGCTGATATTTGCCTTTACACTTGGCAGCACGGGCACGGAAGGACGCGGTTTCCTCGCCGATATTCTGCAGGCCGACAAAGCCAATATCGGAAGCGCGCTGCTTGGCGGCGTCGTTTTCAATGCCGCAAACATTTTGCTCGTGGCAGCGATTGCGCTGGCCGGCATGGCTGTAGCCTTTCCGGTCGGCATCGGCATTGCTCTGATCATGGGCGTGATCATCAACTATATCGGAGCGCCGCAGGGCAACGCAATGCTGCTGTTCACCGGGGTTGGTTTTATCGCGGTCGCCATCATCATTGATGCAATCGCCTGCGGCAAGCTGGGCGGCGCGAAAAAAGCCTCTCTCAAGGGCATCGTGATTTCCATCGTCGCCGGAGTGCTGATGGCTTCGTTCTACCGTTTTGTCGCCGCGTCCATGTCGAATGATTTCGTGAATCCAGCGGCTGGAAAAATGACCGGCTATTCAGCGTGCGTTGTATTTGCTGTCGGCATCTTTTTGAGCAACTTTATCTTCAACACCATCTTCATGAAAACGCCAGTCGAAGGCGAGGCGGTTACATACAGACAATATTTTTCCGGCGACTTTAAAACGCATATCATGGGTATCCTCGGCGGTATCATCTGGTGCGTCGGCATGTCGTTCAGCATCATCGCTGCCGGCAAGGCGGGCTATGCCATCTCCTACGGACTGGGACAGGGGGCCACGCTCGTCGCCGCGCTGTGGGGCGTATTTATCTGGAAAGAATTCAAGGGCGCATCCAGGCAAATCAACCTGCTGCTCCTGTTCATGTTCATCTGTTTCGTCGTCGGCATCGGACTGATCATTGCAGCCGGGAAATAAAGGAGTTTTTATGTCAAAGATTATAGTTATCGGAAGTTCAAACACCGACATGGTCATCAAATCCCGGAGTTTGCCGGCGCCGGGCGAAACGGTTCTCGGCGGCGAGTTTTTCATGAATCCCGGCGGCAAAGGCGCAAATCAGGCAGTCGCCGCCGCCAGGCTGGGCGGGGACGTTGTGCTCGTGGCCAGAGTCGGCAACGACATCTTCGGACAGAAAGCGATACAGGGGTTTAAGGACGAGGGCATCAATACTGACTTCATCGCAGTTGATCCTGAACAGCCGTCCGGAGCGGCCGCTATCATGGTGGATGAAAATGGCGAAAACTGCATTGCCGTCGCGCCCGGCGCGAACAATGCGTTGAGTCCGGCGGATGTTGACAGCGCCATGGAGCAGATTGCAGCGGCGGATATCCTGCTGATGCAGCTCGAAACCCCGATGGCGACAATTGAATACGCAGCGATGCTGGGGCGCGGCAAAGGCAAGACCGTGATTCTTAATCCCGCGCCGGCGCAGAGACTTTCCGGCAAACTGCTCGCGAAACTGGACATCATTACGCCCAATGAAACCGAGGCTGAACTTCTCACCGGCATCAAGGTGGAGAATGTTGATGATGCGGAAAAGGCGGCGCGGGAACTTCGCAAAATGGGTGCCGGAGCGGTCATTGTCACGCTCGGTTCGCAGGGTGCCTATGTGCATTCTGAAAGTTTCAGCGGACTGGTGCCGGCCTTCAAGGTCAAGGCAGTAGATACCACGGCGGCGGGCGACACCTTCAACGGCGCGCTTGCAGTTGGCCTGGGCAGCGGCCTGGAACTCGAAGCGGCGGCAGTTTTCGCCAGCAAGGCGGCGGGCATCTCCGTCACGCGGCTCGGCGCACAGACATCAGCCCCGCGGCTGAAAGAAATAGATGCTTATTTTAATAAAGATTTAGCCCTGCAAAGTTGAGTTAAAATGAGAATGGCTGAAAAACAGGAGGACGAATGACGGCAAGTTGCCGGGAAAAATCTCCCGGCAGGACGGTTTGCTTTTCCGTCAGCCATGAACCCGTAAAAACAAAAATCAATTGAAAAAATCATTGATGGTTATTCCATGAATCCCAAACCATTCTAATGGCGTAAACACCAAGTGAAGGAGGCGCAAATTAGAGATAACGTCTCAAACTTACGCAATTAATCACTAGTAGTTTTTGTCAATAGATTTTTAACAAAAAAATTGAAAGAGGTCAAAGAAGATGCTGAAACATGAACAACAAACCAGTCGGCCCGAAAAAAGTTCAACTTTTTTCGGGTGTAACAACTTTTCGGGACTAAATCTTTACAAGGCTGCGATGGTTTGGACCGGGATATTACTCATTTTTGGCGCGGAATACGCTTGCGCGGATGACCAGCCCGCATATCGTCGGCTGCCGGTTAAAGAATATCGCGCCAGAATGAAAGCCGGCTGGATCGGCCAGATGGTTGGCGTCGCCCTGGGCGCATCCACCGAATTAAAATACAACAACTCTATCATTCCCGAAGAAAAAATGCCGCAGTGGAAGCCTGAAATGATCAGCAACGCCTTCGGGCAGGATGACCTCTACGTTGAAATGACGTTTATCCGCACTATGGAGCAATACGGACTGGACTGTTCCATCCGTCAGGCCGGGATTGACTTTGCCAACACCAGTTACGCACTCTGGTGTGCCAATGCCGCCGCCCGGACAAATCTGCGCAGGGGGATTGCCCCGCCTGATTCCAGCCACCCCAAATTCAATAATTGTCCGAATGCCATTGATTATCAGATCGAGGCCGATCACTCCGGCCTTATCGCGCCCGGAATGCCCGGTACGGTTATCGCGCTGGGGGAAAAGTTCGGCCGCGTTGTGAATTATGGCGAAGGTGTTTATGGCGGCCAGTTTATCGGTGCAATGTATGCTGAAGCGTTCTTCGAGAAAGACATGGAGAAAATTGTCAGGGCCGGCCTGCGGGCCATTCCTCCCGGGTCCCAGTATGCCTCCATGGTTGGCGATATCCTGAGCTGGTACAAGGATGTCCCGGAATGGGAGAACGCCTGGCGGATCTGTAACGAAAAATACTGGCAGAAGCCGCAGTACATGCGTCAGTCCAGCGGGAGCGTTGATGCCAGAATCAACGGCGCTTTTGTCGTTCTCGCCCTGCTTTACGGCAATGGCGACCTTGACAAAACCATTATTATTGCGACCCGCTGCGGCAAAGATTCCGACTGCAATCCGTCCAGCGCCGGCGGCATCGTCTTCACCCGGAACGGCGACTCGAATATCCCCGACCGCTTTACCAAAGGCTTGAACGAAAAAACTCTTTTCCAATACACAGCCTACAACTTTCCGGCGCTTATTGCCGTCAGTGAAAAACTCGCCCGGCAGGCGATCCTTAAAGGTGGTGGAAAAATCGAAAAAGATGCCAGCGGCGACGAAATTTTTCTCGTTCCGGTTAAAACTGTGAAACCATCCATGCTGGAATCCGGCTGGGCTCCTGGTCCTGTTGCGAACAGCAAATTTACTGAGGCTGAGATGGCGCAGATTACCGCCGCCATCGCACCTGAATCCGTGAGAAAAGCGCTTCAAACATTTGCTCCCGGCTGGGCAATTACATATTGCGCGCCCCGTTCGCGGAATTTAGTCTGCGGGATTAATTCTGAAGTGCGCGGACGGAAAAACGTTTTTGTCACGTTTCCTTTTGACAACTGCACACCATGCGTGCTGAGCCGCAAGATCAGTATTCCGGTCGGCAGAAAAACCGTGTTACAGCTGACGGTGGCCGGTCAAGTCAATGGTCAATGGCCGTTGTCGGTACAGGTTGACGGCAGACGAATCTACCGGCAGTTCATTGGCAGGAACATCGGGAATGATCTGGACAGGAAACTCATTACTCCGAAGAAGGCGGAGGAACTCCGGAAGGAGTTTAAAGAGAAAGCTCCGGGCACGGACGGCTGGACGGAGCTGGAGATTGACCTGTCACCGTTTGCGGGCCGGGAAGTCCTGCTGGAAGTCTGCAGCGAGCCGGGGGATTTATACTTAACCGATTCGGCCTTTTGGAATTGCCATGACGATACGGCCTTTTGGGCCGGGATTAACATCAAGGACGCTGGAGACGCCGGAACGCCAGGTGTTCCTGGACGGTAAATGGAAAGCCATATTGACGATGCCGCTGCCGGCGGCCAGTCCGGCCGGAGCCCATAAAGATTCAGGCATCAGCGACCGGGCAAGGACTTTGATTGCCGTAAATGCCGATGAAACCGGAATGTAGGAGGTCGTGGTGCCTGGCAAATGGGGGACTTATGGCGATGCCTGGGCAGGAGACGTTGAATGGTTTTTCGTCGCGCGGTCAAGGTTCCGGCCGACTGAGCAGGCCGCGATTTGATCCTCTCCCCGGGCACCGTTGATGATTTTGACAACACGTTCTTCGACGGTGTGGAGGTTGGTTCCACAACAACGGCTATTCCGCGCAGGCGCTGGTGGAAGGTGTCCTGATTCCGGTGAACGGCAAGGAATGGGCGGCGCTGACGCTGGATTTCGCTGCAAAAAAGAGTTCCGGTTACACGCTTTACACTCAAGCTGATATTGAAAAGCAGCTTGCCCGGGATACTCCCGGACTTAAAGCCGTCATGGCCGGATTTCGTTGATAGTTTGCAAATATGTGAAAGCCCGGTAATTTGAATACCGGTTTTAAATTTCTGTTAAAAGGAGGATTTATGAATTCTAAAGAACGCGTCAGAGCCGCCATCGCCAAGCAGCCGGTTGACCGGGTGCCGCTGGGTTTTTATCTGGTTGACCATGATACTATTTCCAAGGTAATCGGACGCCCTACATATCTCCGTAACCGTGTGGCGCAGAAAATCGCCTACTGGGAAGGACGTCGCGATGAAGTCGTGGGGAGCATGAAAGCCGATATCACGGACTTCTATAAAAAGATAGACTGCGCTGATCTGCTGACTTTCAAGGAGGGGCAGATGGATGGCGTAGCGGTGCCGCCCAAAGGTTTTAAACCGGAAAATCCGCCCCGCAAAATCGATGAGAATACCTATGAGGAAGCTGATGGCAGCATCTGGAAATTCTCGCCGGATGCCAATGATGTGGCGCTTATTCCCAATTTCAAGGGTTCTGATGAATTGAAAGAATATACGGTTGAGGAGTTTGCCGCCCGTACTCTTCCGCCCATTCCGGACCCGTCCTGTTTTGAATACGCTGACCATCTGGTCGCCACATTCGGCAAAGACAGGTATATCGCCGGTTTCTCCGGCGGACTGGTTGCGATCCCGCTGCTGGACGGCACCGAAAAAGGACTGATGACGCTGGCGCTGCAGCCTGACGAGATCAAGGCCTTCAACGAGCAGCGGGTTTTTCAGCAGAATTTTCTGGATGATTATTATATCCGTCCCGGAGTTGACGGAGTGCTGACTGAATCCGACATGGCCGGCACTAACGGCCCGCTGGTTTCGCCGTCCATGTTCCGCGAACTCTGCTTTCCATATTACCGGGAACGAATACAGCATATAAAACAATATGTGCCGCAGGTGATTCTGCACAACTGCGGCAATAATCTGCCGATCATGGACATGCTGGTTGACGGCGGCATTGACGCTTATGAGTCAATCCAGACGAATTCCGCCATGAGCGTGAAAACTCTGGTCAAAGGCTACGGCGGCCATCTCTGCGTGTGGGGTGCGGTGGCGCTGGAATGGCTGATTGACGGCACGCCTGACGATGCCAGGCGCGAAGTGCGCAGATGTTTTGAAGATGCCAAAGACGCTCCAGGATTCATCCTCGGCCCAAGTCACTCAATTGCGTTCGGAACTAAATATGACAATTTTATGGCGATGCTGGACGAGTTCGTCAAATTGCGCGACCGGAAAAGTTTTTGAAATAATCAATTCCTTATTTAATATATACGCGGTTCTCGTTTACGATAATTTCGTTAAAAGTTTACCGGACAGTAGTGATGTAAAATATAAAATGAGACAGAATAAACTTATGGATAAATATCTGCAAAGCCGCAATAATTCAATCCAGTCTTCTTTGGAGGCGCTGAGTTGGAATAATACGGGCAAGGTGTGCGTGCATATAAATTCCGGTCAATGGCTTTCTCCCAAAAGCCGGTATTGGGATTATCCGCAAAAAAGCATTGAAGCTCAGATGGCGCGAATTGAACGAAACGAGGCGGCAGGATGCGGTAATTTCCCTTTTCTATTAGTCGACTACGGTGATGCAATAATTCCGACAATGTTCGGTGCAGGACTTGGGGATATTGACGGCGGTCCGTGGATTGAACATGTATTGGACAACATTGCCGAAGTAAAGAATATGCAAAAACCCACTTCGGACAATCCCATGTGGCAGCATTTTCTTAAAACATTGGACTACTTTATGGAGCATTGTCCTGAAGGTGTCAGGATTATACCACCACATAAACTCAGTCCGTTCGGCAACGCAATGATTTTACGCGGAACGGATATTTATCTTGACCTTTATGATAATCCTGCAGCAGTTCATGAATTGCTGAAAAGAGTTACAGAAGCTTTCATTATGGCGTTCGAATTCATTCATGACAGAATAGGAACGCCGGTGCAGGACGGTTTTTCACCGAATGGATTTCCCTTGCCCGGCATTTTTATCGGTGACGATTCAAGTATAAATATGAGTAATGAACAAATATGGGAATTCGATCTTAAATATTTGGAAATCCTATCGAAACATTTCGCATCGCCACTGTTTTGTCATTATTGCGTTATGAATGAAACCCAGGGTCTACAGCTTTTGCAAGCATATTCGGATGCTGATTTTGTCATCGGCCTCAACAATCAATATGGTCCTGATTTTTTTCTGGACAATTATGACACATATTTTAAGAACAGGCTGTTTCTTGCCACTGAAACGCCAATTGAAAAACTAGGCTCGACCAAAGAATTACGACTTTCATTTTTCAAAAGTAAAATTTCAAGAATTCGGGAGGAGATGAAAGATAAAAACGGCCTTTTGTATTTCGTAGGAGTTAGTGATGAAGATTTGGTGGATTTTATTGAAATAGTGAAAAGCCTTATTGGATAATTTTATTGCGGTGTAGCAGTTGTTCAAGATGTTGAATTGAAATAAGTTGTGTTGATTATACAACGAGAATTTTGAAAAATCGGAAATTCCGGAAATGGAGAGATACATTCAAAAATCAAGTTTTGAGCAACTTCTTCAGGAAAAAATCGTATTGGACGTGTCAAAATGGTTTTGACATGCAAAAAAAAGTTATTAACAGGCAAAAGCTAAATACTTTTGAAATTCAGACTTCCTGATTCGTAGAAAAAACTAATAAAGTGTACATTCCATTTTTCCACAGACCAAAACAAACCGGGCAGACAGTAATTCCGGTTTGATTTTGGGGTTGCCTGAGTAGGTATGTAACAAACAAGCGGCACAAAAAACAGCCGGAAGGACATAGAAAAGAACAGGTTATTTTGTGACAGTTCCTAAGTGTATTGAATGGTATGGTCATCGAGACTTAAGGAATCCGGCGCGGTTGCTGGTGATTGAATCAACGGCCAGCGCCTTGAATCTGGCCGCTTTTTCCGGATCGTCAATCGTCCAGACGTGAAATTCGAATCCAGCATCATGGATTTTTCTCACGAATTCGGCATTGATGAAATCAGCACAGTGGGAATCAACCCCGTCCGCGCCGGTCCGGCGCAGAATATCGATAATCTCTCCAGCGGACGGGTTGCGGTTTTCATCGTAACCGGTCAGCCAGCAGGCTTTGTGCTGCGGCAGCAGCTTTTTTGCTTCAACAATGGCTGCCTGGTCGAATGAAATGATTATAATCTGGTCATCCGCCAGACCGGATTCTTTCAGGATTGGCTTCAGCGCATTGATGATGACCGGATCGCTTTTGATTTCGATAAAGACTTTCATGCCGGGTTTGACGATGTCAAGCAGTTCTGACAGCAGCGGGATTTTCTCGCCCTGCCATTTCGCATCCTTCCAACTGCCGAAATCTATCTTCCGTAATTCAGGAAATGATGTTTCTGATATCCTGAATGCAGCGTTTGACGTCCTCCTTGTATCTGCGTCATGGATGCAGACGACTTCGCCATCAAGCGTCAGATGAATATCGCATTCGATGCCGTCTGCGCCGCTTTGCGTAGCCAGCCGGAAGGCGGACAGGGTGTTTTCAGGAGCGTCAAACGATTCCCCCCGGTGAGCGATCCATAACATTTTGGCTTATGCTCCTGTTTCAAATGGGAATTTATATTGTTGCAGATTTAGCTCTTTTTTGAGCTGAAGCATTTGCTTCTGCAGCGCCGGCGTGACCGGCACGCCTTTGTCGCGGCGTTCCAGCCAGTTCAGGTACTCTTTTTCGCCGGCGGTGTAGATTTTCTGCTCCCTCGGAGCGCGTTTCGAGTTGCGCAACTGGCGCAGTATCTCGCCGGAAGCTTGTTTGAATTCCGCCGGTTCGATGAATGCGGCAATATCAATGGCGATGAAGAAGTGTCCCAGATGATAAGGCCGCTTGGAGCCGTCGGCATTGAATCCCAGCAGGCCTTTCAGGAATGCGCCCTGCTGGAGCGCGGCGGAAAGGATTTCGACGACAGTGGCGTAACCGTATCCCTTGAAGCCGCCTCCGTCTTCGCCGATGCCGCCGAGCGGCGTCAGCGCGGCGGTGCCTTTGATCAGGTCGTCCAGTATTTGATGGGTGTCTGTGCGGGTCCGGCCGTCTTCGCCGATGACCCAGCCCGGCGGCAGTTCTTTGCCGATGCGGTCATAAACTTCGATTTTGCCGCGCTGCGAAACCGAAGTGGCGCAGTCCAGGAAAAATGGAAAGGCTTCGTCAGTCGGCATGGCGAAGGTCAGCGGGTTGGTTCCCAGCATATTCTCCACCCCGAAAGTCGGGGCAATGGACGGGCGGGCGTTGGTGCCGGTGATGCCGATCATATCATTGTCGGCGGCCATCAGCGCATAATATCCGGCGATGCCGTAGTGCGTGGAGTTCCTGACCGCAACCATGCCCATGCCGTATTTCTTAGCCTTGTCGATTGCCATCTGCATGGAGCGTTTGGCAATGACCATGCCCATGCCGTCATGGCCGTCAATCACCGCCGTGGTCGGGCCTTCCCGGATAATTTCAAATTCAGTCACCGGATTCTGGATGCCCTCTTTGATCCGGTCGTAATATATCGGTTTCAGCCGGCCGATGCCGTGCGAATCGATTCCGCGCTTATCGGCGGCGATCAGCACATCGGCGCAAACTTCCGCGTCCTTTTCCGGCACCCCGATGCCCATGAACACGTCTTTCATAAAGCGTTCCATCGCCTCAAACGGTATCCAGCAAGCCTCGTTCTGCATAAAACCTCCTCTATTTTATTATCATGTAAAAATTATAGTTTTAAATCCGGAACAGACAAACAGATAAGAACAGGATTCAATATAATTCTATCAAAGCAATATTCAACTTGTGACACGTCACCCGCATCCCACATTCTGGACAACGCCTAACCGCATTTTGGACACCCCTGCGCCAGCAGAATAACCCGGACAACCGTCCGCATTTTGGACAGCCGACTC
>JBAWXM010000103.1:0-14909 GCA_037144075.1 Lentisphaerota bacterium | reverse complement strand
GTCGAATGTCAGACTCCGGTTCGGTAGATAGATTCAAAAACAGGAAAACTTTAGTATGATAATGAAGACAAGCTTACCAACTTCCGTTATCTGGAGGTAAATCCGGCATTTGAGAAACTGACCGGGATTTCTGCCGCCGGAGTTATCGGAAAAACCGCAAAGGAGGTATTGCCGGGCATTGAGCAATACTGGGTGGATCTATACGGAAAGGTAGCTAAAACCGGCATCCCTGAATCATATCAGAATTATTCCAGGGAATTAAATAAGTATTTTGAAGTATGGGCTTTCAGCCCCCGGAAAAATCAGTTCGCCACAATTTTTTCAGATGTAACTGCACGAATACAGGCGGAGGAGAAACAGAGAGAAAGCGAAAGCCGGTTTAAAGATATTGCGGAAAATGCGGTTGATATGATCTGGGAACTTGATGCATCGGGTAAAATTACCTACATCAGCGACGCCGTTAAAAATGTGCTTGGATACACGCCGGATGAATTAATCGGCAAAAAGACCTTCTTTGACCTTCTGCAGCCGGGAATACGCGAAGAGTTAAAATCCGTGGCGTTTGAGATATTTGCCGACAAACGGCCGATTAAGAAATTTATCAGTCCAGTTCCGCATAAGAATGGACAGATAGTGATTCTGGAATCCAACGGATCTCCAATACTGGATGCAAATGGCGATTTGCTGGGCTATCGCGGAACCGATACAGATATTACCAGAAGAAAAATAACTGACGATCAACAACGATTCTCCAAACAAGTACTGTCTCTGTTGAACCAGAATGAGCGCCGCGCAGATATTATAGAGCAGCTTTTGCTGCTGTTTAGACAATTTTCCGGTATGGAGGCCATCGGCATCCGCATCCGGGAAGGCAATGATTATCCGTATCATACGTCCACTGGTTTTGCCCGTGAATTCATCGAGCGGGACCGGTATCTGTGCGCTCACGGCCCTGATGGTAAAATTTGCCGGGATGAAAACGGCGCGCCAGCATTGGCATGTGTTTGCGGAATAGTGCTTAAAGCCGGAACGAATCCGGCATTACCCTGTTTTTCTCCGGGCGGCAGTTTCTGGACCAACAGCATATCAGAGATGCAGGAAGAAGTTACACAGAAAATAAATTGTTACGGTGGAAGCCGCAACCACTGCAAGCAGGCGGGCTATGAATCCATGGCCCTGGTTCCCTTGCGCTCCGGAACGGAGATTATCGGATTATTGCAGCTTAACGATAAACGCCGGAACATGATAACGCCGGATTTTATTAATTTTATGGAAGACATCGGCTCCAGCATCGGCATTGCGCTTGAGCGGATCCGCACAGAAGCGGAAATTCGCAAGGCGAAAGATGAAGCCGAATCCTCCAACCGGGCAAAAAGCGAATTTCTGTCCACCATGTCCCATGAGATCAGGACTCCATTGAATGGAATTCTCGGATTCTCCGGCATGCTTGCCGAAGAACTGCCGTTGAACAATATTCCCAATGGCGGCAAATTTAAGGAATATCTTCATGTAATCGAGCAATGCGGAGAGTCGCTGCGGGATGTAATCAATGATATTCTGGAGATATCCAGTATTGAGTCAGGGCATTTCACCAGCTTGTTTGAAGATTTCTCGCCGGATGAGCATATCAGACAGAGCCTGAATCCATTTATTTACAAAACTAAAGAGAAAAACATCTCCCTGAGCTTTAAATCACATAATCTGCCGGAAAAAGTTTCCGGTGACTGTCGCAGATTGACGCAGATACTGTTTAATCTTGTAGGCAATGCCGTAAAATTCACTGAACAGGGGGGGATCAGCGTTGTCGCAGATTTCGCCAGCGATCATCTGCTGATTACAATAATGGATTCCGGCATCGGGATTCCGGCGGCGAAACTGCACAAAGTGATACAGCCGTTTTATCAGGCGGACCAGTCATCCGTCAGGAAATACGGCGGCACCGGACTGGGCCTGACAATTGTTCACCGGCTGCTGGAAAAACTCAACGGCTCAATCAGAATCGAGAGTAAAGAAAACCAGGGGACTGTTGTTTCAATAACATTCCCGGTAAGCGTGTCAGGCATTCCTGTGGCGGAACCGCCGCCGGTCAATATCGCGATTGAAAGTCCTGCAACTCTTGCCGGTCTGAATATCCTTGTCATTGAAGATGAACCCTTTAATATCAAATATGTTGAGAAGATACTAACCGACGCCGGCGCTAACTTCAAGGTTGTTGACACTTTTGCCGCAATGCGCAAAGAATGCGTGAAATGCAAAACGCCGGATGCCGTGCTGATTGATATCTCCCTGCCGGACGCTGACGGATTTGAGTGTCTGCAATGGCTGCAGAAAAAGTATTCCGGCCGGCAGGTTAAATATATCGCCCAGACCGCACATGTGCTGTCTCCCATGACGACCCGTTATAAAGAAGCCGGATTTGACGACTTTATCGGCAAACCCTATAAGAAACAGGCATTCATCGATATTATTCTTAAGAATATGAAAAAAGGCTGAAGCGTTGCATCATAATCAGGCTTTTGCCTCTTCCGCATGTATACGAATATACTGATGACTCAGGCATTGGACAGGATGTGTAAAGGATTTTAAGATTTTTCCTTGCGGGATTGGTTTTCCGGTTCTATCTTTAATGTTGTTGCGGTATTGGCTGTTTTTACAGGACAGATACTAAATTGCGGAATTTATACTCTGCACGCCTGAAAATTTAAGCATAGGCGAGCAGGATTTGTGGATTGTTTTTTTTCGATCCGACCGTCAGGCGATACCCGCATCGCATAAAGGATGAACGGAAAAATACGGACGCAAGACGCTAGTTGCAAAGTGGTTGCGATCTTTCGAGTCTGGATTCGCACTCTTCGAGGCTTTCGACACCGCCAGTGTCGGCAGCCTCTCAGAATACGAACCAATTCTCAAAATCTTCGCAATCTATGTTAAATTTTCGGACGCACAGAGAATATGAATGACCTGGGGGATTTCCGCAGAGGGGAAAAATACTAATTTACGGAGATGTAATATTATGAACGTGCCGACATTTACCGTCCAGGAAGGATCCGGCAGCAGTCGCGAATATCCGATGACAAAAGATGAATTTTTCATCGGACGCGGACTGGAGTGTAACATCGTAATAGACAAAAACGATATTTCCAGAAAGCATACCCGGATATCCAGAGACGGCGAGAAGTTTTTTATTGAAGACCTTAAAAGCGTAAACGGAACGTTTCTGAATGCCTCTCCGGTACAGGAAAGGCGTGAAATCAAACACATGGACGTGATTCAGGCCGGCTCAACCATGATCGTGTTTAACGATCCGGACAATCCGTCGCATATCAATACATCCGGCACCAGCACCAGGGTCGGGCTTGACGAAGGCTGTTCTTTTGAATACATGAAAGTCATAATCAAGCAGCTCGAAGATAATATTGCCGTGGTATTTAAAGGCAAGCCGGAAGTAATCAGGGATATTATCGTCTGTCTGTTTGCCGACGGGCATATACTGATCGAAGATGCGCCGGGAGTCGGCAAAAGCATGCTGGCGCAAGCCATCTCCAAATCGATCCAGGGGGTATATAAACGGATTCAGTTTACTCCGGATATGCTGCCTTCGGATATTACCGGGATGTCCATTTACGACGAAAGTAAAAAAGAATTCAAATTCATGCCGGGTCCGATATTCGGCAACATCATCCTGGCGGATGAAATCAACCGTACAACGCCACGGACACAGTCAAGCCTGCTGGAGTGCATGTCGGAATCGGTGGTGACAATTGACGGTCATCCGCATGTGCTGCCGAAACCGTTTTTTGTTATTGCAACCCAGAACCCTGACGATTATCACGGCACTTATCCGCTGCCGGAGCCGCAGCTTGACCGTTTCATGATGCGGCTTTCAATCGGCTATCCTTCACAGGAAGTGGAAAAAGACATTCTGCGTTCGCAGACAATTTCTCATCCGCTGAACGAAATATCCTATGTCGTGAAGGCCAGCGATATTGTCCGGTCGCACTCGGTAGTGCGCAAAATTCACATTTCCGACGAAGTGCGGAGTTATATTGTGACGATTGCCGCCGCCACCCGCAGCCATCCGGCGCTTACCAACGGCTGCAGCCCCAGATCGTCGCTGGCGCTGATGCGGGTAAGTCAGAGCCTCGCAGCCTACTACGGACGGCAGTATGTCATTCCCCGCGATGTACGTGAAATGGTCAAGCCTGTTCTGGCCCACAGAATCAGGCTGAAAATGCGCTACCAGGGGGAATGGCACAGCGTCGGCGACGTTCTGGACAGTATTCTTGAATCAATTCCGATGGCCAATGAGGAAAAAGGTCTATGAATTTGATCCTGCCGACATCACGGGGAGTAGTTTTCCTGTTTTTTACGGCTGGAAGCGTTATGGTGGCTCTGGTCAATGTCGGTCTGGCTACCGCGCTGACAGCTTCCAGCCTGAGCGGAATAGTTATCTCCAGTTTCCTGCTGGCGATGTTTTCCCTCTATGGAATTGAGATCAAGCGGGTGCCGAACCAGGACGGCGAGCGCGGCCGCCGGGTTTTCATGCCGGTTACTTTGATTAACCGCGCCAGACGCTACCGCCAGTCAATCGTAATCCGTGAAGCTTGTTCTTTTGTAGAAGGCGGCAGAAATAATTATCCAGCACCGCCGCTGGCGCCGGGCGAGGAACTGGTTGTCAACCGCTGGATGTTCGCAGCTTCGCGCGGATATTATAAAATGAAGAAAATCACACTTATCGGCGGAGATCCGGCCGGATTGTTCTGTTCAAAAAGGATATTCACGCTGCCTGGCGCAATCATGATTTATCCGGAAATTGTGCCGCTGACATGGCTGCCGATCAAACTCAAGAAAAGGGAAATGCCCGCCGTGGAAGGACGGCTGCTGGGAATTTCCGGGCAGGGCCAGGAATTTTTCGGAGTTCGCGGATACCGCAGCTATGATGAAGTGCGGTTTATTCACTGGAAAGCCAGCGCCTCAAAACGACGCCTGATGGTAAAGGAATTTGAAGCCAATACGGTTGATGAAGTTAATATTCTGCTGGATGCGGAATTATCAAGTATCGGAATTGACCACAATGACAACAATTTTGAGTTTCTGCTTAAAACAGCGTCTTCAATAACAGGTTACCTGGCGGAAATGTACTGCCGCATTCAGTTCATTACCCACGGTCCCGGCGCAACAGTTATCCGGCTGCACGGCGATGCCGCCGGCGTCAAAACAAAAATAATCAATGCTCTAGCGGTGCTGGAACCGCAGAAAGTGCCGTTTATTGAACTTCTGGACGGAGAGCTTGAGCATATTTTTGCAAATTCCATTCTTTACTGCCTGACAATGTCCGAGCCGGATAATCTGCATCAGCGCTTTGAAGCGCTGATGGAGCGTGGAATCGAAATCCGGTGGATATATGCACCGAAAGAATATTTTCCGATGATTATTGAACCTGAACTGCCTAGAAAAATCAAAAAAGGCAAAATTAAAACTAGTTCGTCAGGGGCGGTTACTCCATATGTGGCGACTTTTGAAACAGATGTTTCCGGGATGCTGAGAAATGAATAACAAAGACTTTAAAAAACAAGAGAAGCCTTTAGACGGCATGCAGTGGCATCGCCCTTCAAGGTTGTCTTTTCATCCCGCCTATATTGTTTTTTACGGATTGAGTATCATATCCGCATTGTGGCAGCACGGGCATCCCGGTCTGACGCTCGCGTTATTGATTGCGCTGATTCCATGCGGCCTGATGGCCTATGTTTCTTATCGCACCATCAGCAGCAATTACCGTTTTTTAATTCAACTAAGTATTGTTCTGCTGGCTGGCGGCTGGTTCTTCTACCGGATGGTTTATCACGTCCAGCTGGACAAAGTTTTAGTTGAATCCGTCTGCATTGTCGGACTTTGCTTTGTTTTTGCCCAGCGGCGGGAGGACTATGATTATATTCTGCTGATAAGCATGTTTCTGCTAGTTTACGGCGCACTGCTGCCGCGAGCTATTTTTATTGTAATTTTCTTTGTCGCGCTGATGCTGGCAATGGCGATTTTGTACAGCACCAGAACGCGCTCTCTTTCCGGACAGCCTGGAATTCTTTCGCCGCCCGGCGTACTTAGGCGCAACTGGCCCCATATCCTGATCCATATTATTATAAGCGGCCTGGTATTCTGGTTTGTTTTTTCGATTTTCCCTACAGAGGGGAAGTCTGGTGGCGGACTTTTCGATGTATCTTTCGGCACTGATAATGAATCGGACATGCCGGAGTTCACGCTCTGGTTCAAGCCTGAAAAAGTTAAGAAATCAGAAAAAGGCAGAATGGAAGTGCAGACCGGGACTCCGACTTCCGTCGGCAAAACCGGCGCGCCAATGACAGTAAAGAATGCGGAATCCATGAGCAGCTCCGGCAACGGCGGTGCAAGCCCTCCCGGCAAAGATATGATATTCAGGGTAAAGTCTCCTGTAAAGCTCTACTGGCTGGCGCAGTTGTATGACGACTATGACGGCAATGAGTGGATAATCTCGGAAGATTTGAAAAACAAAGGCGGAGCCAGAGATACATCTTTAACCACCAAAGTGATCAGCAACAATATTGAACAGAATTTCATCATCGAAAAGTGGATCAGCAACAAGCTTTATGCCGCTTACCGTCCGGTTTTTTTCGAGAATGCCGGCGTGCGCTCCAGTTCTATAATCGAATCCAACTTTTATCATGGCTGGCTGAGAGATAAAAACTATCCGGCGCTGCCGTTCAAGTACCAGGCGTCGTCGGAAATGTATTTGCCGGACGTAAAAAAGGACAACGAAAAAGATGACGGAATCACCTACTGGATTGAAAAACTGCCGCAGAAACATTATCTAAAACTGCCGCGCAGCCAAATCAGCCGGCGGCTTAAACTGCTGACTAAACGGCTGACCCAGAATGTACAGACACCGTTTGAAAAGGCGATCATACTGAGAAATTATCTCCGGGAAAATTTTCAATATAAACAATTTTCGCGGAAAGTTCCAGCCGGGCGCGAGGCGGCGGATTTTTTCCTGTTCGACTTGCGCGAAGGCCATTGCGAGTATTTCGCTTCGTCGCTGACAGTCATGTCCAGACTCGTCGGACTGCCAGCCAGAGTGGCCACCGGATTTTCGCCGGGAAACTATAATGCTCTGACCGGTTATTTTGAAGTTCATGAATATCATGCCCATGCATGGACCCAGATATACATTGAAAAAATGGGCTGGATCACTTTTGACGCCACGCCGCCCGGCGAAATAATTTCAGATACAACTCCGTTCGCCATCGGCAGCCTGAGAGACCCTTTCGGCGACAGCTGGCGCGTAATGCCGCCGGAACTTACAAAACAGACGCTGGCCACAATCAGAAAAGGTTTCTTCGAGAGTCTTGAACAATCAGATTCCAATCTGAATATTGCTGAAAAAGCGCTGGTTGAAACCGCAATGGCGCCTGAAAAAGTTCAGGAAAAACTCCGCAATATGCTTAATAGCGCGATGCCCAACGTCAAAGGCGAAGGATTTGAGAAGTTTAAGACTCTATATGATGATATCAAGGCGTCTTTTGAAAAAATGATTAAAAAAGCCGGCGATAAGATCTACTATTTTTATCTATGGGCCAAGCGTCACTGGGCAGTGGTTTTCCCGTTGTTTATGATCATTATCGCGCTGTTTATGGAGGTAAAAATACTGGAAAAATATTTTTATCGGCGCCGCTTGCTGAAAAATTGCCGCCAATGGTTCAGACGCGCGGCGGATTCCGCCGCGGCGGATCCGGTTGAAACTGTCAGGCTGTGCTATCTAACGGTGCGCGAACTGCTGGTTCTGGCTGAATATCCGCGCCAGCACAATGCCGAATTGTTTGAATATGGCGCTTCATTAAATATTCATGATCTGCAACTGGCTAAAGACGTAGTTGTGGTGTTTTTCATTTATTCCAGATATGAATACGGAACAGAGAACATCAGTCAGGAGGACTGTCAAGAAATTCTGGAGCGGACTGACAGAATCAGGAATTTCATTTATCCTCTTATTCTGGAAAGTGATGAACTGAGTGCCACTTATAGTTGAAAGCGAGCCGGAGCAGCTGGTCCCCCCCGGAGGCGGGATTTAAAGCGGTAAAAGTGGAGTCACATCCCCGTTTTATCTCCTGCACTTTAGAACCTTTAGAACTTTAGAACTTTAGAACTTTATTTCTATACCCCCGTTTTATCCGGTCCCCATATCAGTTTGTGCATTTGCAACTGGAACCTGGCCGGCGGCCGGTCGGCGATCATCCATTCCGCCAGTTGCCGCGGTTCGATTTTGCCCCAGACCGGACTGAACAGCAGATTCAGTGTTTTTGAGTCAAGATCATATTCGCGGATAATCTTGCACGAGAAATCATAATCGTTCCGGTCGGCAATAACGAATTTTACTTCGTCAACCGGCGTTATAAAATCATAGTTTTTGTATAGATTGCGGTCGGATTCACCGCTGGACGGAGTCTTGCAGTCCAGAATGCGGATCACGCCGTCCGGCAGTTCCCATACCGGCATGGAACCGTTCGTTTCGACCAGCACGGTCATTCCGGCATCCTGCAGTTTCTCGCAAAGCGGAACCGTTTCCGGCTGGGTCAGCGGTTCGCCGCCGGTGATTTCAACCAGGTCGACGTCTGACGAGACCGCCTTTACCACCAGCAGATCGAGAGTTTCTTCTTTCCCATCGGTCAGGCTGGCCGAATATTGAGTGTCGCAATAGCGGCATTGCAGATTGCATCCGGCCAGCCGGATGAAAAAACATAATCTTCCGGCATGGGTGGATTCCCCCTGAATGCTCAGGAAAGTTTCAGTTACCCATATTCTACTTTGATTCATTGATAATTCCAGTTAACTGAGCCAATTGCAAAACTCACGTTTTGCAGGAATTCAGAATTCAGAATGAAATTCTAACTCAAATCCAGATTTATGTACTGCTGGACGTTAGTCTAGTCCCGCACTGCGGGAACTCATGGTATCTGACTTCTTTTGCAATTACCTCAACTATTCAAAATATGTCGCCCCGGAAGCCGGGGATTCACAAACTCTTATCCTGGCTACTTTGACATTGTTGTCATTCATCTTTGCGGACAGCTTACGGTAGATGACCTGGGCGATAATTTCACTGGTCGGATTGATGGACTTGAACTCGTCCAGTTCCGAAATGTTGGTATGATCATAATCGTCCAGGATGGCATCCAGTTCCTGTTTCAACTTCTTAAAATCCACGGCAATCCCTATCTGGTCCAGCTTTTCCGCATTAAGCACAGCCTGCACTGTCCAGTTGTGCCCGTGCAGCGCCGAACAGTCGCCTTTATAGCCTTGCAGGCAGTGCGCTGCCGAAAAACTCCTCGTAATATCTATTTCAAACATATCGAACCTCCGTTTTGCTAAACCTGCTGAATAATAAATTAGCGGTGGAATCCGCTTTGCGCAAGGCATTACAATTTTTTACTCCGATGATTTGGAATTTCTTTTGTCTATTTCCGCCGGACGCGGGATTCAAGTTTACCGAAATTAAATGACTTTGACATTTGACATAAACAGTTTACTGCTTATATTTTTTTACCAGAGAAGGGGAATTTTATCTTCCAGTTCAAGCGTTTATGAGCATTAAGACAACCAGACATCATGAAAGGGGAAAAATGGACTCACTATCAAAGACGGCAAACCGGGATCTGATGGCTCAGGCGAGAGAATCTTTAAGAGGCCAATGGGGACTGGCGATAGGCGCTTATGTTGTTGCGCAAGTAATTCTGATTGCAGTGCAAATGATACCCAAGGCAGGCGCAATCGGAGTATATATTATTGGCGGTCCAATGAGTTTGGGACTGGCGATTTTTGCGTTATCGCTTTCCAGAAATCAAAATCCGCGCCTGCCGCAGATTTTCGAAGGATTCCAGAATTTCGGTGTTGCGCTCGGAGCTTATTTGTTAATGCTTTTATTTGTGTTTCTGTGGCTGCTGCTGCTGATAATTCCCGGAATAATTGCCGCTTATGCTTATTCCCAGATTTTTTACATTATCGCGGAAGACCCGACTATCGGTCCGTTACAGGCAATCCGCAAGAGCAAGGAGATGATGCGCGGCAATAAATGGAAACTATTCTGCCTGAATCTGCGCTTTATCGGCTGGGCTTTATTATGCATCCTGACTTTTGGCATAGGATTTCTATGGCTGGCTCCATATATGCTTATCAGCTTCGCCAAATTCTATGATGACGTGGCGCATCCGGCAGTAATGCCGGAAACAGAACCGGCGGACCAGGCCTAATGCCCGAATCCAATGTCTGTCTGAGGACGGCGAACCCATAGGATATGGTTTACTTCCTTGCCCAGCGCATTCCAGCGTTTTTCAAAATCGGTCTTGATGTCGCTGGTCTCAGCCAGCAGTTCATTATTTTCGTCGAACAGTCCGGATTTTTCGACCACATCATACATGATGTTGAAATAGGAAACGTCATCGGTGGAGAAATGAAACTGTCCGCCTGGTTTCAGCACCCGGTGCAGGTGGGTCATAAAATCCGAACATAGCAGGCGGTTGCCGCGATGCTTGTTTTTCGGCCATGGATCGGGACAGAGAATGTGCAGACGGTCCAGCGAATGGTCCGGCAGCATGTATCCGAGCAGATTTCTGGCTTCGACCCGCAACAGCAGCACATTCGTCACTTTTTCACGTTCGATGCGTTTGTGCAGTTTGCGCATTCTGCCGACCAGCAGATCGGCGGCCAGCATCAGCGTTCCGGGATGGCGCTGCGCCATGCCGACGGCAAAATTGCCTTTCCCGCACCCCAGATCAAGCTCAACCCGCTGCCATCCGGAAAGGTCTGCAACTGAATCTAAACATACATATTCCGAGGTCAGGAATTTTATTGAATTACTGTCGTTTTTATGTTCCATCATTGAAAATTTCGTTAATTTTTGATTTATTTATTCATTTATAATGCTATAATACATCTTTTACAATATCCGTAATGAGTTGATAGTGCAATACGGTTTGCGGGATGGTTTTGAAAATTCCCGTTCCGCGGGGCATTTCCGGCGGTTCCGGAAAGGAGTTGCAGATACTGGTATGAAAGTTTTATTTATCTGTACGGGAAACACCTGCAGAAGCCCGATGTGCGAAGGTTATTTTCGCAAACTGTGCAATTCGGCGGGACGCAATGATATTATAGTAGGTTCTGCCGGAACATTTGCCTGTGACGGTGCCGGTTCCTCGGAGCAGTCTGTCGCGGTAATGAAAGAACATGGAATTGACCTTTCCAGGTTTTCCAGTTCGACGCTTACGCCGAAACTGCTTGAAGATGCTGATTTGATTGTTGCGATGACGACGGCGCACCGTCTCCATGTCGGGTCAATATTACCGGCGGCGCTAAAAAAGACGCATCTGCTGATGGAATTCAGCAGCCGGGGCAAGGGGCGGAATGTCAATGACCCGTTCGGCGGCGACAAGGAAATATACAGCGCCTGTTTTGAAGAGATGAAAGAAGCATTGGACAATTTATTCCTGGATATAGACAGGATTTTGAACAAATAATAAAGTTATTAAACAATAAGAAAGATTCAATTTTTTACATAAGGAGACGTTCATCATGGTCGAAATTAAAGACTGGTACGGAAAAGAACCGCTCACAATGGTCATAGCTACGGATCACGGCGGTTTCGAAATGAAGAAAAAACTCGTTGCCGCCCTTTCCGGCAAAGGCATCAAAATTACGGACATCGGGCCGTTCACCTTTGATCCGCAGGACGATTATCCGGATTTCGCCGGAGACGCCGCCAGATCAGTATCACTGGGCAAGGCTGACTGCGGGGTGCTGATCTGCCGCAGCGGAGTCGGCATGGGCATTAACGCCAACCGTTTTCATAACGTCCGGGCCGTGATTGCCGGAGAACCGGAAATCGCGAAGAAAAGCCGCGACCATAACTGCACCAATATGCTGGTGCTGGCTGCCGACCGTCTGAACGACACGCTGGCGCTGGATATCGTCGAAGCCTGGCTGGCCACTCCGTTCAGCAATGACAAGCGCCATGCCAGACGGCTCGAAAAAATAGAAGTAAATTCTTACGATGATATTGCCGCCATCAGAAGCTCGGATCCGGAAATCGCCGGAATGATTGACCGCGAAGCCGACCGCCAGGCCAGCGGCATTGAACTGATTGCGTCTGAAAACTTCACCAGCGCCGCCATTCGCGCCGCCCAGGGCTCGGTTCTGACCAACAAATATGCCGAGGGATACTCCGGCAAACGCTATTACAATGGTTGCGAATTCATTGACGAGGTGGAATCGCTGGCCGTCGAACGCGCCTGCCAGTTGTTCGGCGCCGAAGCCGCCAACGTGCAGCCGCATTCCGGCAGCCAGGCCAACATGGCGGTATATTTCGCGCTGGTGAATCCTGGCGACACCGTGCTGGCAATGAGCCTTGACCACGGCGGGCATCTGACACACGGACATCCGATGAATTTCAGCGGCATGCTGTATAATATCGTGCCTTACGGCGTCAGCAGAGAGACCGAAATGATTGATTATGACGAGGTCGCCCGGCTGGCTGAGCAGAATAAACCGAAAATGATTCTGGTCGGCGCCAGCGCTTATCCGCGCACGCTGGATTTTCCCAGATTCCGCGAAATCGCTGATTCAGTCGGCGCGAAAGTATTCGTCGACATGGCCCATATCGCCGGACTGGTCGCCACCGGCGAACATCCCAGCCCGGTTCCGTACGCGGATGTGGTTTCCACCACCACGCACAAAACCTTGCGCGGTCCGCGGTCCGGCCTGATTCTCTGCAAAGAGGAATACATCAAAGCCATCAATTCCAAAGTATTCCCCGGACTCCAGGGCGGTCCGCTCGAACACGTTATCGCCGCCAAGGCGATCTGTTTCAAAGAGGCAATGAGCGATGAGTTTAAAGCGTATCAGCGGCAGGTGGTTAAAAATGCCGCCAAGCTGGCGGCGGAACTGGCGAAACGCGGGTTCCGGATCGTCTCCGGCGGCACGGACAACCATCTGATGCTGGTTGACCTCAGGCCGAAATCCGCCACCGGCAAGGAAGTCGCCAATTCGCTGGACAAGGCGATGATTACGGTCAACAAGAACATGATTCCGTTTGATCCGGAAAAACCGTTTGTCACCAGCGGCATCCGTATCGGCACTCCGGCGGTCACCACTCGCGGAATGAAAGAAACTGAAATGGTACAGATTGCAGATTTCATTGACCGGGCGGTTGCCGCCAAAGCCGATGAGGCCGTGCTGAGATCTATCGGCGAAGAAGTCAGAGCTTTTGCCCGTAATTTTCCGCTTCCCCATTTTTAATTAAGAGGTTTTTGCTATGATAGACATAAAACTTATCAGGGAAAACGCTGAACTGGTCAAAAAGAACTGCCAACGCCGCGGCTGCGCCGTGGACATTGATGAACTGGTGCGCATTGACAGCGAATACCGCGCCGCCGTGCAGAAAGTCGAACTTCTCCGCGCCGAGCGCAACCGCCTGAGCAAAGAATGCCGCGACAATCCGGACGCCCGCGAACAGGTCAAAGGCATGAAAGACGAACTGGTGCGACTCGAAGCGCTGATGGTCGAACTCAGCGACAAGCTTGATGAGAAGATGAGCTGGCTGCCGAACATGCTTGACGCATCGGTTCCGGACGGCAAGGATGACGCCGATAATTTTGAATTACGCAAAGAAGGCGTTCTGCCTCAGTTTGCATTCAAGCCCAAAGACCATCAGGAACTCGGCGAAATGCTGGACATCATTGACACTCAGCGCGGCGCGAAAGTTGCCCAGGCCGGGTTCTATTACTGGAAGGGGAAGGGTGCGCAGCTATGCAATGCCATGTATTTCTGGGTTCAGCAGCAGCTAAGCGCCAGAGGGTTTATCCCCTTTTTAACACCCTGCGTCGCCAAGGAGAAAACGCTGTTCGGCACCGGCTATCTGCCGTTTTTTGCCGATCAGACTTTCGGACTTAAAGATCTGGATCTGGCGCTGATCGGAACTTCCGAACAGACGCTGGTCGGTTATCATGCCGATGAACTGCTGGAAGGCGAAAAACTGCCGCTGATGTATTCCGCTTTTACTCCATGCTTCCGCACGGAAGCCGGCAGCTACGGCAAAGCCTCCCGCGGAATTTTCCGCGTTCACCAGTTCCATAAAGTCGAACAGATTATATTCTGCCGCCCGGAAGACTCGGTGAAATATCATGAGTTCTGCCTGGAAAACGAAGAACTCCTGTTAAGACAGCTCGGCATTCCCTACCGCGTGGTGAATGTCTGCGTCGGCGACATGGGCGCGCCGGGCTACAAGAAGTATGACATTGAAGCATATTTTGCCGGATTCGGCACATATCGCGAAGTCACGTCCAATACCAATCTGACGGATTTCCAGGCGCGCCGCCTGAACATCAGGTTTAAAGACAAAGACGGCAACAAAGATTTTGTCCATACGATCAGCGCGACTGCGGTAACTGACCGGGTGGCTATCGCCATTCTGGAAAACAACCAGCAGGCTGACGGTTCTGTCATTATTCCGGAAGTTCTACGTCCGCTCACCAGGTTCGACCGGATTGAGCCTGTAAAATAAGAGAGTTTGTTTAATTACGGACGGGTGGAAGGCTTCGGCGTTCTGCCCGTTTTTTATAAAAAGAGCTTTTTTTTAAAAGAAACACAATAATATCAATTAATGTTGCGTTTATACTCTATAAGGTTGAAAATTTAACATAGATGAATAGGATTGTGGATTGGATTTTTTCGATCCGACTGACAGGCGATATAAATATCGCCGGAAGAAGGAACGGAAAAAGACGGCCGCAAGACATTAACCGCAAAGCGGTTGCGATCTTTTGAGTCTTAATTCGCGCGCTTCGAGGCCTTCGATACCCCGGTATCGGCAGCCTCTCAGAATACGAACCAAT